>JBFLXC010000006.1:0-41161 GCA_040757435.1 Spirochaetota bacterium | reverse complement strand
AAGGATTTCCCTTCCCGAAAGCCGTCTTCCCGGAAAACCGCCTTTCCTAGGGAAGAGTTCTCCGACGACGGGGAAGAATAAGGCGCAAGGGCTGAACAAGGGTATTTGAGAGGCTGGCCGTGCCGTCGCGGAGCTTTGGGTTCCGCAGGGAATTCATGGCTTCGAGGAAAGTCCGGGCTCCATAGAGCGCGACGCCGGATAACTTCCGGGGCGGGAGGGGACCGGCGGCGGGACTTGGGGCGCAAGCCCTGGGACCTGTCGCCAAGGCTTTTCCCGTACAGACAGTGCCACAGAAAACATACCGCCTCCTTTGGAGGTAAGGGTGAAAAGGCGGGGTAAGAGCCCACCGCATGCCCGGCGACGGGCATGGCAAGGAAAACCTCGTCGGGAGCAAGGCCGAACAGCGATGGGTTGCTCGCCCGTTACATCGCGGGTAGGCCGCTTCACCGATCCGGGCAACCGGATAGGGAGAGGGATGACGGCGGGACGGCTTGTCCGTCCACAGAACCCGGCTTATAGGCCAGCCTCTTTTTTTTATGGAATGATTCAGGAGCACGGAGTTGTCTGATGGGTAGGACAGGCCGCAAAAGGCAGAAGGCAATCATTTTCATGTTTCCCGCGGCAATCGCGCTCCTAGCCGCGGGCTTGTACTTCATCGCCCTTCGCCCAGCGGGCCAGCATAACGGCAAGGAAGCAAGCCAGGTAACCAGGGCGTCGGTTGCCGAAGCCTGGGGCAGGCAAGACGCGCAGAAGACACTGGAACTCGCCGCCGCTGGATTGGCGGCGAATCCTTTTGAGCCATTTTTCCTCAGTTTCCATGGGATTGCCTCATACTACGCGTCCCTAGGCAAGCCAGAGGGAAACGACAGGCAAATACTGCTCGACCAGGCGGTGTTCAGCCTTCGCAAGGCCTTGGCCTTGGGGGAGACTCTCTCGGTCCGCCCCCAGATCGAATATGTCCTTGGAAAGGCCTACTACCAAAAAGGCCAGCCTTGGTTCGATCTGGCATTGAAGCACTTGGAGACTGCCAAGGATAAGGGCTATAAGGCGAGCGACCTTGACCAATACCTCGGATTGGCGAATATTGGTCTTTTCCGCCATGCCCGGGCGGTCGACCATTTCGAGAAGGCGATCCAAACAAATCCAAGCGATGTATTGATGCTGCTCGCCGCGCTGAGCTATAAAGAAATGGGCGACGATGAAAAGGCCGCCTCTTTTTTGAGTCGGGCGATAACGGAGGCGAGGGATGCGGTCGTCACCCAACGCGCCAGGTTCCTTTCCGCTGAAATCGCGCTTTCCCAAGGAAGTGTGGCTGGGGCGGAGGAACATTACAATGCCATCCTTGCCGCGGACCCCAAGTCTGCGGAGGCATGGTATGGAATCGGGATGGTGTACGAGTCGCAAGGCGATCCAATCAAGGCCCGTTCCGCATGGCGGAAAGCCATCGGAATTGACCCGAACCACGCAGAGGCCCGAAAAAAGCTGACAGAGAAGTTATAGGGAGGAATGATGACGCTGGGCAAGATTTTTGATTCCTTTTCCCAAGACATAGGCATAGACTTAGGAACCTGCAATACCCTCATCTACGTGCGGGGCAAGGGCATAGTGCTCAACGAGCCTTCGGTGGTGGCCGTGGAGAAGGGGACCAACCGCCTTGTCGCTGTCGGAACCGAGGCGAAGAGCATGCTATCCCGGACTCCCAGAGATATCATCGCGAAGCGGCCATTGCGGGACGGAGTGATCGCCGATCCGGACCTCACGGAGAAGATGATCAAGTACTTCATCCGGAAAGTCGTTCACAAGAACATCCTGTTCAAGCCGCGCATCGTGATAGGTGTTCCCTCCTGCATAACAAAGGTGGAGGAAAACGCCGTTATTGATTCGGCTTACAAGGCAGGAGCCAGGAGCGTCAAGGTTATCGCCGAATCCCTCGCCGCAGCCATAGGCGCTGGGATTCCCATCGTCGAGCCCGCGTGCCATATGATCTGCGACATCGGAGGAGGAACCACCGAAATTTCGGTCATCTCGCTTAAGGGAATGGTCGTGACCCGGGCGATCAGGGTCGGCGGCGACGAATTCGACGAGGCGATCATCCGGCATATCAAGAATGTCCACAACCTGAACATAGGGGACCAAACCGCCGAGCGCCTCAAGATCGAGATAGGAAACGCGAGCCCGGAAAGGACCATAGAAAAGGTGGAGATAAAGGGAAACGACGCCATAACCGGGCTCCCAAGGCGCTTCGAAGTGGATTCCGTGGAAATCCGGGAGGCTTTGATGAACGCCGTGGGCCAGATCGTGGATGAAGTGAAGAAAACCTTGAGCGAGACGCCACCCGAACTTGCCGCGGATATCGTGGAGAGGGGAATCGTCCTCTCCGGCGGAGGGGCTCTCCTCAAGGGGCTGCCAAAGCTTATCGCCAAGGAGACGGGCGTGCCGGTCATCCTGGCGGAAAAACCCTTCGAGTGCGTCGCCATCGGGGCGGGAAAGTACTTTGAGACAATGAACAGCCGGGAAGGTTCGGAGAGCGTGTACGAAAGCCTGAATCTGTAGGAGCGCCCAGCGATGTCGGCGAGAAAGCGTGGAGCCAGGGCGTTCTCCACCCATGGCGTGCCTTTGTTGCTGATGGCTCTTTCGGTCATCCTGGTATCTGTCTCAACAGGCAGCATACTATCCCTGCCCGAACGCGTCGGATCTACAGTCCTTGGTGCGGCCCAATCCGTCTTCTCAGGCCTTGGGGGCTTCTTCCAACGCACGGCCTTCGCTGTGCGCGAACTGTCCGAGCTCAGGGAGCAGTATGAAGCCCTAGCGAAAAAAGTAGAGAACTTTCAAATAATGGAAAGGGATTATGCCGAAACCAGGGCGGAGAACGAGAGGCTAAAGGAGCAGCTTGGCTTCGCGAACAACATACGATCCATCCTTGCTTCGGCCCAGATCGTAGCGAAGGATCCGAACTTGCTTTACTCCACCCTCGTGATAGACAAAGGAAACGGGGACGGCATAGTGAAGGATCTGGCGGTTACGGCGTTCCAGGGCGGCACCGAAGGCTTGGTGGGCAAAGTCCTTTCCACCCTGGAGGGAACAAGCTCTGTTTTGCCGATCTACAGCCAGCGGTTTTATGTTTCCGCCCGCTTTTCGCGCACCCGCACCGAAGGCCTGGTCAACGGGACGGGCGATGTGTTGAATCTTCTTGAGATGCGCTATGTGTCGAAGTTGAACGCTTCTGAAATCCAGGTTGGAGATTTGGTGGTCACCTCCGGACTCGATTCGATTTATCCTCCCGATGTGGCTATCGGCCGGGTTAGGCAGGTTTCGCTCCCGGAATACAGCAGCTCGGCTATCATTTCCCTTGAGCCGGTCATTGATTTTTCCAAACTGGAGTACCTGTTCGTCGTAGGCACCGCCTCGCGCCAGGAAGAGGCTCGACAATGAAAAAGGCTGTCTTCCTTTCCACCCTCCTGGCAGTCATCCTCACTTTTGTGCAGACGACATGGTTCAAGGACGGAATCGTCTGGGGCATTTCCCCCGATTTCGCCTTGGGAATCCTCTTATGGGTCGCATATCTCAACAAGGGCAACGAGGCCCTGTTCGCCGCTTTCCTGACAGGGTTGGCCCGCGACCTCCTCTCCGCATCCCCATTGGGGTACTCGGCCTTCCTGCTGTTGCTGCCCTTGTACGCCATGCAAGGATTCAGAAAGGTAATTACCTCCGACAGACTATTCATACCGGTGATCCTCGGTTTCGCCGCAACCCTTGCGAAAGCCGTCGCGAGCATTTTCCTTCTAGGGATATTCCGCAGGGAAGACATAGGGGCCTATTCATTGGGCGACCTTCGCCTCTGGGTCGAGGCATCGATAAACGGGGCCTTGTCGCCCTTGTTTTTCTTCCTCGTTGAAAAGGGCAGCAAATTCCTCGTCACCCGCGGAGTGACAGAATCATGACCGGTCCAAAAATCGAAACCTCAGGCAGCCTCAAGCTTCTGGGGCTTATAGTCCTCGCCTTGGGCGGCGTATTCGTCCTTAGACTTTTTTCGCTCCAAGTCGCCAGGCATGAGGAGTTCAAGGCCAAGGCGACCACCTACGCCGTCCAGTCGGTTAAGATCCCAGCCGCCCGAGGGGAAATATTCGACAGGAACGTCGACATTCCCCTGGCGACGAACGAGGAAGCCTTTTCGGTGGAAATACTACCCGCGGAAATCAAGAGCTCGGAAAGGGAAGAGGTGTTCGCCAGAACGGCGGCCATCTTGGGCATCGGCGTCCAAGAGATCAAGAGGAAAATCCCCGAGAAGTACTACCACCTTTACCAACCCATAACCATTGCCAACGCCGCGGACTATTCGACAATAGTGAAAATCGCGGAAAAGAAGGATGAATACCCCGGCGTCTACTGGAATTCACGGCCGAACCGGAAATACCTGAACCTTGGTTCCCTGGGCCACGTGCTTGGCTACGTGGGAGAAATCGGAAGGGATGAATACAAGCTGCGGTTCAACCAGGGGTATTCCGAGGACGACATCGTGGGCAAGGCGGGCATCGAGCGCCAATACGACAGCCTGATGAAAGGCAAGGACGGAAGGCTCTTCAAGACCGTTGACGTTAAGGGCAAGGATCTGGCGGAGGATAAATCCAAGGTTGAGCTGCCAGAGGCGGGCAAGAACCTCGTCCTCACCTTGGACAAGAATATCCAGGCCATAGCGGAGAAGGCCCTTGGACCCAGGATGGGCTCCGCCATCGTGCTCAAGCCTGCGACCGGTGAGATCCTGGCCATGGTATCCTATCCTTGGTACGACCCCAATATCTTCTCCTCCAGCAAAGCAGGCGCCGAATACGCATCCCTCCTCGCCGATCCCAACAAGCCCTTGCTCAACCGGGCGGTCCAATCCTCCTATCCTCCCGCCTCAACCTTCAAGACCGTGCTCACCACGGCCATCCTGGAGGAGCGCGTTTTTTCTCCCACCGCGAAGGTCCTTTGCCGCGGCGTGATGGAATACGGAGGCCGGGAGTGGAATTGCCACATCCGAGCTCCCGGCCACGGACTCGTTGACTTGAAGACCGCCTTGGCGGAGTCCTGCGACATCTATTATTGGACCGTGGGAAGGGATGCGCTCGGCGTGGACAACATCGCTTCCTACGCCGCGGATTTCGGATTCGGGAAACTCACGGGCATCGACCTTCCAGGAGAGAACGCGGGCGCCGTCCCTACGCCGAAATGGAAGGAACAGAGCATAGGCGACAGGTGGACGCCAGGGGATACTATGAACATCTCCATCGGCCAAGGTTTCCTACTATCGACCCCACTCCAGGTCGCAAACATGTTAGCCCTGATCGTCAACGACGGGGTTATTTACCGGCCCCACATCTTGAAGGAAGTGCGGGATCCCGAAACAGGAGCGATACTCCAGAAGATTGAAAGGGAAGAGCTTTCGCGTGTTTCCATCCGCCCCGAAACCTTCATCCAAGTCAGGGACCATCTTCGGAATGTAATCACCCAGGGTACGGCCCGCGTGCCCCTTTCGACCAAAGCCGTAGGAGTGGCTGGCAAGACAGGGACCGCCGAAGTCGGACTCAAGGACCGCTGGCACTCTTGGTTCGCTTCCTACGGCCCTTACGACGCAAAGCCTGAGGACCAGATCGTGGTCGTCACCATGATCGAGGCGACCAATCCTTGGGAATGGTGGGCACCGTACGCTGCGAACGTGATCTTCCAGTCTATCTTCGCAGGCCAGAGCGCAGAAGAAGCCGCCAAGACCCTTGGCGTGTCATTGGGCGGATCCAGGCTGCGGGGGAGGGCGGAGTGAAAAGCCTCAACACTCCCAAGTTCCTCAAGGAGATGGACTACCTCCTCTTCGTCTCCATGGCGCTGCTGATTGGGATCGGCATTGCATCCATAGCCTCTGCGGGAGTGGATGCCGAAGGATTCCGCTTCTCCAACGAATACGCCAAGCAGCTTCTCTGGGCTGCGACGGGATTGGTGCTCCTCCTTCTCGCCCTGGCCTTGGACCTGAGCAGGATCAAGGACTACATGGTATTCGCCTACATAGGCATACTCATCGTACTTCTCTACACCCGATTCGCCGGAAGGCTGGTCAACGGCGCAAGGGCATGGATAGGCATAGGGGAATACGGCATTCAACCCGCGGAATTCGCCAAGCTGATAACAATCCTATACCTGGCGGGATACCTGGACGGTTCGGAGCACAAGGGAAGCCTCCACAGGTTGCTTGGAAGCGGAATCATCGTTGGCCTTCCCGTGCTTCTCATCCTCTCCCAGCCGGATTTCGGCTCCGCCCTGGTATTTTTCCCTATCCTGCTGACCATGCTTTTCGTAGGCAACCTGGACCTTAGGTACACCCTCTTCATCCTGCTTTCCATGGGGGGCACCTTCGCGCTCATGATACTGCCCCTGGCAGGAAAATATTTCTTCGCCCCAGGGAACATTGTGGAGCTGGCCTACCAAAGGGAGACAATACTATTCCTGGCCGCCGTCTTCTTTTTCCTCGTCCTCGGCCTTGCCTTGTGGGGTTGGTTCGCCTTCAAAAAGAAGTATTATTTTTGGCTCTCCTACTTCTTCGGCGTGGTGGACACATCCATACTCCTCTCCTACGCCGCGGGCAAAGTGCTCAAGGAATACCAGCTCATGCGCCTCATGGTATTCCTAAATCCCAACGTGGATCCCCAAGGGGCGGGGTGGAACATTATCCAGGCCATGACGGCGATCGGATCGGGTGGATTCTTCGGCAAGGGCTACCTCCAAGGGACCCAAAGCCACGCCCGCTTCATACCCCAGCAGAGCACGGACTTCATATTCTCCATCATCGCGGAAGAATGGGGATTCGTGGGCTCCTTGGTCCTCATCGTTCTCTTCTGCTTTTTCCTCCTCCGTATCCTTTACCTCCTTGGCAGCACCAAGGACAACTATTCCAAGCTCGTAGGGGCCGGTCTCTTCGGCATGTTCATATTCCATTTCATGATAAACGTAGGCATGGCCATAGGCATAATGCCGATAACGGGCATTCCCCTATATTTCATCTCGTACGGCGGCTCTTCCCTATGGGCGGCCATGATCGGAGTGGGTTTTTTGCTCGGCATCTCAGCCCGAAGGTATAGAATGTGAAAAATATCATACAGAAAATCAATCCTTTGGAGGTTTTCGGAGCCTCTCTCTACGATATCAAAAAGCCTTCCCGATATCTCGGAGGAGAGCTGGGTTCCCATCCGCAGGCAAACCTTGGGGATTCTCGGCTCAGCCTAGCCTTATGCTTCCCGGATATGTATGAAATCGGCATGTCCAACAATGCTATCCGCATATTATACAATGATTTAGGAGAGATGGACCGCGAAATCCTATGCGAGAGGGTCTTCGCCCCCGCGCCCGACTACCGCGCTCTTCTACAAAAGAAAAGTGTTCCTCTCCATAGCCTGGAGAGCGGAATCCCCCTCCGGGATTTCGATATCCTCGGCTTTTCCGTCGGATATGAGCTGTTGGCGACGAACATCCTCGCAGTCCTTGAAAGCGGCAAAATCCCCCTCCTCTCCGAAGAACGGGGAAAAGAAGATCCCATCGTCATAGCAGGCGGTCCGGCGGTAACGAATCCCAAGCCGCTCTCTCCCTTCCTGGACGCAGTGTATATAGGCGAAGCGGAAGGGGAATTCTACACCATCCTCAGGGCTGCGGCCCAGCTCAAGCGGCAGGGGCAGGGTAGGGAGGATATTCTCGAGCTGCTCCGCCAAAGCGCCGCCTTTTGGATGCCCAAGGGCGTAAGGCATGAGGAAAAGCATGCATGGAAAGCTATGTACGCCGATTTCACCTTCAAGCCAGCCTCGACAGCCTATCCCGTCCCCGTGCTCCAAACCGTCCAGAGCCACGGCACGGTGGAAATCATGCGGGGCTGTCCCAACGGCTGCAGGTTTTGCCATGCCGGATACTTGTATCGACCCCAGCGGGTGAAGGCCAAGGAAACCATCAAGGAGGAAGTGAAGAATCTGGTTGCCCTTGGCGGCTACAAGGAAATCACACTCGCTTCCCTCTCCTCGGGGGATTATCCAGAAATCGCCGTCCTGCTCGACGAGCTGAACGTCCTTTGGAAGGGAAAATTCGTATCTTTCCAGCTTCCCAGCCTTAAGGTCGACAGCTTCACCCTTCCCTTGATCGCCCAACTCTCGGAGGTGAGGAAGTCGGGTCTTACTTTCGCGGTCGAGACGCCCAACGAGGATTGGCAGAAACGCATTAACAAGTCAGTGGACTTTGAAAAAATTATGGGTATCCTGGCGGAAGCGAGAAAATATGGCTTCAAGTCCGCCAAGTTCTATTTCATGAGCGGGCTGCCGGTTCCGGGGCAGGGAAGGGGGGAGGGGGAGGAAATCGCGGCGTTTTTGGATAAAATCGCCCAACGTGATAGGATGCCCCTGAACGTCAACATCGGCACCTTCATCCCCAAGCCCCACACACCCTACGAAAGGGAAGCGCAGATCGACGAAAAGACGGCCCTGGAGACAATCTACTACATAAAAGACGCACTCCGCCGCCACAGGCACATTTCAATCTCCTATCATTCTCCCTTCACATCTACTTTGGAAGGTCTAATTTCCAGGGGCGACGAGAGGGCGGCCTCCATCATCCTATCGGCCTACAGGAAAGGCGCATGCTTCGACGCCTGGGACGATTACTTCAACAAGGCTGCTTGGGAAATGGCGTTGGATGAGGCAAGGGAGCGCGACGGCTACGATCCCAGGATCGAGTTTCTCGGCCAGCGGGCCGACGACGCTCCATTGCCTTGGGATTCGGTCCACCTTTTCGTCGGAAAGGGATATTTCCAAAAGGAAAAGGAATGTTCGGAAGGGAGCCTGCCCACTTCCGCATGCGAGGAAGACTGCAGCCATCCTTGCGGCTCATGCAACGACAAATTCGGCCTTGTCCTTGACACGCTGGCCAAAAAGGCGAAGGATGCGCACGCGTCTGAGACGCAAGAGTCGACAGAATACTTGGAGACAGGGTTTTCACAAGTCGGGGAACCCCACCACGACACCTTGGCAGACCAACGTCTCGTGATCTCCTATACCAGGACAGGAGCAGCTGTTTTCTATCCTTTGCATTCCTTCGCCACCATCTTCACCCGTGCCTTTGAGATCTTGGACTTGCCCGCCCGGTATTCCGAAGGATTCAATCCCGCTCCGAAAATCGAACTCAACCAGCCTTTGGCCCTGGGAATTGAGTCGGAAGAAGAGCTTCTCGCAGTATGGCTGGATAAGGATATATATATACATAACAAAGAAATAATGAATAATCGCCTCCAAGCTTTATTGCCTGCAGGCATAAGGGTCAATGAGATACGCCTTGGAAAGCGCCGAAGGGAAGGCAAGAATACCATAGGTTCCATGTACCTTGGCTCTCGATATTCGGTATCCTTCGACCAGGCGAATCTCGCCCAAGCTTTCTTCTCTAGCATCAGAGACAATCCACATTGCGCCAACGCAGGCCTCAGCCACGATTCCTTGACAATCCTCGTCGATGTTTTCGATGCGCGGGGAAAGGAATCCTCCTTGACTGCGATGCTCAAGTCCGCGCTAGGCACCGAAAGCATCCTGGGCGGAACGAAAATAATCCGAAAGTCTATACTGTGCGCCAATAAGGACTTGGGAGAGGGCTCGGCTTCAGCTGGTTTCAGCAGGCTTTTCGAGTCGTTGTAGATCCCATGGGAGGAATCGATTCGGTTTGATATTTCGCCTTGCGCATAAGTAGACAGAATATACATTATACGAAGCTAGGTAGATGAAAAATCCTATCAGCCATGCCCCGGCTGATACCTTTGCTCACGCATACGGATCCTACCCCGCCGGCGTATATTCGATGATGTCCTGGTCGATATTGGGAATGCTGTACAATGCGACGCCGATGCTCTCGGGATCCTTTCCGAAGGAGATGCCGAAGAGAACGATGTAGATCGTGCCTGGCGAAGATACTCCGGTGTAGTCGTCATCACCCGATAAAAAATCCATGGCCTTGAAGTCCAGATCTCCAAGCACCCTGTTCGATATATTCCTGACAATGGTGGATATCTCGACAAGGTCCTCATCGGTCATATTCCATGAGGTTGATCGGGATGGATTGACATAGAAGGACGAGGCGACGGCGGGATTTGCTATGGGGATGAGAGGTGCCGAATTGTTCGTGGAATTCCTCAGGCGCTGGAACCTGTGGCTTGCGCCGGTGATTGCCTTGATGAATGATGCGGGGGATTTCTCGTAGGTCGCCGATAGGCTTACGATCTGCGCCACCTTCGCGTTTGCGGCGGTGGTGGAATCGAACACATGGTAATAGATTTCCATGCCAAGGTAGCTCTGGTCCGAGCCCTCGGAAGCCTGGTAGTTCTCCTGGTTGCTTGTGATCTTTATGGAGGTATTGCCCACGTCGAATTCAGCGGGAGGATAGAGATAGGGAACGTTCGGCAGCCCACAGGCAAGGGCAATGAGGGCGGTTGGAAACAGAAAAGCCGCCCGGGATAGAAAACGAAACCTTCTTTGTCTTTCCCGGACGGCTTTCATATTATTGCAAAATACCCTATTGCTTGTCGTATCCCTGAGCTTTTAAGAATATAATGCGGTTTTTCGCAAGAAGAGCCCAATCGGAAGATGCGAAATCGGATTGTAGCTTCTGATAATGCTCCAACGCGGCCTTCCAATCTTGCTTGGCTTCGCTCAGCCTGCCCAGGGAGAAGTGCGCGTGGGCCAGATTGGGAACGTCCGAGACATAGTCTGCAATGATCTTTCCGTAATACTCGAAAGCCTTGTCGGCCTTCCCCTGCTCTTCCGCCGAGACTGCGGCGTTTTCGAGGGCGATGGGAGCAAGATAGGTCTTGGGAAGCAAGGAGGCGGCGTCCAGGTAGTACTTCTCTGCATTCACCCAATCCTGTTTGCTGGAGAAGAGGGAAGCCTTGATGTAGAGGGACTGCTGGGCTGCGAAACTCTTCGCCCATTTTGCGATGATCGTGTCCAGTTCGCCGTGCAACGCGGCATCAAGCTCTGCCTTCTTCGCCTCGTCGGTCTCCTCTGCCCAGGCGGTGACCTTGGCTCGCGCGACCTCCAAAGCCCTGGAAGAATTGTCCCTCGCTGATTGGGTTATCAGGGTGTAGGCGCCCACGGCGAGAACGACGGCGAGTATGGCTCCCAGGATGGAGAGGAACAGCACTCTCCGCTTTGAGATGAAATCCGATATCTTCCTCGACAGGCTCTTGTCTTCCTCTTTGTCGGGCGCGACGATGGTGGCTTTTGGTTCCACGGCTTACTCCTTGGGTTGTACGATGTTCAGTTCTTTGATGAGGCGCGACAGATACGTCCTCTGAATGTCCAGCGCTTTCGCCGTAGCTGTCTGGTTCCAGCCGTGCAGGGCGAGGGAGCTTCTCAAATAATGGGACTTGAAGATGTTGACCGCGGTTTTGAGGCTTTTTCCGCGATAATCCTCAACCTCCTCGGCCTTGCCGCCGATCATGAGGTCGTTCGCCCCTATCCGGCTGTCCCTAGCCATGACCACGGCTCTTTCCACGGCGTTTTCCAATTCCCTTACATTCCCCGGCCAGGCGTAGGAAAGCATGCGCTCCATCGCGGCTTCGGAAAAGCCCTCAAGGCGCTTGTTGGTTTCCCGGGCGAAGCGTTCCAGGAAGTGTCCGGCCAAGGCGGCGACATCATCCTTCCTTTCCCTCAGGGGAGGGATGAGCAAGGGCAGCACGTTGAGGCGGTAATAAAGGTCGGAGCGGAACTCCTGCCTTTCCACCATGGCCTCGAGATCCCGGTTCGTGGCGGCGATGATGCGAACGTCCGCGGTTCTCGTCTCAGAAGATCCAACCTTCTCAAAACACTTTTGCTGCAGTACCCTCAGGAGCTTTGATTGGAGCCTCAGGGGAAGCTCGGCGATCTCGTCCAGGAAAATCGTGCCCCCTTCGGCGACTTCGAACCTGCCCTTCCTGTCTTGGATCGCGTCGGTGAAGGCTCCCTTCACATGGCCGAAGAGTTCGCTCTCCAGGATGTTCTCCGGGAGGGCGGCGCAGTTTACCCGGACGAAGGGTTTTTCCGCCCGCCGGGAGGACAGGTGTATCCTCTCGGCGAACAACTCCTTCCCTACCCCGCTTTCGCCGAGTATGAGGACGGAGGCTTCGCTGGCCGCCAGGCGGTCCGCGAGCTCAAGCTTTTCCGCCATGGCCTGGGAAGCGTACACGAGGTTGTGCCAGCCTGCCTGCTCCCTCGCCTTGTCGGACAGGTATTGGAGTTCCCTGGACGTCTTTTCCAGGTACCTGGCGTTTTCGATGGCTATCCCCGCCTGGAGGGCGAAGATCTCAAGCCATTTCAAGTCCTCGTCGTTGAAGTAGCGGCCTTTCTGCTTGTTGAGGACTTCTATGACTCCGACTATCGCGCCTTTTACCTTCATGGGAACGGCGAGGATGGAGTTGGTGGGAAAATCTACGTCTTTTGAAATTGATGGGGAGAAACGGGGATCCTTATCCGGATCGTTGACGATCAGGGACTGCCCTTGCCGGGCTACCCAGCCGACAATCCCCTCCCCTTCCCCCACGCTGCGGCCCCGGACCTCGTCCTTTTTGGGTCCCGAGGCGATTTCGAAGCGGAGCTGCTTTGTGACGGGGTCCTGAAGGGCCAAGCTCGCGGCTTGGGCGCCCACGAGCTTGGCTGACGACTCGATGATGCCCGAGACGAGGGACCGGGCGTCGCTGTAGTTTGAATTGATCATCGCGCATACGTCGATGAGCAATTCAAACTTGGCCTGGTCTATCGTCCCGTACATCGTCGGTTCTTACCTCGATCCTTCCGCGAAGGGATAGGGATCAGGAATTTTTCTTGTTCGTATCGCGAACTTTAAGCAGATCGCCGATGGTAAAGCCGTTTTCGCCCTCTTCGTTCTGGATGAAACGAGAGATCTCTTCCCTCTGCTGGCGCTGGACAAGGTCCCTAATCGAAAGGCCAAGCTTCTGGCGATCGGGGTTGAGGTCGATCACCACAGCCTTCACCGCCATGCCGGGGGCGAACTTCTTGAGCGCGTCGTCCCAGGATTCGTCCCTGTCGGAACTCAGGTCCTGTTTCTTGACCAGGCCGTCGATGTCGCCCTGGACCTTCACGAAGACACCGAAGTCGGTGACGTTGGAAACGACGCCGTCGACGATGGAGCCAACATGGAAAGCCCTTGCGAAGGATCTCCAGGGGTCTTCCGAAAGCTGCTTCACGCCAAGGCGGATATTCCGTTCCTCTGGGCTGCTCTCGATGACCACAACTTCGATTTCCTCTCCTTCGTGGAGGACGGACGCGGGGTTCTTGATCCTGGAGGTCCAGGAGAGATCGTCCACGTGGAGGAATCCGTCGATTCCTTCCTCAAGCTCAATGAAGGCTCCAGCGTTGGTAACCTTCACGATCTTCCTGGTGAGGCGCATCCCCAGGGGATAATGCTCGTTGATGGAGTCCCAGGGATTGTCCTGGACCTGCTTGAGGCCCAGCGAAACCTTGCCTGCCTGGATGTCGTAGCCGAGGATCATGCAGTCCACCAGGTCTCCCGGCTTGAGCATGTCTTCGGGCTTATGCACCTTCTTGACCCAGGAGAACTCGGAGATGTGGGCAAGGCCCTCGATCCCCTCCTCTAGCTCTATAAAGGCGCCGTAGTCCGTGAGCTTGGTGACTTTTCCCTTGACCACGTCGTTGAGGTGGTATTTCTCCTCGAAGGTGAACCAAGGATCCTGGGAGAAATGCTTGAGGGAAAGGTTGATCCTCTTCTCCTCGGGCTCGAGCCTGATAACCTTGAGCTCGATCTCCTGGCCCTTGCGCACGTAATCCTTGGGCCGAGTCACATGGCCCCAGCTCATGTCGTTGATGTGCAGGAGGCCGTCGAAGCCGCCCAGGTCGATGAAGGCTCCGAAGCTGGTGAAGCTCTTCACCGTTCCCTTGACCGTGTCTCCGATCTGGACGCTCTGGAAGAAATCTTCCCTGCGCTTATCGATGTCTTCCTCAAGCCACTTGCGGCGGTTGAGGATAATATTGATCTTTTTCTCGGAGTAGAGGCGCTCGAGATAGAAGGAACTCTTCAGTCCAACAAACTCTTCGCCGTTTTCCACCCTCTGGATGTCAGCCTTCGACGAGGGAAGGAATCCCTTCAGTCCGTGGCCGAGGTCGACTTCGAAGCCACCCTTGACTTCCTTGTCGATCTTGCCTTCCACAGGCTGGTGTTCCTTGAAGGCCACCGCGACGGACCGCCAGAATACCTTTTCGTCCGCGCGCTTCTTGGATACGATCACTTCTCCGGAATGGGTTTCCTTCTTGATCAGGATGACTTTTACGTCGTCTCCGACCTTGGGAACGTTCTCGCCGAATTCGACGACGGGAATCTTGCCCTCGGACTTGTAACCGACATCGATGAAAACGAAATCGCCCGCGAGTTGGACGACTTTTCCATCGATAAGATCTCCCTCCTCCAGGCCCTCAAAGCTCTTGAGGTACTGCTCCTGCAATTGTGTCTGGAATTCGTCGCGGGCGGGAGCGGCGACGTCCATTTCCACTTCCTTATTCTCCATGTCCTTCCCTTAAGTGTAGAATTTTACTGTTCACTGTCTCATAAACTTGATCTATGGTCAAGCCTGATGTGTCCAAATAGACCGCCCCGGGGGCGATTTTTAGGGCTCCAACTGGCTTGCTCCTGTCTATCTCATCCCTCAGCCTGATGTTCGCGAGGATCTGTTCGAAGCTCGCCCGGGATGAGCCTTGGGCGAACCTCCGCCTGGCCCTCTCTTCCACAGAGGCGTCTATGTAGAACTTCGCCTGGGCGTCCGGGAACACCACGGTGGTCATATCCCTTCCCTCCACCACCGCGTCCTTGCCCTTCGCAGTGTCCCGTACGATCGCGTTCACCACGTCCCGCACCTCCGGGATCGCCGACACCTGGGCGACGATGGCGTCGACCTCGGCGCTTCGCAACTCCGAGGAGAGGGGCGCGCCGTCCACCCTGAGGCTGCCTTCGCTCTCGTAGACTATCGAGAGCCCCCTGGCCAATTCGACGATGCGTTCCGGGGCTTCCAAGGGGACTTCCCTGTCGATGGATGCCCAGGCTATCGCCCGGTAGATGTTGCCGGAGTTGATGTACAAAAAGCCAAGCCGCCGGGATAGCAGCTTGGCAATGGTGGATTTGCCGCATCCCGCGGGTCCGTCCATGGCGACTATCATCGCGTATCCCCCCTTCCCTTCATCGAGTACCGCCGCAGCGCCTCCACTTCCTCCCTCGCCAGCTCCCTATGTTCCCCTTCCGCCAAGGCGCCCAGCTCCAGCGGACCGAGCCTCACCCTCCGCAAGGCCAAGGCGCGCATGCCGTAATGGGCGAGCACTCGTCGGATTTCCCTGTTCTTCCCCTCCACAAGGACGATGCGGGCTTCCTTCTCCCCAAGTATCTCCACCTTCCTGGCCTTGTACATGACCCCGTCCACCACGACCCCTTTGGAGAAGCCTTGGACGAATTCGGCGGGGATTGGCCGGTCCGTGGCTACCCTGTACTCCTTGTCCACTTCCCCGGAAGGATGGATGAGAAGCTTCGCCAGGCTTCCGTCGTTGGTGAACAGCAAAAGGCCGCTTGACCACTGGTCAAGGCGGCCTACGTTGTAGACCCGCTCAGGGACGGACGGACCGAGGAGACTCGCGGCTATGGGCCTGTCCCTTTCGTCCGCCATGGAGGAGACGAAGCCGGGAGGCTTGTTGAGGATGAGATACCTCATGGTCTCCTGCGGCTTCACGGGTTTTTCGTCCACTTCAACGCGCTGTCCGTCCTCTACGCTCTGGCCCAGGTGGGCTTGAAGGCCGTCTATGCTCACCCTGCCATCCTGAATGATTTTTTCACAGGACCGGCGGGAACCAAGGCCACAGGAGGCGAGGTAGGCTTGGAGGCGCTGCCTGCTCATCCTAGGGATTCCTCGGATTGGCCGAAGCGGTGGCGCTCGATGTCGTCGAGCTTAGGCAGATCGGCTATGGATCCTAGCTTGAAATACTTGAGGAACTCCTGGGTGGTGCCGTACTGCATCGGCTTTCCCGGAATGTCTTTTTTCCCCGACTCCCCTATGAACCCTCGGGCTAGGAGATACCGCACCATCCCGTCCGCGGAGACCCCGCGGATCGCTTCGATTTCCGCCCTTGTGATGGGCTGCGAATAGGCGATGATGGAAAGAGTCTCCATGGCCGCCCTTGAGAGCTTTGTCTCGTTCTTCCGTCCGTACCGGTCCTTCAAGTCTTCCCAAATCTCTACCTTGGGCGCGAGGATCCAGCCTCCTCCGGATTGGAGGGGGCAAATCCCCCGCGTGGGAGATTCGTATTCCACGCAAAGCCTCTGCAGCGCCTCCCTCACTTCCTCGACGGTCAATCCGCTCGCCGAAGCGAGGCGGCTCTCCTCCATGGCTTCGCTCTCAAGAAACAGTATCGCTTCCACCAGGGCTGTCTTCCTATCCTCATCCATGGGCGGTTCCACCTTCGAAGGGAAATATTAGGATGTCGCCGAACAACTTGTGCTGCCTGATCCGCACGAGACGGTTTTTAACCGAGTCCAGGAGGGCGAGGAAGGCGCAGGACAGGTCGAGGGCCGACCTGGGACGTGTCACTAGCTCGACGAAGGAGAAGCGTCCCTTGCGTTCCAGGAGCTCCAGCATGAGGGCGACTTTCTCATTGATGGAGATTTCCTCATAAAGGTCGATGATCCTCTCGGAATCGAAGTTCTGAACCAGGGACGAGAAGGTCCTTAAAAGGTCCCAAACGTCGAGGTCAGCCCAAAGCTCATCCGTCGGCGTATCCGGGAAGGGAAGGACGCGCTGCATGCTCGCCCGCTCAAGGGTCCACTCCACTTCCATCTCCCTCTGCTCCATGAGCACCGCCAGTTTCTTGTATTTTTGGTACTCGATGAGTTTGTCTATAAGGCTTTGCCTCGGATCGTCGAAATCTTCGTCATCCATCTCCGACGAAGGAAGTAGCTGCCGGGATTTTATCAACAAGAGGGTGGCCGCCAGATTGTAGAACTCGGAAAGCTCGTCAAGGTCCACCGAATCCTCAGCCTCCAGGCATTCGAGGTATTGCTCGGTTATGGAGGCGATATGGATGTCATAGATGCTCATCTCGTTTTTCTTGATGAGGAAAAGAAGAAGATCAAGTGGACCGTCGAAGTCGCTGACATGGAAGCTGCGTTTGGACGAGGGACTTTCCCCGCCCTCGGAGGCAAAATCGGCGGGGTCTATGGCGTTCTGGCTGCTGTTCATCACGGATAGGGTGCATCATATCCGCCTGCGGAAAGCGGGTAAATACCCTGGCGAGGCATGCCCTTGAGGTAGGAGGCGAAGCTTTTGCCCGATACCGGATCCCTAAGGTCCGGGTCGAGCTGGAGAAGAGGGAGAAGGACGAATTTCCTCTCCCTCATGGCCGGATGGGGGATGATGAGATCTGACTCGGCGATGATGGCGGAACCGTAAAGAAGAATGTCGATGTCTATGGGGCGGGGACCCTTGGCCACGTAGGCCGACCTGTCCCTTCCCAAGGCTTTCTCGATTCCATTGACAAACGTGAGAAGCTCCCTCGGCCCAAGGGACGTTGAGCCCTTCAGGACTGCGTTCAAGAAATCCGGCTGGTCCTCCACGTACCTGGCCTTGGACATCCAGAGCCCCGAAAGCTTCCCGTCTCCCACCTGTGAGGCGAGGAGCTCGACGGCCTTCTCAAGGTTGGAACGGCGATCGCCAAGGTTCGAGCCCAGGCCTAGCCATATCGTCTCCATTCCTAGAACAAGTCCTCCGCGCTTATGACGCCCACGGCGTCATCCTCGGTAGGCGCGGAGGCCTTGGAGCCCCTGGCTGATGCCGCCGCCCCTTCGGCGGAGCGCGATGCCTCCGCAAAGGGTTCCGGCTTGTTGCGGGCGGACATCTTCTCCCGCACCAGCGCCTCGATGGCTGTCCGGGCCTCGGCGTTCTGTTCGAGATATTGCTTTGCGTTTTCCCTGCCCTGCCCCACCTTCTCCTCTCCCCAGGTATACCAGGCGCCTTTCTTGTCGATTATTTCGTATTTTACCGCCGCGTCCAGCAAGGAGGCAGATGCGGAAATTCCTTTTCCAAATATGATTTCCAACTCGACCCTGCGGAAAGGCGGAGCCACCTTGTTCTTCACCACCTTCACCCGCACCTTGTTTCCAATGGCGTCTTCGTCTCCCTTTTCTATGGTTTCTATCTTCCTCACCTCGAGCCGGACGGAGGCGTAGAACTTAAGGGCGTTTCCCCCCGTGGTCGTCTCGGGATTGCCGAACATGACGCCGATCTTCATGCGGATTTGGTTGATGAAAATGAGGATGGTCTTGCTTTTGGACAAGGTGCCCGCAAGCTTCCTCAAGGCCTGGCTCATGAGGCGGGCTTGGAGCCCCACGTGGGCGTCTCCCATCTCTCCTTCTATCTCCGCCTGGGGAGTGAGGGCGGCGACGGAATCCACGACGATGATATCAACCGCGCCGGAGCGTATGAGGGACTCGGCGATGTCCAATGCCTGCTCGCCGTTGTCAGGCTGGGAGACCCAAAGCTCGTCTATGTCGACCCCGAGGTTCCTGGCGTAGACAGGATCCAGGGCGTGCTCCGCGTCGATGAAGGCGGCGATTCCGCCCTTTTTCTGGGCCTCCGCTATTGCGTGCAGGGCCAGGGTCGTCTTTCCTGAGGACTCTGGCCCGTAGATCTCGATGATCCTGCCCCTGGGATAGCCGCCTATTCCCAGCGCCTCGTCAAGGAGGATGGACCCGGAAGGAATGGATTCTATCCCCTTTGCGCTGTCGTAGGTGCCGAGCTTCATGATGGAGCCTTGGCCGAATTGCTTTTCTATCTGCAGCCGCGCGGCTTCCAAGGCCTTGATCTTTTCCTGGTTCTCCGGATTTTTTCCCGCCTTGGCCTGCCCGGAATCCGAAGCGAAGACATCTGATTTTTCGTTTGCGAAGTCGCCTGTTCGCGACGCTGTTCTTTTTGCCATACAGTCCTCCACCTAATATACGCCGTGGATAGTAGCATACGATTGGAGAAATTGATAGAAAAGACTCAGCTTTTCCTTATCAGGTCCTGGACGGAAATGCGCACGGCCCTCCTGGATGGAAGGAGCGATACGGCGACGCTCAGGACCAGGCTTGCGGCTACGACCATGGCTACGCTCTTGAAATCCACCACCAAGGGAATGGCTTCCAGGTAATATCCGGGGTCCAAAAGCTTGAGAGGCAAGGCCGGCCTTCCCGCCAATCGCGACAGCGTCGCGTCCCCGGCGTTGACGATCCATTCGACCCAGCGGATCAATGGATTTATGTTGACCGCCAGAAGAAGGCCCGCCCCAACCCCCAGTATCGTCCCAACGGCGCCAGCCAGGAGCCCGGCTCCCGTGAAGATGCCGCCTATCGTCCTATCCGATGCTCCCAGGCTCCTCAATACGGCGATCTCCATGGTCCTCTCGGCTACGAACGTCGAGAGCGCCGAACCCAGGTTGACAGCGGCAACCAAGAGAATTATGGCCATGATGAACAACAGCATTGTCTTTGTGGTGCCGAAGTTAGCATAGAGGCTCTGTTCCAACTCGGGCCATGTCCTGACAAGATAGTCTTCGAACCATTGGGGATACAACCCCTTCATCGCATCGCCAACCTTGTTCCTGATCTCACCCCCAAGCTCGCCGCCGTAAGGATTTTCAACCTTAAGGCCTATAAATGCGGTTGAGGATGGATAGGAAAGGATACGATCTCCCGCTTCCGGGGATATGAACGCCCATAGGGCGTCCAAGTCCCTATAGCCGGCGCTTACAATGCCTGTGATTCGGAAGGTTGAAAGCCTGGGAGCGTAGCCGGATCCCAAGTATTGGGCCGTATCGTCGGCTTCGGCCCCAGGGGTTACTACGGTCAGCAAATCCCCCAGCCCCACGGCCAAGGCCTGGGCCAAGGCCGAGCCTATCACCATTCCCCTCGAACCGGACGGAATCGGGTTGCCTTCCAGGGCGGTGAGGAACCTGCCTGTGCCGGGATCGAGGAAATAGTCGGCAGGAAGAGCCCTGGCTAGTATCGCGTGGCTCCTTGAGCCGGATACCGCGACCGCGGTGCCGTCCCGCTCAAGGTAGGCGGCGGCTACTCCCGGCAAGGCCTTGAGGGCGGGAATCGCCGCGGCGGCTATTTCGGCGCTGGGGCCGAGGGGCAGGCCTATCTGCATATGGTGGGACTTGGTTTCGATATACCGACGGGTTATGCCTTCTATCATGCCGTCGGAAACCGTCATCACCAGGATGAGGGGAACGATGCTGATCCCTATGGCCACTATGGCTCCCCCAAGTCCTCCTCCCGGTGCCTTTAGAGTTCCCTTCCCCATTTCGGTCGAATCACGTCTTCCCATTCCTCCGCGGCCCTTCATGGATCTCCGGGCGATGAAAAAAGCGGCTTTCCAATTCATAGAATGCTGATCTTTCCATCCGCCAGGGAAAACCTTATATCGGCCTTGGCGGCTAATTCGGGGTCATGGGTTGCTATGGCAACCGTGGCGCCGCTTATGCCTGGAAGCTCAAGCAGCAACTCAGCAATGCTCCGCGCATTGCCTTGATCGAGGTTGCCCGTGGGCTCGTCGGCAAGGATCAATGCCGGTTCGTTCACCATTGCCCGGGCTATGGCCGTCCTCTGCCTCTCGCCGCCCGATAGCTCGGACGGAAAATGATCCGCCCTTTCTCCAAGTCCCACCCTCTCCAGCAGGTGCCTTGCCTTCTCCCAGGCTTCTTTCCTCGCCATTCCAGCCATGAAGGCCGGCATGGCTACGTTCTCCACAGCCGTGAAGTCCTTGAGGAGGTAGTGGAATTGGAATACAAATCCCACGAAGGAGCTGCGGTAATCGGGCAGGTCTTTTTCCTTCAAGGCATGGAGCTTGAAATCGCCTATTTCCAGCGAGCCTTCGTCTATCCGCTCCAGTCCTCCCATCAAGGCGAGCAAGGTGCTTTTTCCTGAGCCCGAGGCGCCGACTATGGAACAACTGCTCCCCCGGGGAATTTCGAAATCGACGCCCCTTAGGACTTCCAAGGTCTCGGCCTTGCTTGCGAAGCGTTTGACGACGCCCCTGGCCCGTACCAAGGAAAGGCCGGGCGAGGCGGGCTGGACGGCTTCATTCATTTCTAAATACCTCCGATGGTCTGGCCTCGGAAACGCGCTTGGACGCCAAGAACGCCGAGGCGGTGGTGGACAAAAGGGCCATGAGGGCGATGAAGGCCAATTCCCCCCAGGTTATCGAGACCGGTATCGATTCGAGATAAAAATAAAGGGGCGAGAACAGCCGGTATCCATCGCCGCCCCTCGATCCTGAGCCCAGCAGGCTGGCGGCGAAGCGCAAGGCGGACGCGAAGGCTTTGACCACGGTGTTGATGTTGAGGGTGATGCCGAGTCCGGCGAGCACTCCCGCCGCGGCTCCCAGGATTCCAATGGAGAGTCCGTCAAGGACAAAGATCGCGCGGATGTCGCCGTCCGTCGCCCCGCAGCTCTTGAGCACCGCTATGTCGGTCCTCTTCGCCGCTATGGTCCTCCTCATGGCGTGAAAGATGTTGATTCCCACGACGAGGAAAATGAGGCTTATAAGGACCATCATGATGGTTTTCTCGGTTCTCAGGGCGCCGAAGAAGCTCCTGTTGTAGACCCGCCAGGTAGAAAAATCCGATGAACCCTCGGGAAGAAGCCTTTCAATCGCCCCCTGGAGGCGGAAATCCCCATAGCGGTCGGTAAACTTTATCCCCAAGGTCCTGAAGCCGGAGGGAAAGAGCCTTTCCACTTCCGGCTCGCCAAGGAGGACGAATCCCATGGCGGTGTCGAATTCGTAGTAGCCCGAATTGAAGGCTTGGCCGTATCCTACGGCGGCTTCCACGGGAACGGCGCCCTCCGATTCGGTTTGCTGGACGCCGAAGAGCTTGAGCGAGGCGTTGGGACCCATTCCCAGCATGGTCGCCGCCTCCTTGCCCAGAAGGATCTTGCCGGGCAGGGGGAATGGATTCCTTTCGGATAACCCGAGGGCCGAAGGAAGTGAGGGATCTTTTTCTTGTGTATCCCTGGGCATCCCTCGGAGTAAAAGCGTCATCGCCTGCCCTGAGGGACCCAAGGCCACCACGTAGGCTTCCGAGAACACAATCGCCGAGGCTATGCCCGGAATGGAACGGATGGCGGCGGCGGCGTCCTCGGCGGACCGGGCGGGGACTGCGACCCGCGCGTGGAAACTCGAAATCTGCAGGATGGATTCGATGTACCCGTTCTGCAGGCCCCCCATGATTCCTAGGACTACGATCAGGGCGGTGACACCCGCCGCTATTCCCAGGCTGGCCAGAAGCACTCTCCGGGAGCTCATGCCCTTTCGTGCTGAGAAGCCCCATCGACGGGCGGCGAATAGCCTGGAACGGAGGGTCATGGTCTCATTATCCCAGGAAATCCGCCAGGAATCCCACTGAGGAAAATTCGGAAAAATCCTTGTAGCCCTCTCCTGTCCCGATGAAAAGAGTCGGCAGGCTAAGGCTTCTTGCCAAGCTCAGCACCAATCCGCCCTTGGCGGTCGAGTCGTATTTTGTAAGGATAACTCCGTCCAGCTTGACGGCCTCGTTGAAGATCTCCGCTTGGCGCATTCCGTTCTGGCCGGTGGTGGCGTCCAGCACCAGAAGCTTGAGGTATCGCGCCTTGGCCGCTTTCTGGGTGATGATCTTGTCGATCTTGGACAATTCCTTTACCAGATCGGCGCGGGTGTGCATGCGTCCCGCCGTGTCGGCGACCACCAGGTTCGAGCCTGAGGATTCCGCGGCCTCGATGCTGTCCCAGAGCACCGCCGCCGAGTCTGCGCCTTGGTGCTGGGCTACCACCCGCAGCCCCAGCCTCTGTCCATGGATTTTCAGCTGGTTGACAGCCGCCGCTCGGAAGGTGTCGCCCGCGGCGAGGATCACTTCCTTCATGCCCCTATCCCTGGCCCAATTGGCCAGCTTGGCGCAGGATGTCGTCTTGCCAACGCCGTTCACCCCCAGGAGCAAGACAACATTGAGCGCCGAAGGATCCAAGGCCAGCTTCCGTTCCGGGGCATAGGCGGCCAGGATTTCTCCCAAGGCCTTCCTGGCCGCGTCGATGTCGGAAATCCTCTCCTTGCGGCATCTGGATTTCAATACGTCCACGACCTCGAAGGCGAATGACGCCCCAAGATCGCCTTCCACCAGGAGGTCCGCAAGATCTTCGTAATCCTCGTCCCCAAGGCTGCTCTTCTTAAAAAACGCCCGTATCTTGTCCGCGAATCCCATTCCTTCTCCCAATGACCCTATCGGGCCGCTTGAATTTTCACACTCATCTTTATTCCCAGGTCCACCGCAAAGACCGCGGCGGCCGCAAGGCTCGCCCCCGCCAACGCCGCGCTGCCGTATAAACCCGCGTTCGGCGAGCCGGTGCGCGTAAATGCTTCATAGCTCAGGAAAAAGGCCCCGAGGCTGAGGGCGCCGAAGGGGATGCTCGCCACTAAGCGCCCCAAGGCAGCCTGGAATCTGCCCGCCGCCTTGTCATAATCGTCCTTGGATTCCCAGGCTACCGACTTTCCCGCCTGGCGCAAAATATCCGGCACCGAAGCCTTGGGGTTGGCGGTATCTGCAAGCAGCTCCACGGTTCTCCGCGAATATTCCCCCGATCCGAAATCCGAGGCCTTGAGCACCTTGGCAAGGTATCCTGGACTTGAAATTTCCACCTCCGAAGGACTGTCCGCCTCGAGGAATATCCTGGATCCGGAGACTTCGGCCGCCTTCCTGTCCTTGGCACTTATCGACGCGCCCTTGGGACGCGTCTCAAGGTCCAAGGTAAGCAGCTTTCTGCCCGAGAGGGCCGAGAAGACCGAAGACCCAAGGGCGGCCGGAAAACCCTCTAAGTGGAGAATGGAACTCCTTGCCGAACCTACCCGCCTTGCTTCCCCGCTCCCCTTCTCGATCAGATACAATGAAGCTTGAAATCCATCTTCCTTGGAGCTGTAGACTCCCACCAGGACAAGCTCAACCCCCTCCATCGCCGTTTCCGGGGAAAAGCGGGGAAAACCGCGCTTTTCGGGACTTTCAAGGCGCAAAGGCACGGAGACACCCTCCCCCGCGCCTGTGGACATGCGACGCCCAGGCAAGGGGCGCAGGAATTGGAACAAAAGGCGCGAGAGGCTTTCCTCGAAAGGCGTAGGCGGCCGATCAGGCCCCTGCAGGGAAGCGACGGGTTCCAGGTCGGAAAGCCTGTCAAATCGCTGGGCTTCGATCTCCGCAAAGGCGCACAGCCTCACCAAAGCCTCTCCCTGCGCAAACGCGCCCAGGAGGGCGCAAAAAAGGAGCGCTAGGGGAAGGAAAGGCCTAAGGTAGGATAATCGTTTTCCAAGACTAGACTTCGTCGTCGTCTCCTTCTTCCGTGGCTTGGGGAGCGCCGCCCTTCCACTTCCAGCGCAGGTAGGATTCGATGAAGGGGTCGATGTCCCCGTCCATGACGGATTGGACATTCCCAACGAAAAACTTGTTCCTGTGGTCCTTGACCATCGTGTAGGGTTGGAAAACGTAGGAACGGATCTGGGAACCCCAGGCGATCTCCTTCTTGTCGCTCTGGAACTTGGCGTTCTCCTTTTCCTTTTCGATGCGGTAGTGCTCGTAGAGCCGCGACTTCAGCACGCTCATGGCGACGTCTTTGTTTTTGTATTGGCTCCGTTCGTTCTGGCAGGTGACTACGATGCCCGTTGCCAGGTGGGTTATGCGCACCGCCGAATCGGTCTTGTTGACCTTCTGGCCTCCAGCGCCTCCTGACCTGTAGGTGTCTATCCTGATGTCCTCGGGCCGTATCTCGACATTGATCGAATCGTCCAGCACAGGCAGGACGTACACCGAAGCGAAGGAAGTGTGGCGCCGGGCGTTGGCGTCGAAGGGAGAGATCCTGACGAGCCTGTGCACGCCGCTCTCCCCCCGGAGGTAGCCGTAGGCGTAGGCGCCCGAGAGCTGAAGGGTAGCCGACTTGATTCCGCCCTCCGCTTCAAGGATGTCCACCACTTCCGTGGAGAATCCCCTGCGCTCCGCCCATCGGGTGTACATGCGCAACAGCATGGATGCCCAATCGCAGGCTTCGGTCCCTCCCGATCCGGCATGGATGGACACGAATGCGTCCGAAGCGTCCGCCTCGCCCGATAGGAGCTCAAGCACCACGGCGTCATCGAAGCGCTTTCGTATGCTTTCATAGCTTAGGCGGATGTCCTCCTCGAAATCCCTCTGCTCCTCTTCCAAGGCGAGGCCGCAGAGCTCCCTGAGGGACTCCACTTCCCCAACCAGGCTTTTCCAGATATCGAGGCGTTCCTTGAGTTGTTTGATTTTTGCGAAGTGCCTGCCCGCCTTGGCGGCGTCGTCCCAGAATCCCGGGCCGTTGGCTATTTCTTCTTTCTGGCGGATATCCTTTTCAAGGCCTTCCGGGTCAAAGACGCCCCCAGATATCTTTAATCTCCGCCTGAAGTTCCTCGATAGGCTTTACCATCTCTTCCAACATGAGCTTTCCCTCGCAGCGTATAGGATGATGGATGGATCATGACAGTTTTCGCCCGATTTCGCAAGACCGAGGCATTCCTCCGGCTCTACCGTATTCCGTAGTACAGCTTGTACATTTTTTCAAACAGGCTTGAGGGAACCAGTGGCTTTATTGCGGATGCGAAGCGCTGGAATAGGGGTCCTACGCTTTTTCGCACCGGAAGCTTCCTTCTCTTGAGCAGGGCCACTACTGCCCGGGCTGCGAGCCTTGGCTCGGCTCCATTGGTTTCGTCCTTTTCCTGCTTTCCGATCACCCTGTTGGCCAAAGAGTAATACGGGGAATCCTCTCCTTCGATCTTCCTCCTGGCGGAGGTGAAGCCTGTTGAGAAATCACCAGGCTCCAGGACGCAGACCTGGATTCCTAAGCCCTGTACTTCGTAGCGGAGGGATTCCACGAATCCTTCCAGGGCGAACTTGCTGGCCGAATAGTAGGCCTGGAAGGGCATGCCTATCCTTCCCGCCAAGGAACCCACAATTATGATCTTCCCTCCGCCCCGGATTCGCATGGCGGCGACCGCCGACCTCACCGTCATCGCCGTACCCAGGAAATTCGCGTCCATTTGGAGAGCCGCCGCCTCCCGCCCTGTCCTCTCCACGGAACCTGCGACGCCGAAACCGGCGCACGCCACGAGCACATCCAAGGCCTGAGACTCCGAAAGGACGATCCGAACCGCCGCCTCGATTGAATCCTGTCTTGCCAGGTCCAAGGGCAGGTATCGAAGCCCCAGGGATTCCCCAACCGCCGGTTCCTTCGGATTTCGACCCGTTCCATACACCTTGAAACCTTCTTGGGCCAGGGCCCTAGCTATCTCCAAGCCGAGTCCGCTGGTGGCGCCGGTGACCAGGGCCACCGTTTCCCTTTGGGAATTCGCTTCCACTCCTTCCTACCTCCTCCCCTCGTAGGCGTCGCAGATGATGCGAGCTATCTGACGCGCGTCCCAGCGCTCGGTGTCGATCACCAAATGGGCCAGTGAGACATCGTCGTTGTCGATGCCGTAGGTGTCCAGGTACCTCTTGTGGTCCTTGGCGTCCCTCTCCAGGGTGAACCGGCCTATCTGGACGGGGTCCCCCCCTTCCCGGGTATGGATCCTCGCGACCCTGGCGCCCTGGCTGGCCTTTAGGTAGACCTTCAAGCCCGCCTCGGGAAGCATCCATATCGCGAGGCGTGATCCGATGACGCAATCCTGCATTCGGGCCAATTCAACTTGCCGGGCGTCCAGGAGGCGGTCCCAGGCGGGATCCTCCTCAGCCAAGGCGAGGATCTGGGCGAGGCTCAAGCCCCTCTCCTGGGCCAAGGCCCTGAAGGTATAGTTGATGAAGCGGAGGCCGAGTCGTTCGGCCACCATCTTGGAAACCGTCGTGTTACCGCAGCCCGATTTTCCGGAAATGGCGATGATTGAAGCGCCCATGCCTTACTCCACGTTCCTAAGCTGTTCCCTAATGTTCTCAAGGGCATCCTTCATCTCCACCACCGCGTGGGCCACAGGGATGAGGATGTTTTTCGATCCAATGGTATTGGTTTCCCTATTCATTTCCTGACATAGGAAATCGAGCTTTTTCCCCGGCCCTTCCTCGCCCATCATCCTGCCGAAAGCTTCTATGTGGGCATCGAGCCTGGAAATTTCCTCGTTTATACCGAAGCGCACAAGCTGCACCGCCACTTCCTGGAGCATCCTCTGCTCATCGAAGCCCCTGGGGAGCATTTCCTCGAACCGGGCCTTTAGCTGGGTCTCCAGCGTCTTCTCGATATTTCCCGCGCTCGCCTTCACAATTCCCAATCCAAGGGTGAACCGGGACAGTTCCTTGAGGATGTTGTCTTCTGTCGCCTTGCCTTCCCTGGCCCTTGAGGCATCGAAATCCGAAAGGGTAGCCAGGAACTCCGGCTCAAGCTCCTTCCAGAGCGCCTGGGCGTCCGCCTCCCCCTCCCTGCCCACGACTCCCTCAAAGCGGGCGACTGAATCAAGGGAAGGGCCCTCCCCCATCCCGCAGGCTTCCGCCACGCCCAACAGTGCCTTGTGGACCGCCTTGGCCAAGTCCAGGTCGACCTTCATGCCCGAAGAACCTTCCTTGGGCCTTATCCTCAGGAAGCATTCGATCTTGCCTCGGCGGATCCTGGACCCGAGGATATTTGCTATCGTGGGCTCAACGCCTGCCAGGAAGGGAGGGAGGGACAAGGATATGTCCAGATACCTGTTGTTGTAGGACTTGATCGTCAAGGAGGCCGACAAAGCCTCCTTCTCGAAATCCCGCCGCGCGAATCCGGTCATGCTCTTCAGCATCGTCCACCCTCCATGAGGGCCTTGCCCAGTTTCCAATTGTCACCTGCTCCCATGGTGACGAAAAGATCGCCCTCCTTGAGGAGCCCGCGGAGCTCGATTGCCGCCTCCATGGGCGATTCGGTGTAGAGGATGAAGGGCGTTCCGGGCGGGGCGCCCTTAGGTTCGCCAAGGTCCGGGCGCGATTGCCTTACTTTCTCATACAAAGTCCTGCCGGAGAACCCTTCAACGGGAGCCTCGCGGGCGGATGCATAGATTCCGTGGAGCACGATGCAATCCGCCGCGCCGAAGCTTGAGGCGAATTCGTCCAGGAGCGCCATGGTCCTTGAGTAGGTGTGGGACATGAAATCAACCACTAGGCGGCGGCTGGGCCAGAAGGCGGCGTAACCCTCCAGGGTCTGCCGGACCGCCGTTGGGTGATGGGCGTAGTCGTCCACGAAGAGGATTCCCTTGGATTCCCCGATTATTTCGCTCCTTCTCCTGGACCCCCTGAAGGAAGCCAGGGCGAGCCTGGCCTGGGGCACCCATGCGGAATCTGGCAAGCCAGCCTCACGGGCTATCTCGGCGACGAGGGCCAAGGCCCCTGTGGCGTCTTCCACCAGGTGGCGGCCGGGCATTGAAAGGGAAAATTCTCCCTTGATTCCTTTTACGGTCCACCTTGAGACACCTTCTCCGCATTCAAGACCTTCTATGCGCCAAGACCCGGCCGCCCCATGCCCATAGGGGACGAGCCGCAGGTCCTCGCGAGCCGAACCGGCCAGGGATGCCGTTTCCGAGGCTCCCGGATCGTCGGCGCAATAGAGGACGGTCCCGGAGGGAGGAAGGGAGAGGATGAACCTAAGAAAGGCGTCACGAATGGATTCGTAGGTTGGATAACAGTCCTGGTGGTCGCTTTCCACGCTTGTGAGGAGGATCCTTTGGGGAGAGAAGTGGAAGAAATGGCCTTTGTACTCATCGCATTCGGCGATGAAATACCGGGAGCCTTTGCGCATGGTGCAACGGTAGCCGAAATTGGACACAGCCGAACCAGCGAGGACCGAGGCTTGGATGTCTATTTCCTTGAGGATCGTGCCCACCATGGCGGTAGTGGTCGTCTTTCCATGGACCCCCGCCACACTGGATGAATCGGACAACGCAGAGTACATGCCCAGGGCCTCCGCGTAGCTCATCATCGGCAGTCCGCGGTCCCGGGCGCCCAACAGCTCAGGGTTGCCGTCCCTGCGGTATGCGTCCGAATAGACAACAAGGTCCGCGTCCTCGGGGACATTGCCCTCGTCGAAACCGACCTTCAGGTCCATGCCCAGGTCCGCCAGGAGGGAGTCGGTATAGAAGGTATCCTTCACATCGCTTCCCGAGAGGATTGCTCCCTGGGAGGAGAAAATTTCCGCCAAGGCCGTCATGCCCGTCCCTTTGGCTCCAACGAAATGGACCTTCCGACCTGCAAGGCCCTTGGTGAAGATGTTTTCCGCCATGCCTGATTGTATGGGATCGGAGCGTACCAGGGCAATAAGCCTTCGCACCCTATCCCAGGTGCAAGGAAAGGGAGAGGATGGTGGAGCTGTCCGCGGGAAGTTCAAGGTCCCAGCCCACCTGCACCCTCGTTCCCTGGTAGAATATTTCTTCCAAGGGGCCGCGCGCTTCGGCCTCGGGGGAGGTCCCCGGCGCTTCTTCAAGATGGGAAAGCAAGAGGGAGAAGGGCCTGTCCGACCTTATCTCCATGTTTTCCCGTCCCGCCCCTCCTCGCACGGCGAGAGCCTCCACCCCTTCCGCCCTCGCCTCCTCCGACTTGGACAGGGCTGTCTTCTCGTGTCCTCTCACGATGGAGAATTCCAGCTCAGCCAAGGAACGTCCGAATTGGAAGAACGAGGATGAGACGAAGCGGAAGGAGAAGTGCTGGCTCGATCGGTTCGCGATCTCGTAGTCCACGCTGATGCATTGTTTTTGGAATAGAAAGGTTTTCCTTATGATTATCCCCACACCGAGGGAACTCTCAGAAGCGGTTATTTCCTTCTGGTAGGTGATCCTGGCGAGGCTCTTCTCTTTTTCACTCAGGCCGTAGGGCTGGCCGCTCAAGTCCTGCATCATCTTGCCGAATCCGCCGGCGCGCCTTAGGGAATCGTGGAAGGCTCCATGGGAAAAGGAAGGGTGCTCCGCATAGGTTGCGAGGTAATTGTGCTTGGACTTGAGGGAGTCCAGCTCGAAGGCCGAGGCACCCCTCTCGTGGACGTAGCAGTTGTAGTCCTGGGCTTGGTAGAGGGACTCCTTCGCGCCGTCGCAATCTATATCGTCCATGACTATGCCATGCATGAAGTTGCCCTGGACCCTGGTAGTCCTCTCGGACTCGATGAGCGCCTTGTAGGCGTGGATCCGGACCTCAGGCCTTCGTATCCCGCCGTGGGAACCCAGCCAGTAGGCGTCGCCGCTCTGGGCGGACCATAGATCCTCCTGGGCGCTCTTCTTCCTCGCCTTATCCCCCCGAAGGACCATCATGAGGGAATGGATGTAGCACATCTTGTCGTACAGTCGCTTGCTGGCCCTGGATATGGACACCAGCTGCTTGCCTGGAGCGGAGGCATTGGAGTTCATTCCTTTCTCAGGGCTTCCCCCAAGGGCGGAGAGGAGCCTGTCCGACGCGCAATAGGAGAAATACCGTAGCGGTCCTGTCCTGCAGGCCCTGAGATAAGCCTGGGCAGGCAGGGTCTCGATGTCGAGGCAATTCTTCTGAAACCAGGCGAATGTCTTTTCAAACAAGACATCCGGAGATTCCAGGCCCGAGGCCTCCCACATCCGGGGCACCGAATTGCCATCCAGCATGAGGGCGAACTGGGATGCCCCGGGATAGGTCCGGGCGAGTTCTTCGAGGGTATCCTCGAAGGGTCTTACGGCGGGAGAGACTTCCCCAAGGTCGTAGCAGGGGATGATGGAGAGCGTTTTGCGCTGATCCTCGGTAATAAAGGGCCCCGGATCGCCGCGGAAGTCGAGGCCCAGGGATTCCAGCCTGGAAATTGGCAGGAATGTATATCCGAAGCCCGCGTTCCTAAACACGGGCGGTACGGTAGGGTCCCAGGAAAATTCGTAAAGCCATCCGCCGGAAGGCCGCTTGCCGAAGGTCCTGCGGATGTAGGTGGTGAGCATCTCGATCTGACCGATCTTGTCTGAAACCTGGAGGGTCTCGAACAGGGGTGAATAGAACCCTCCGCCCAGGATCTCCACCTGCTTCCGGTTGTGCATTTCGACCAAAAGGAGCAGGAACTCAGGATGGTTCTCCTCTATCCAGCGGAAAACGGTGCCGGAGTAATAAAGCACGGCGCATACGTTGTGGAACTTGTTGAGGCTCGAAAGGAAGGGCCTCCAGGATCTCTGATAGGCGGATTCGAAGGAGGAGTCCGAGCATCCTTCCGGCATGGAGTTGTATGTGCCTAAAATTACCTTCGTGCCTTGCATCCTGTGCCTTGAATCCTTACAGCTTAGTCCTTCGGACCTTTTGGCGGACCAACCGACGGCCAATCTTACCCCACTATCGACGCCGTGGGAATGGAGAGTCTAGCCGATTTTCATCAAAGCCTGCAGAAGGCGAAGGCGATGATGAAGCCCAGTATTGCTCCCACCATGACCTCCAGCCAGGAATGGCCATGGACTTCCTTCACGGAATCGTATGTGAGGCCCAACCTCAGGGCGGTCTCGTTGCCCAACCTATTCAGGGCTTTCGCCTGGAGGCCGGCGGACCTGCGGACCCCGAGGGCATCGCGGATGACGATGAGGGATAAGAAGAGGGAGAGCACGAAAAGATTGGTGAAGCCCTCGGTCAAGGCGATGGCCGCGCTTATCGACACTGCGGTGGCGGAGTGGCTCGAGGGCATTCCTCCCGTCTTCCATAGGAAGGTGGCCATGGTCTCCTTCAATTCCGGCTTGCGGGAACGGAGGAGCTTTATCATGGACTTTAGGAATTGGGCTATGAGGAGGCTGTATAGGGCGGAGAGGAAAATGGGATTTGAGAACAAATCCTCCAATGCTGCCGGTGCCATCGCCGCTATGGTCCAATCCGGAGCCGGCTTTGTCAACCCTTCGTCCGCCAGGACGAACAGCCTCGCGCCTTGACGGAGACCCGCGGGATTCCTATCATCCAGGGATGATCGCCAGAAGGGACTTGCCGGCGGGAACGAACGATGCCGGCCGCCGCCTGGACCGGGTCCTCAGGAAGCTCCTTCCCAATCTTCAACTCTCCGCGCTCCACGGCATGATCCGGAAAGGCCTCGTACAGGTGAACGGGGCGAGGGCAAGGGCGGACCAGATACTCCTCCTAGGGGACAGCATCGGGATACCCGACTTCGTCTTTGGCCAAGCCGGCTCATTCCATGCCGCTGGCTTCTGTGAAAAGTCGCCGGCCTCTGCCTTGCCCATCCTCCTTGAAACCGAAGATCTCCTGTTCCTCAACAAGCCTGCGGGCCTCCTCGTCCATGGAGGTGGAGAAACCCTTGAAAGCATGGCCAAGGCCTACCTATCCGGCCGCCTCCCCCCTTCCCTAGCCTTCACCCCCGGCCCCTTGCATCGCCTTGACCGCAACACCTCGGGGGTTGTTGCGTTCTCGAAGAGCATCGCCGGAGCGAGGCGTTTCAGCGAAGCCCTCCAATCAGGGGAAATATCCAAAACTTACCTGGCGGTGCATTTCGGAAACCAGATGCAGGCGGAGGATTGGAGGGACAACCTTGTCCGGGATGGCCGAACCAAAAAAAGTCTTCTTGCCAAGGATGAGCGCCCCGAAAATGGCAAGGCAGCGGCGACTTCGGTCCGCCCTATCCTTCAAAGCGGGCGCTATCACGCCGCGGCGATCTCGCTCATGACCGGAAGGACCCACCAGATACGGAGCCAGGCGGCCGCAAGAGGGATTCCGCTGGCGGGAGACGCTAAATACGGAGCACCCGCATTCAGCAGGATGCCCGGAGCCCCCGGCGGGTATCTTCTCCATGCCTGGTCCCTGGACTTCGCCTCCCAAGGGCTCAGCGTGGAGGCCCCTCTCCCCGATTATTTCCTTCTTTCCCTCAAAACAATATTCTCCGTGGACGAAAAAGAAGTATACTCCTTATTGAGGCAATCCAAATCCTAGGAGGCGCCGATAATGCCTGAGTCGGTATTCACTCCCCAGCAGCCCAAGGGCCCTCGAATGCCCAAGCTGCCCAAGATAGCCATCAAGGGTTCCCTTGTGGCCGTAGGGGTAATCGCAATCGCTGTGATCGTGTTCCTCTCCACCAGCTTCATCGTGGTGGACCAGACTGAGAACGCGGTCATCACAACCTTCGGAAAGTACTCGAAGACCCTTGGGGCGGGCCTGCACTACAAACTGCCCTTCGGAATCCAGAAGGCGCATGTGGTTAAGACCAAGGTCATCCAGACTGAAACCTTCGGCTTCAGGACCATAAAGAGCGGCGCCGTTACCCAATATTCGGACCAGGCATTCCCCGACGAATCAACCATGCTCACCGGAGACCTCAACATCGTAGACGTGGAATGGATCATCCAATACAGGATCACGGACCCAAAGGCATGGCTCTTCAACATTTCGGACCAGAAGAAGACCATCCGAGACATCTCCCAATCCGTCATCAACAGGCTTGTGGGGGACCGCCTCATCCTGGGAGTCATAGGACCCGACCGCCAGACCATCCAGGATCAGGCCGCATCGATGATGAATTCGATCCTGGCATCCTACGGACTGGGAATCCAGGTTACCCAAGTGCAGCTGCAGAACATCGTTCCTCCCCAGGGAGTGCAGGATGCCTTTGAGGATGTCAACAAGGCTATCCAGGACATGAACCGCCTTATCAACGAGGGCAAGGAAGCCTACAACAACGAAATCCCCAAGGTCCGGGGCCAGGCCGACCAACTTTTGGAGGTTTCCCAAGGCTACGCCACGGAACGCGTGAACCGGGCAAGGGGCGACGTTGCCCGCTTCGCATCGGTGCTTGAGGAGTATCGGAAGGCGCCGGACATCACTAAGAAACGCCTCTATCTCGAGATGATCGACCAGGTCTTCGCGGACAGCAAGAATGTCGAGCTGGTGGACAAGAGGCTCGGCAATTTCCTGCCCTTGAAGATTTTCGGCGACACGGAGGCAAAGCGATGAAAAAGACTCTGATAGTAGGCGCAGCCCTCGCGGTGATCCTCGGGGGAGTCTTGATCGCCGGTCCCTTCTTCGTCCTCAACGAAGGGGATCTCGCCGTGGCGGTGAGGTTCGGAAAGATCGTAAAAGTCCACGCCGAGGCGGGCCTTAAGCTCAAGAGTCCTTTCGTGGACGACATCATCCGCTACCCCAAGCGAGTGATGTCCTGGGATGGAGAGAAGCAGAGGATTCCCACCAAGGAAAACCAGTTCATATGGGTGGATACCACCGCACGGTGGCGGATTTCCGATCCCCTGAAGTTCTATGAGTCCGTCAGCACCCTTGAAAACGCCTACGGCAGGTTGGACGATGTGATCGACTCGGCTGTCCGGACTGTCATTTCCTCCAATTATCTCCGGGAAGCGGTGCGAAACTCCGACGAAATCCTAAAATCCAAGGCCGTCGAAACCTTCCAGACCGGCGAGGCTGTTGGATCCGCATCCCTTGAGGAGCTCACGGTATCCCAGACCCAGTTTGAAAAGCTTGAAAAGGGCCGGGAAGTCCTTTCCCAGGAAATGATTAAGATTGTCTCATCCATCGTTCCCGAGTACGGAATACAAGTCCTGGACATAATACCCCGCCAGATCAAGTACTCGGAGGAGCTGACGGATTCCGTATACCAGAGGATGATCAAGGAGAGGAACCAGATCGCACAGGCCTTCAGGTCCTATGGAGAAGGCAAGAAAGCCGAATGGCTGGGCAAGCTGGAAAACGACAAGAGGTCCATACTTTCCTCTGCCTATGAAAAGTCCGAGATCATAAAAGGCAAGGCGGATGCGGAGGCCACCAAGATCTTCGCCGACACCTACGGGAGGGACGCTTCATTCTTCGAATTCTGGAAGGCCATGGAGTCGTACAAATCCACCATCCCCAATTTCAACAAGACCCTCTCGACCGATATGGACTATTTCAAGTATCTCTACAATCCCAGCGGCCGATAGGAGCTGTTCCGGCACGGGCCGGAAAGACTTATTTTGAAAGAGAAGCCCTGACCTGCCAGCCCAGGTCGGGGCTTTTCCATATCTCCAGGATGGCGTAGTAGCCGAAGCTGCAGGGGCCTGGATTGACCACCAGGCAGCCGTCTTCGAGGGAAACGCTACGGGATTCGTGGATATGACCGCAGACCCACACCGAAGGTATCCCTTGCCCGAGGATGGCTGCGAAGCTCTCGCTTCCCACATGCTGCTCGCCGTGCCTATCGGCGTTGGTCCCGTAGGGAGGGCTGTGGGTCACGACGACCAGGGGCCGGGAGTCCTTCCTTTCCTTGTACGCGCCCAAAGGCCCCTTCAACCCATCCTGCAGTTGGGCCTCCGTCCTTTCGTAGCTTGTGATCCCCGCCCTGCGGAGGGCTCCGCCGGATCCGGCGATAAAGCAGAATTCAAACTGGACAAGCAGCCCATCGACATTGGTTCCGCTCGCATCAAGAGCCTTCCGGGCGGCCAAGGGATCGCAGTTCCCAGGTATGGCCACAATGGGCGGAGGGGGATCAACGGCGGCGCGGAGCGAGTCCAGGACCTTGGCAACCGCATCGGCTCCGCCGAAGTTGGTCACATCCCCCGCGATAATCACAAGGTCTACGTCCCGGTTCATCTCCAGGGCCCTGCGGGCGAACTCCGATTGCCCATGTATGTCCGCGAGGATCAGTGCTTTCTTCATCCCATGCTCCACGCTGTATATGTATCGGCTTACCCGCCCTGCGTCAACCAAACACGCCATCCCCCCCTTGAAATTCCCTACGATAACGGGGACTATTCCACTGTGATATCCGTAAGCGACCTGGCGCTCGGCTTTGGCGAGCGAACCCTTTTCAAAGACGTATCCCTCAAGTTCACCCCCGGAAACTGCTACGGCATCATCGGCGCCAACGGGGCTGGCAAGACCACCTTCCTCCGCATCCTCTCCGGCGAGATACAGCATGACAAGGGGGAGATCTCCATCAGCGCAGGCTCCCGCATGGCGGTTCTCAAGCAGGACCATTTCGCCTTCGAGGACCTGCGCCTTTTGGATGCGGTGATCGTGGGCTACGACGCCTTGTTCAAGATTTCCAAGGAAAGGGAAGCCATCTACGCCAAGGAGGACTTCAGCGAGGCGGACGGGCTAAGGGCGAGCGAGCTTGAGGCCGAATTCGCCGAGATGGGGGGCTGGGAAGCGGAATCCCAGGCCGCCCTCCTGCTTTCGGGCCTCGGCGTACCCGATGGATTGCATGAAAAGCTGATGAAGGAAGTGGGCGAATCCGTCAAGGTCCGCGTGCTCCTGGCTCAGGCCCTTTTCGGAAACCCCGACATCCTGCTCCTGGACGAGCCCACCAACGGCCTGGACCTGGACTCAATTTCATGGCTTGAGGAATTCCTCATCGAGTTCCCAAACATCGTCATCGTGGTTTCGCACGACAGGCATTTCCTCAACGCGGTGTGCACCCATGTCTGCGACATAGACTTCGGCCACATCCGGATGTATTCGGGCAACTACGACTTCTGGTACAGGATGAACAAGATCCTTTCCCAGCAGCAGAAGGACGAGAAGAAGCGGCGTGAAGACAAGATGAGGGACCTGAAGGAGTTCATCCAGCGCTTCGCTTCCAACGCGTCCAAATCGCGCCAGGCAACCTCGCGGAAAAAAATCCTCGAGAAGCTTGAGCTGGACGACATAGTCCCCTCGTCGCGAAGGTTCCCCTATGTCGGCTTCAAGCCTTCCAGGGAGATCGGAAACAACGTCCTGAAGATCGTGGGCCTGGATGTCAGCCTGGAAGGTACGGATGTGCTCAAGGGCTTCTCCCTTTCCGTCAACAGGACCGACAAGATCGCCTTCGTAGGCCATGAGCACGTGGCCAAGTCTGCCCTCTTCGCCGTCCTGGGTGGCGAGCTTGCCCCCGGCGCTGGAGACCTCTACTGGGGACAGACGGTGGAGAAGGCCTACTTCCCCAAGGATTCGGCCTCCTACTTCGATTCGGAGCTCCGCATCGTCGAGTGGCTTGCCCAATACACCGAATCTGACGACGAGACATACATACGTTCCTTCCTGGGCAGGATGCTTTTCTCCGGCGACGAGGCCCTGAAGCCCGTCAAGGTGCTTTCAGGCGGGGAGAGGGTCCGCTGCATGCTTTCGAAGATGATGCTCCAGGCCGCGAACTTCCTGATCATGGACGAGCCCACCAACCACCTCGACCTGGAAGCCATCACATCCCTGAACGACGGGCTCATCGAGTTCCCCGGCGTCATCATGTTCTCCAGCCACGACCACGAATTCGTGACATCCATCGCCAACCGGATCGTCGAGATCTGCCCGGGAGGAGTGATCGACCGCTACATGAGCTTCGACGACTACCTCAGGGACCCGCAGGTGAAGGAGTTGAGGGACGGCTTCTACCACGGCCATGTGGAGGCCGAAATCTGAACGGCCTGGTAGCCGGGCCTTGCGAACGGTTTTTCACGGCGCGAAGCGCCGCAACACATATGTGGAGGGTAAAGATGAAACGCACCTTACTCGTCGTCCTCGCCATCCTTTCGATCCTCGCGGTATCCTGCGAGAAGAAGGAAGCCAAAGTGGTAGCCCCCGCCTTGCCCACTAGCCGGCTCTTGACCGATGCCACGGGCATCGACGACAAGTCCTTCAACGCCGCGGGCTGGCGCGGCATCCTGGCTTTCTACGGGGACACCTGGGAGAACCAAGCCCAGAAGGGAAAGCTCTACGACTGGGTCACCGCCCAGACCCAGGACATGTACGTCCCCAACCTCAAGCAGGCTTCGGACGAGAAATACGACCTCATCATCGTGACGGGCTTCACCTGGGCCGACGCGATCAGCGAGGTCGCCCCCCAGTACCCCAACCAGAAGTACTTGATCGTGGACGTGGACTGGGTAGGCAAGCCCTACGTCATGGAAGCGACCTTCTCGGAGCATGAAGGATCCTACTTGGTCGGCGTCGCCGCGGCCCTCAAGGCCCAGGCTGACGGAATCGCCAAGCCCAAGTTCGGCTTCATCGGCGGCATTCCCGGCCCGGTCATCACCAAGTTCGAGATGGGCTGGGTCCAGGGCATAAGGTCCGTCCTCCCCAACGCCGAGATCGTGGACTACTACGCCAACGACTGGGGCAAGCCCGAGCTGGCCAAGGCCCAGGCCAAGAACTGGTTCGACTCCGGCGTCTACGCGATTTTCTCCGCCGCCGGCGGAACGGGCAACGGCACCATAGCCCAGGCCAAGGAATACAGGGCCCAGGGCAAGAATGTCTGGGCGATAGGCGTCGACTCAGACCAATTCGAAGACGGCATCTACGCCGAGGGCAAGTCCGCCGTGCTTACCTCCATGCTCAAGAAGGTCGAGGCGGCAACCAAGGGCGCCTTGGACAAGGTCAAGGATGGATCCTTCAAGGGAGAGATCGTCGTCTTCGACACGAAGGTCGACGGCGTCGGCTTCTCGGACAAGAATCCCGAGTTGGGAAGTGAGATAGCGCAGAAGGTGAACGAGGTCAAAGACAAGATCGTAAAGGGCGAGGTGAAAATCCACGCCACCTACGCCGCCGCCAAGGAAGCCGGGGTAGTCCCTGGCAACCTCCAGGCTTCGGACAACCAGTAAATTCATTTCGTCTCCGGGGAGGGACCCTTGGGTCCCTCCCCTTCTCTTCTTCGTCTCTTTTTCGCAGCAGGAGCAAAAATTGGACGGCTATGCCATCGAGATGCTCGACATCAGCAAATCGTTCCCCGGCGTCCTTGCCAATGACAGGGTCACCTTGCGGGTTATGGACAACGAAGTCCATGCGATCCTAGGGGAGAACGGCGCGGGAAAGTCCACGCTCATGTCTATTCTCTTCGGCCTTTATTCCGCTGATTCTGGCGTCATCAAGGTCAGGGGAAAGGAAGTGAGGATCGGAGATCCCAACCACGCCACATCCCTGGGGATAGGGATGGTCCACCAGCATTTCAAGCTCGTCCACAACTATACGGTCACGGAGAACATCATCCTGGGAAGCGAGCCCAGGACCAAGTGGGGCAACGTGGGGCTCAGGGAAGCGGAGAAAAAGATCGCCGCCCTGTCCCGCCTCTACGGCCTGGACGTTGATCCCAAGGCTAGGATCGAATCCATCTCCGTCGGAATGCAGCAGCGGGTCGAAATCCTCAAGATCCTATACAGGCAGGCTACGATCCTCATCTTCGACGAGCCTACGGCAGTGCTCACCCCCCAGGAGATCGACGAGCTCATGCGGATCTTCGAACGCCTGAAGGCCGAGGGGAAGACGATCATCCTCATCACCCACAAGCTGAAGGAGATAAAGGAGTCCTCGGACCGCTGCACCGTGCTGCGCAGGGGCGCCTATATCGGAACGGTGGACGTCAAGGACACCAGCGAGTCCAGGCTGGCGGAGATGATGGTAGGGCGACAGGTTTCCTTTACAGTGGAAAAGAAGCCCCAGCAGCCTGGGGCTGTCGCCCTGGAGATAGAAAACCTATCGGTGCGGAATTCCCGGGGGCTGGCGGCGGTGCGCGGCCTCTCGCTCCAGGTCCGCAAGGGAGAAATCCTTGGCCTCGCGGGAGTAGACGGGAACGGCCAGACGGAGCTCATCGAAGCCATTTCGGGCCTGAGGCCCATCGAGGGCGGCACGATAAGGATTTCTGGCAGCGACATAACCAAGGCGCCCATAAAAGCGCGCATAAAGGCGGGGATGGGTTTCGTTCCCGAGGATAGGCACAAGCACGGATTGGTGCTTGGCTTCAGGCTGGACGAGAACCTGGTCCTCAAGACATTCTCCAATCCGCCTTATACCCAAGGCTTCGGAATCCTATCCAAGAAAGCGATATCCGACAACGCCGTCCGGCTTATCGGCGCCTTCGACATACGGGCGGGCGAGGGGCCGGCAACCAAGGCTTCGTCCATGTCCGGAGGCAATCAGCAGAAGGCCATCATAGCCCGGGAGATCGATCTCTCCCCAGAGGTGCTGATCGTCGCCCAACCTACCCGCGGCCTCGACGTGGGCGCCATCGAGAACATCCACGCCAGGATAGTCGCCGAGAGGGACAAGGGGCGGGCCGTCCTCCTCGTCTCATTCGAGCTGGACGAGATCCTGAACCTCTGCGACAGGATCGCGGCGATCTCCAAGGGCGAGATCGTCGGCATAGTGCAAGGCGCCGAGGCGGACGAGAGGAAGATAGGGGCGATGATGGCGGGAGTGGTCCTCGATCGCCAGGGAGGCGGGGAATGAAGGGAAAGGCCCGATGGGAAAAGATTCTCGGCGATGAAAGGACCGTCTCCCTCTTGGTGGTGGCCTTGGGCTTCGCCTGCGGCACCCTCCTGGTCCTCCTGGTGGGCAAGAACCCTGCGGGCATGTACCAAGCCATGGTCCAGACGCTCACGGGATGGGACATTACCCGGGGCTCCTGGAACGCCCGCTACATCGGCGAATGGCTTACGGCAAGCATACCTTTGATCCTCTGCGGCCTATCCATGGGATTCGCCGCAAGGACAGGCCTTTTCAACATCGGCGCCGAGGGGCAGTACATCGTGGGGCTCACCGCGGCCCAGTTCATAGCCCTGTATTTCCCCCCCATACCCGTGCTCCATTGGGCGGCGGCCCTCGCGGCGGCGGGCCTCGCGGGCGCGCTGTGGGGAGGCATCGTGGGGGTGCTCAAGGCGAAGTTCTCCGTATCCGAGGTGGTGGCCACCATCATGCTGAACTACGTGGCCTTTTTCCTCTCCCGATGGGTGAGCATGGCAATTCCTGGCGCGAACACCTACAGAACCCCGAACTTCCCCTCCACCGCGCGGCTGTCCAGCGGTTTCCTGGCCAGCCTCACCAATGGTTCCAGGCTGAACATAGGCCTCTACCTCGCCCTTGCCTCCTGCCTTTTCTATTGGTTCGTCATTGAAAAGACGAGGCTGGGATTCAGCCTTAGGGCGACGGGGCTCAACAAGGAGGCCGCGAGGTACGCGGGCATTCCCGTCACGAGGAGCATTTCCTCGTCCATGCTCATAGCGGGCATGTTCGCGGGATTCGCCGGCGCGGCGGTGGCCTTGGGCTCCTTCAGCTACGGACGAGTCCTGGGAGGCTACGACAACTACGGCTTCAACGGCATCGCCGTAGCCTTGGTAGGCAACAGCCAGGCGGGAGGCATCCTCGCCTCGGGTCTTCTCTTCGGCATGCTCGCCTCCTCCCAGCCCCTC
>JBFLXC010000005.1:0-47984 GCA_040757435.1 Spirochaetota bacterium | reverse complement strand
CTCTAGGGTAGGAAAATGCCTATGAAGGCCGCGCCAGGGGAGCAATCCCGGGCGCGGCCTTTCTTTTCGCCCGAAATATTCCGCTAGCATGTTTCCGCTTTTTGGGCTATAATTGCCACTCTTGAGAAGCGCTATTCTCATGCATCCATTCACCATTGTCATGTCCGGCCGCTGCTTCGCCCGCTGTTTAGCGAAGTAAAACCGTCCGCCGGGCGTAACGGAAAAGGAGTAGGTCCGAATGTCGCGTTATTTCATTCGGAGAGTCTTGAGCCTGATCCCGACCCTCTTCGTGATCGTCACCTTGAGCTTCTTCCTCATCAGGCTTGCGCCGGGCGGCCCCTTCGCCCGGGAGAAGGATGTTCCGGAGATAATCCTCCAGAACTTGCTGAAGCGCTACAACATGGACCAGCCCTTGGTTCAGCAGTATCTCCGCTACTTGGGCGATATCCTCCGCTGGGACCTGGGCCCTTCGTTCCGCTATCGGGACCTCACGGTGAACGAGATCATCGACGCGGGGCTCCCCGTCTCGATGCTCCTTGGGGTGACCGCCCTCGGGTTGGCGGTCTTCTCCGGGATTTCCGTGGGGATCATTTCGGCGTTGAAGCAGAACAAGTGGCCTGACTACGCGGCCGTATCCCTAGCGGTGATCGGGATTTCCGTGCCCCTCTTCGTCATGGGGCCTGTGCTCCAGCTCTTCCTGGGCATGAGGTGGAAGATCTTGCCCATGGGGCAGTGGATTTCCATCCACGGCATCAAGGCCATAGTCCTGCCCGCCATAACCCTCTCCTTCCCTTACTTCGCCTATATCGCCCGGCTTTCACGGGCTTCCATCCTCGAGGTCCTGAGGTCGGACTACATCCGCACCGCCCGGGCCAAGGGCCTCAAGGAGTCGGATGTGGTGTGGAGGCATGTGCTCAAGGGCGCCCTCCTTCCCGTGGTGACCTATCTCGGTCCCGCCTTCTCGGGCATCATCGTAGGCTCCGTTGTGGTTGAGACGGTCTTCCTGGTGCCCGGCATCGGCCGGCCCTTCATTCAGTCCGCAATCAACCGTGACTACACCCTGATTATGGGCAGCGTCATCGTGTACTCCGCTGTGCTGATCCTCGCCAACCTGGTGGTGGATGTCATCTACGGCTTTCTCGATCCGAGAATTTCGTACAAATAGGAGGCCGGGATGAGCGACGCAAACAAGACAAACCAGAAGCACGCGGTCAACGAGTTCAACCAGGTCATGAAGCCCGTCTCCCTCTGGGCGGACGCCTGGAAGCGGCTTCGCAAGAACAAGATGGCCTTAATAAGCCTGTACGTGGTGGGTTTCTACATCCTCGTCACCATATCGGCTCCCTTCCTCACCTCCATGGGAGTGCTCCACAGCAACAGCGAGCAGGTCATATCAAACGCCACCCTTCCTCCTTCCCTCAAGCCCGCGGGCGAGCTTGTCCTTGACAAGCTCGAAAAGCGGATCGCCTCCCTTGAGGAAACCATCGAGGAGCAGGCGAAGTTCAAGCCGAGCGTGGGCTTCAACCCCTCGACGGGCTACAGCTTCTCCTTCGACACCTCCTCCCCCGCTCCCGCGGAGGGCCAGGCCGGAACGCAGTCGACCGAGGCCCAAGCGGCGGAAGCGCCGGAGGCGGACATGGGCTTCTCCTTGAATTTCGGCGGCGTGGGCACGGACACCAGCGCTTCCTCCAACCCCCTGGTGAGGGAGTTGGAGTTCCAGAAATCGGCCCTTGAGCGACTCAAGGCCGAAGTGGACACCAACCCGGACTACAAGAAGGTCTACATCTTCGGCACCGACGACCTGGGGAGGGACATGCTGGCCCGGATCATCTACGGCGGCCGGATCTCCCTGGCCATCGGCGTGGTGGGAACCCTCACCGCCGCCTTCGTGGGGATCCTGATTGGCGCCATCTCGGGTTACATAGGCGGCTGGCTGGACAATCTCCTCATGCGCTTCGTGGACATCATGTACGGTCTTCCCTACATGCTCATCGTCATCATCATCATGGCCATGATCGGCGAAAAGGCCCGGGGGAGCTTCGTCATCCTCTTCATAGCCATAGCCCTGGTCTCCTGGCTCACCATAGCCCGGGTGGTGCGGGGACAGATCATCAGCCTCAAGAACTCGGAGTTCGTGGAGGCGGCCCGCTCCATGGGCGCCAGCGTTCCCCGGATCATCTTCCGCCACCTTTTGCCCAACACCCTGGGAGTCATCGTCGTGTTTTCCACCTTGCTCATGCCCAGCTTCATCATGAACGAGTCCTTCCTTTCCTTCCTGGGCTTGGGCGTCTCGGCCCCCGCCGCCTCCTGGGGAACCTTGGTTTCCGAAGGGGTCAAGGCGATGGAGTTCTCCACCTGGCAGCTCCTGGGCCCGGCGATAGCCATGACGATTTTCCTGTTCTGCATGAATTTCCTGGGCGACGGCCTTAGGGACGCCCTGGATCCGCAGAGCAAAAACCGAACCTGAGCAAGGAGCCAGAACCAATGACCGACGACGTAATCCTGCAGGTCAAGGACCTGAAAACCTATTTCACCGTCGACGAGGGCCTTGTGAAGGCCGTGGACGGCGTCAGCTTCGATCTCCACAAGGGCGAGACCCTTGGCATCGTAGGGGAGTCCGGCTCGGGCAAGAGCGTGACGAACCTCTCCATCATCAATCTCATCCCCACCCCTCCGGGAAAGATAGCCGGGGGGCAGGTCCTCTTCCACGGCAAGGACATCCTGTCCATGACGCCAAGCGAGATCCGCCATCTCCGCGGAAACAAGATCTCCATGATCTTCCAGGACCCCATGACCTCCTTGAATCCCTTCCTCAGGGTCTCGACCCAGATGATCGAGACCATCGTCCTCCACCAGGGCCTGGACAAGAAGGCGGCCAAGGAGAAGGCCATCGAGATGCTCAAGCTCGCGGGAATCCCCGCCCCGGAGAAGCGGATCGACCAATACCCCCACCAGTTCTCAGGCGGTATGCGCCAGCGGGTCATGATCGCCATGGGGCTCTCCTGCAATCCCGAGATCCTCATCGCCGACGAGCCCACCAGCGCCCTGGACGTGACGATCCAAGCCCAGATCCTGGAGCTCATGCAGGAGCTCACCCGCAAGCTCGGCACGGCTGTCATCCTCATCACCCACTCCCTTGGGGTGGTGGCGGGCATGTGCGACACCCTCTGCGTCATGTACGCGGGGCGGATCGTGGAGAGGGGCGCCACGGACGATGTCTTCGAAAAGCCCCTGCATCCCTACACCCAGGGCCTGATCCACTCGGTGCCTCGCCTGGACAGGGAGAACAAGGACAGACTCTACTCGATCCAGGGCCAGCCGCCCAATGTGATCGACTTGCCGGACTGCTGTCCCTTCTACCCCCGCTGCGAGAAGGCCATGGACATCTGTAAGAAGAAGTATCCGGCTTCCGTGGGCCTTGAAGGCGGGAGGGCCGTATCCTGCTGGCTCTACTCGGAGGGAACCAAATGAAAGACCGCGAAATATTGCTCGACGTGCAGGGACTGAAGATGCACTTCCCCATCGGAAAGTCCCTTCTCTCCAGGAAAAAGGGCTACATCTACGCCGTGGACGGGGTGGATTTCCAGATCCGAAAGGGCGAGACCCTGGGCCTGGTGGGCGAATCGGGCTGCGGCAAGTCCACCACGGTGCGCGCCGTCGCCCAGCTCTACAAGCCCACGGCCGGCAAGGTCATGCTGAACGGCAAGGACCTGGTCACCATGCCCGAGCACGATTTGCTCGCCGCCAGGAAGAACATGCAGATGGTCTTCCAGGATCCCTACGCTTCCTTGAATCCCCGCATGACTTCAGGCGACATCATCGCCGAGCCAATGCGCATCTTCCAGCAGCGGGGCCTTCTGGACATGAGTGTCCAGGAGCGCAACGACAGGGTCGAGCATTTGATGGAGAGGGTGGGGCTTTCGCGCTTCTTCAAGAACCGCTATCCCCACGAGTTCTCCGGTGGCCAGCGCCAGCGCATTGGCATCGCCCGGGCCTTGGCCTTGCAGCCCGAGCTCATGCTCTGCGACGAGCCTGTCTCCGCCCTGGACGTCTCCATCCAGTCGCAGATCCTGAACCTGTTCAAGGACCTGCAGGCCGAGTTCGGACTCACCTACCTGTTCATCGCCCACGATCTGGCGGTCATCCAGTACATTTCGGACCGGGTGGCGGTGATGTACCTCGGCCTCATCGTCGAGATCTCCGGCGCCAAGGATCTGTACAAGAAGCCCCTTCACCCCTACACCCAGGCCCTGCTCTCGGCGGCGCCTATCCCCGATCCCAAGGTCGAGGCCCAGCGCAAGCGTATCATTCTCACCGGGGACGTTCCTTCCCCGGACAAGCAGCGCCCGGGCTGCTACTTCTACGACCGCTGCTGGAAGCGCATGGATGTCTGCAAGACCCACAGGCCCCAGCTCAAGGAGGCCGAGGACGGCCACCAGGTGGCCTGCTTCCTCTACCACAAGCCCGAATAAGCCACGCCCCGTTGGGGGGAACAGCCTAATCGGGCGCCGTGGCGACAGGATGACATGATCGGCAGGATCTTCAGGATTTTTCCTGTGGATCCTGTCGGTAGTGTTACGAAGCTTGTGTTTGGCTTAGAACAATTCCCAAAAGTAAGAAGCGCAAATGGAAAATTTGGAGCGACGGGAGGATGGGTAGCCATATTACGTTTGCGCTTATTGAATGAGATTATGATTTTCACACAATCTTCGTGACACCAGCCTCGATCTCAAGCCACCATTCCCGGACTCCTCTGGGCGGCAATATCCATTCCATGCCGAATCTCCTGGCATTGGCCGGGGAATCCATGCCCGCGGTCGCAGGTTCGATGCCGATATTGTTCTGCCCCGCCCAGCCGCCCTCGTTCACCCAGATACCCAGGTAGGGGACCTTGTCGGCCGGAAAACGTAGGGCGACGCGGAACCCAAGGCCATCGCATGAAGGAGGATCATCAAGGAAGACTTCGCCCGATGCCAGAGGCTTTGCGAAGTAGAACTTTCGGGTCAGACCCGTGTCGACGCCGATCTTGGATAGGTTGCCGGCTGCTTCGCAGGCCGAACCGCCGGGTCCGCCGCTTTCCGCGCCGCGACGGCGGGGCGAAGGGGAGGGATAATCGAGGAGGGATCCCCGCGGCCCCAGTTCTTCGCTGGGGTTCGCGACTAGGATTCGGGAACAGACATCATTGTTCGCGTCGGGGAGGGAAATGCGCATCCTGGGATGGGTTGTGAAGAGGGGATGGGCGGCCCAGAGGCAGGGGAAAGGCGAATCTCCAAGGTTTTCCACGCGATACTGAACACGGAGGGCGGTTCCTGAGAGGCTTAGGGTTTTTTGAAGGCGGTAGGGGAATTCGCGGCCTTTGACCGCGAAGGTCGGTGACTCCTCAGGAGGCGCGGCGGTTTCCCAAGGCATGGACCAGACTTCGCCGTGGTCGGGAAGGGATCGGCCTGCCCAGGGCGCGAAGGGGTAGGGCTCGGCGTTGACCGTGGGGAACATGTCGTCGAAGCCTGAGGAATCCTCAGGCTTGAATTCCGATCCGGGAGCGAGGGGGGGATAGGCGTCGCCCGGGTACTGCCACAAAAGTTCTCGGCCAGGATTCTTGACATAGATCGACGCGACCTTGGCTCCGCGGCGGGGAAGGACGATGACCTTCAGCGCGCTGTTTTCCAGGACGAGGGCTGGCTCGCCCTTGAACGTCGGGGAAGAGATTCCTGCGGCGCCGTACATCGGCACGGCTTCGGCCGGGAATTGGGCGCTGGCTGGAAGTCTGAGATCGTGTTTTCCCTTCATGTTCCATATCCCGGAATCCGGGCCTCCAAGATTGAGGATACCTTCGCCGGGGCGGCGCGCGCCATAGGGACAGGGAAAAAAAATGGGAGTAGAATAAGGGAACGCCGCGCGTGCGGACGGCAGGAAGGCCGGAGGGAAGGACGGACAGGAAAACAGGATCCGCAGGATCGACAGGATGGATAAGGCGGACAGGATCAACAGGAGCTAAATCCTGTGGATCCTGCAAATCCCGTCATCCTGTCTTGTTGCATCCTGTCTTGTTACGTCCTGTCCTATTGCCTCCCGCGCGATCATCAGGGAATTTGAAAAATTTGTATGAGGAGAGGAAGATGGACACCATATTCGGAGATGCGAGGATCGAGGCGCTGAGGAAGAAGGGAATCCTGGCGGTCATGGTGATAGAGGACGCGGACGACGCCGTGCCGGTGGCCAAGGCCCTGGTGGATGGCGGGATCACAGCCATGGAACTCACCCTGCGGACCCCCGCGGCCATGGAAGCCTTGAGACGCATCGTGGCAGAAGTGCCTGAGATGACAGCGGGAGTGGGAACCATCATAACGACGGGCCAGGTCCACGACGTGAAGCTGGCAAGGGCCGACTTCGGCGTATCCCCGGGCTTCAACCCAAGGATCGTCGCCGAGGCTATCAAGATCGGGCTTCCCTTCGCGCCGGGGATCTCCATCGCCTCGGAGATCGAGGCTGCGGTGGAGCTTGGCTGCCGGGTCCTCAAGTTCTTCCCCGCCGAAAGCATGGGAGGCATCAAGTACCTGGACGCGATCAACAACCCCTACGGTTTTTTGGGGCTCCAATACATTCCCCTGGGGGGCTTGAACATGCAGAACCTAGCCTCGTGGCTGGAAAAGGACTATATCCTGGCCATGGGAGGGTCGTGGATAGCTCCGAAGAACCTGATCAAGCAGAAGGCCTGGGGCGAGATCCGGGAAAACGCCCGGGCGGCGATGAAGGTCTTCCACGAAGTGAGGGGCTAGGGCATGAGCGAGTTCGTTAGTTTCGGCGAAATCATGGCCCGCATCGACATGCCGGGCAAGAAACGGTTCCGCCAGGCCCTTCCGGGAAGCGTCGACGTAAGCTTCGCAGGAGCTGAGGCCAACGTGGCGGCCTTCCTTGCCTTCGTGGGCAAGAGCGCCGCCTTCGTCACCGCCCTTCCCAGGCATGAGGTGGCCGACGCCTGTGTCGGCGCCCTTCGGAACATGGGGATCGAGACGGGACATATCCTGAGGACGGCGGAGGGAAGGCTCGGGACCTACTATGTCGAGGAAGGGGCGAACCAAAGGCCTTCCAAGGTCATATACGACAGGGCTTTTTCCTCGGTGAGCCTCACGCCTCCTTCGGCCTATCCCTGGGAGCGAATATTCTCAGGCGCCCGGTGGTTCCATGTTTCGGGCATCACCCCCGCCTTGTCCGCCATCGCCGCCGATGCGACCCTGGCGGCGGCCAAGGCCGCGAAAGCCTCGGGGCTTACAGTCTCCTGCGACCTCAATTTCCGAAAAAACCTCTGGCGTTGGGAGGAGGGAACGACTCCCGCGGCCTTGGCCGCCCGGATCATGAAGGGCATTCTGCCCTACGTCGACCTTCTCATCGGAAACGAAGAGGACGCCCAGGACGTCCTGGGCATCAAGGCGGGGGAAAGCGACGTGGCGGCGGGCCGCCTCCATGTCGACAGCTACGCGGAAGTGGCGGCGAAGATCGTCGCTATGTTCCCCAACATCAAGCGAGTGGCCTTCACGCTTCGCGAGAGCGTTTCGGCGACCCACAACCGCTGGGGCGCCATGCTCTACTCAGCCGCAGGCGGGAATGCCCACTTCGCGCCGACATCCGAGGGGGCGTACAAACCGTATGAGATCACCGACATCGTGGACAGGATCGGCGGCGGCGATTCCTTCTCCGCCGCCCTCATCTACGCCCTGAGCTCCCCGGATCTCGCGGAGCCCCAGGCCGCCGTGGGCTTCGCCGCCGCCGCCAGCTGCCTCAACCACTCCATCCGGGGCGACTTCAACATAGCCTCCAAGGAGGAGATCCTGGCCCTCATGAAGGGCGACGCGTCTGGACGGGTGAAGCGCTGAGATCCGGCCGGTCGGGCTTGGTCCTTGCCCGGTCGGGCTTGGTCCTTGCCCGGTCGGGCTTGGTCCTGGCCTGGTTAGGCTGGGTCCTGGCCTGGTTAGGCCTGGCCCTGGCCGGCCGAATCGAGTTCCTTGTCCGAGAAGGGGACGCCCACGGCCTCGGCGATAGCCGATCCGGCCTTTAAAAGCCGCGCCGCGCTTCGGGCGGGAAGGGCGTCCACCAGGAAGGATTCGCCGGATTTGGCGTCAACAATCAGGTTCATGTATGGCTTTCGCCTGTTCATCTTGAAGGGGGAGGGCTTCGCCGCCCCGTCGCCTTCGGGGGAGCTGTCCTTTCCGCGCATCATGGAAAATGCGCGCTCCTTGTCCGCCTCCTCCTCCGGGGAGCCCGGTATGGTGCCCCTGGCGAAGGCGCTGAGTCTGAGCTCCGCGACCTCATCGAATCCGAAGGACTGCGTCTTTACCGCCGGAAGGATCCCCGCCCTATGGCTCAGCGTCCTCGCCTTGGGATCCACGGTCCAGCGCTCCTCGTAGAGCATGCCCAAGCCCAGGAGGGCTATCACGATCCACGCCACAAGGCTCGGCCTTCCTCCAGCCGAGAAGGCTCCGCCCGCCACGAAGGCGAGCATGGCTCCGGTGGCGATCCTGTACCATAAGGGTATGCCGTAGGAAATGCTTCCGTCGGCGTTTTTCTTGAGGGTGAGGGGAATTTCCATAGCTGGAGGATACCCGCCCCCGGCCGAAGGCTCAAGAGGGTACTAGAAGGCTGTTCTTTATGTAAGGATATCCGTAGGAAGTTTAGTTAAAAAAAGGGCTGCCAATAAGTAGGCAGCCCTTTTCGTTTTCACGTTGGTCCGTCGAATCGCTAAGTCCGATTCAACAGAACGCTGTATGTTGGAAGCTTAGAAGAGCACCGCTCCGCCGTGGCTGTTGTTGTAGGCGTCGTAGCGGTCCTTCTGGGCCAGGAGCTGGGCGCTTGAGAAGGAAGAAGCGTTGAGCAGCATGTATTCGCCCTGGTACAGGAAGTAGTAGGTGGCGAGGGCGTTTCCGCCTATGTAGGCGCCGGAGGCGTAGTTGAACTCGGAGCCCATGAGCTGCTTGGCAAGGAGGTCGGTGGGCGCGGAGCCGGTCTTGGAAAGGACGGCGCTGGCCTGCCTCAATCCATCCACCGTGGCGGGGAAGTTGAGGGGGGAGAGGGCGAAGCTGGAGAGGGTGCCCATGTAGCTAAGGAGAGTCGCCTTGCTCACCTGGATGCCGTTGGTCCTGTTGGCGATCGCCTTGTCCACGTTGTTCTTCCAGTAGCCGATGGTGAAGCCGTTGGCGGTCTTGCCGTTCAGCCAGCTGTAGTCGATGAAGAATCCGAAGTTCACGTTTTCCGCGGTAGCCAGGGGATTCTGGACGGCGGGGCTGGAGTGCACGAAGCCTTCAAGGTCGGCCACGGTCACCTGGTAGGTCTTGGGAAGGAGGTAGGAGAAGCTGTAGGATCCGTCTGATGCGCTGGCCACGGTAAGGGGGGTTCCGTCCTTGTCCAGGGTCACGTTGACGTTGGGAAGGGCGGGCTCGCCGAAATCCCGGACGCCGTTGTTGTTGGAGTCGTAGTAGACGAAACCGGAGATGGTCTCGTAGGTGAAGCCGAAGTTCACCTCGGAAGCGCTGGCGGTTACGGTGAGGAACTCAGGAGTCGTCCTGTAGTGCCCTTCGACCGTTCCGGATGTGAGGGTGTAGGCCTGGGCGAGGAGATAGCTCACGCTGTAGGAGCCGTCGGCGCCGGTGGCAACCACAACGCCGTTCGAGAGGGTTACTGAAACATTGGCGAATCCGGGCTCGCCGACGTCGCGGACGCCGTCCTTGTCGATGTCGTAGAAGACGAAACCGGAGATGGTCTCGTAGGTGAAGCCAAAGTTCACTTCCGAGGCGCTTGCGGTCACGGTCAAGGATGAGGGGCTGGTCCTGTAGAAACCTTCAACAGTGCCGGAACCGACCGTGTAGGGCTGGGCGAAGAGCTGGGTGAAGCTGTAGGAACCGTCGGAAGCGGTGGTGACCGTGGCGCCGTTGGAGAGGGTCACCGTCACATTGCCGAGGCCGGCCTCGCCGGAATCGCGCACGCCGTCCTTGTCAAGGTCGTGGAACACAAAGCCTGAGATGGTTTCGGTGGGAACCACTTCGTTGTCATCGTCGTCATCGTCTCCGCCGCCGCCACCACCGCCGCCGCCGGATACGACCCAGGCGAAGTCGGTGTGGCTTATGGCCGCGAACTTGCCGGACGAATTGACGGGAGTATGCACTTGGGTGTCGGAAAGAACGCCGTCGGGCTGGTAGTCGTAGACATTCCCTCCGTTTCCTCCCTTTACGAAAATCGCGAGTACCGGAGTCGTGGAAACAAAGTCGAAGCCAACAACGGAGGTTCCAGATTCAACGAGGGTTGCGTTGGGGCCCTGGTACCAAAGCTTTGTGATGGTGATGGGTCCGATCTGCTCGTTAAGCACGGGGGCTCCATTGTCACGTTTCTGGCTGGCAATGGTGGTTCCGTTGGCCAAATCGAGGACTACGGTGGCGTTGTAGTCCAAGGTTGAAGCCTCGACCAAGGCTTTTGCGCTGCCTGATACGTTGGAAAGGGAGCTGTCCGCCAGGGGATTGGCGCAGGAATACAGGAATACGGCCAGGATGGTGGTCGCGAAAGCATACTTCGCGATCTTGTAAAGCGACTTTTTCATAGAACCTCCACATTTTTAAAGCACATTATTTAAGTACAATATAAATTATCGAAAGGTTAATATTAAAATTATCTAATATCAAGGGGCGAAGTGGAGATTTTTGACAAAAATAGTAAAAATAGTGAAAAAAGTTGAAAAAATTACTTCGCGGTGATGGTCAGGACTTTGAGCCCTCCGGTGCCAACCGCCGCCACGGCGACGGTATTCTTTCCCGCAACGTAATTTACCGACTCGTCCACGCCGAAGCGGATGGAGCCGGCGATGTTGTCGGCGCTTTGGCCGGACTGGGAGGCCAGGGCGTCCGCGTCGCCCACCCAAAGGCCCGCTTCGCCGTTGGCGATGTAGACGATGTTCTTGGCGCCCGTGTTCCCCATGGAAACCGAGTTGCTGGACTGGTCTTCCTCGGGGATCACGCTGAAGTCGAAGGAGGGGGCGGGGACGGAGCCTTGGACAGCTCCGGTCGAGCCGTTTAGGATGGCCAGGCCGCTGCGGTTCAGGGCGGCGAGGATCTTGCCGGAGAAGACTTCCAGGTAGGACTTTGCTTCCGCGCTTGTGGGGTAGGCTGAAAGGCTGTAGGTCGCTGAGGCGGAGGAGAGATTGCCGTTGGCGTAGCGCTTGATGCTTGCGTTGGTCGAGGGGGATGCGTAGCTTCCGTTGAGCACAAGGACGTCCGATCCCGACACCTTGACCGAGCGGGCGTCCACGAGGCCCGAGGAGAGTCCTGTGGCGTCGTCGCCGCCGGTTTTTATCTGCAGGCTGGAGGGATCGAGGGCGTACAGGCCCACATTGGGCTGGCTGGCTGCGTCGTAGGCTCCGGTGGTCACATACAGGACCCCGGTCTGGCGGACAAGGTCCGTGGCGAAATAGCCCGGAAGGGTTTTTTGCGCCAAAGGCGAAGCGCCAAGTACGCCCTTTTTAAGTTCGTATGCCCGGACCTGGGCCAATCCCCCGTCCGCGCCGGCCGTGGAAGTCCTGCCGGCCAGATAGACCGTGCCCGATTCCTCGATCACCGCGGCTACGTCGAAATCGCTGAATTCGAGGGTCGATGTGACATAGGGCTTGTTCGCGTTCGACAGGTTGATCACGTCCACGGCGCCGTAAATCGAGGCTCCCTTGGTCATATAGGCCACAAGGGCGGTCTTTCCGTCGGTGGTGAGCCAGACATGGGAAGCCTGGAGCGGGGCGCCTGAGTCATCCTCGGGCGGGGATATTTCGGCGATGAGCTTGATGGTGACGCTGCCCAGGACTTCGGGCTTGGGCGCCTTGACGCCGCGCGAGGAGGCCGGGGACAGGGAGGCTGACTTGGCGACTCCGCGGGAATAGGCCAGGGCGTCGTCGATGCCCACGAGGCTCAGTTCCTCTTCGGAATAAGAGACCCTGCCGGAATCGTCCCACCAGGGGAGGAGGAATTCGCAGGAGGCGAAGAGGGCTGAGGAGGCCAGGGCTAAAGCGCATATCAGGGCGAAGGAAAAAAGCTTCCTTTGGTTCATCGTGGTACTCCGTCGTCATAAAGTATGCACAGCTTCGCCCCGGATTCAAGGTCCGCGTAGCGCAGGCGGGCTGCAAGGTCCTGTCTTGCCTGCGTGCATCAGGATCATGATAGATCGGATAGCCCCTTTGATGCTATAAAAAACCATGCCCGATACCAAGTCGAATTCTTAGCAGAGGAGTCACAGCAATGAGCTCAAAAATCGTCATATTCTCGACGACGCCGGGCATGACGAAGCGTTGCACTGAGGTACTGGAAAAGTACGGCCAGTTGGACATTCCCGTCCTCGATCTCACCACCGCCAGAGCCCTGGAACGCGCGCGCGGATTCGTCAAACAGGGCGTTAAAGTCTTCATCAGCCGAGGAGGCACCTCCGAATATCTGCGTCAGCATCTTTCTGTGCCCGTCATCGACCTCGGCCATACCTTTCTCAGCATCTTCATCACAATGAAGGAGCTCCACAGGAAATATGGCAAAATCGCGATGATTGGATACCACAACGCCTGCAAGGCGATCGAAAAATACAATTCGATCATGAACGATAGCATCATGGTTTACGAGGTGGATGCGGATTCGAAATTCGAGCCTAGTTTCAAGAAGGCCGCCAAACGAGGCGCGGAAGTGATCATAGGCGGATTTCAGATATCGAAGATATGCGAGGAGTACGGCCATCCCTACTGCTCAACCGAGCCCGATGCAACCGAAATCGAAAAAGCCTTGGACGAAGCCATGCATATGGTGTCGATCGAAGAGGAGCGGTCGAACCAGTACAGTCTCATAAGCACTATCTTGAATAGCACCGCGGAAGGTATCGTCGGTCTTGACAGGGAAGGGCGCGTATTCCACATCAACAGCATCGCGGCGAGGCTCTTGAATTACCAGGCTCCATGCCTAATCCGAGAACTCATGCCTTCGGATCGCATAACGCAGACTATCGATAAGGGAAGCGATTTTTTCAATGAGCTAGTAACCCTGAACGGAAACAACCTAGTGATCGCTTGCCAGGCCATCCGCTCAGAAGCCGGGATCCTCGGCGCCGTAGTCTCGCTTCAGGAAGAGAACACGATTCGGAACATCGATACGCAGATCCGCAAAAAACTGCTGGGGCGAGGACACATCGCCAAGACCAGCTTCAGCGACATCATAGGAACGTCTCCGGCGATATCGGAGGCGAAAAAAATCGCACAACGTTTCGCCCGGACCGAGGGGGCGGTCCTCATCTCCGGGGCGACCGGCGCGGGCAAGGAGCTTTTCGCCCAAGGCATACATAATTTCTCCAATCGCCGGAACGAGCCCTTTGTCGCGATCAACTGCGCGGCGTTGCCCCAGGACATCCTTGAGAGCGAGCTTTTTGGCTACGTCCGCGGCGCATTCACCGGAGCGCGCTCCGAAGGCAAGGCGGGTATATTCGAGCTTGCCCATAAAGGCAGTGTTTTTCTCGACGAAATCACCGAAATATCCCCGGATGTGCAGGCCAAGCTGTTGCGGGTGCTGCAGGAAAAGGAAGTAATGCGCATCGGGGATGACAAGGTTATGCCCATAGACGTAAGAATCATAGCCGCCAGCAACAGGGACCTGCGCGGCGAGATCGCGGCAGGCCGTTTCAGGGAGGATCTCTACTACAGGATAGGCGTCCTTGAGCTGTTCATCCCACCGCTTACGGATCGCATCGGTGACATTCCCCTCCTGTTTGCCCATTTTTTCCAAGGTCGGAAATCCTTGGACGAAGCCGCCGGACAGCTCGTCAGGGAATACCGATGGCCAGGGAATGTAAGGGAGTTGCGGAATGTGGCCGAGCGCCTGGATGCCCTCTGCGATGATACGCGGATAACCGCGGACGACCTTCGCAAAGCTTTGCGCCTTTCTCCCGGCGAGGCTGGCGGGCTGGATGGCGCGCAGATCGCTGGAACCCTAATGCCGAAACTAGAGGAGCGCCTGATTCGGGAAACGTTGGAACGCTATGGCGGCAACAGGGGCAGGACAGCGGAAGTCTTGGGCATGAGTCCGACTACCTTGTGGCGCAGGATGAAAAAATATGGCCTCTGAACCCGCATTCGATATCTTTTATTTCAATATGAAATAAAACTGGATTTATTTTATTCGTATTGAAAGAAATTTGCCAATTCGGCCTAATGCTAGGCACCTTGCATGAGGATTCATGCCTAATGCAAATTTTAACATCTCCTACCGGATCGTACCCGAAGCCGTAAAACGATGAATATGCCCGCACGTGAAAACCATCGATACTTCCATCAATAAAATTTTCTATTGCTTGGCACGGATACTGCTACACCATAGACGGAGAAACTTTGGATTCTCCTTGATCGGAGCGACCGATGAAGGAAACGCCTCATGAAGATTGGATTCATAGGGTTTGGTGAAGCAGCCTATAACATTTCCCGCGGCCTCGGGAACGAAGGAATCCTTGATATCATCGCCTTTGACGCCATGGCCTGCCACGAAACCATGGGTAGGCTGGTCAAGAGCAGGGCCTTAGAAGCCGGCGTCACCCTCGTAGACACAGTCAGAACCGTAGTCGAAGCATCAGATATCGTCTTTGCCGCAGTTCCTTCGACCTACAGCCTCGAGGTGGCGCGCGGAGCGGAGCCATACCTCAAGGAGGGCCAGCAGTACGTCGATGTCAGCGCATCGACGCCAACGGTGAAGAAAAACATCTGGGGCATGATCAAGCACCGGAACGTCCTCTTCACCGATGCCGCCATGCTTGGCTCCCTGCCGCAGGACAAGCACAAGGTTCCCATCACAGCCAGCGGCAATGGGGCGAAAGTCTTCAGCGAAACCATGGGCCGCTTCGGTATGCGCATCACGTATCTCAACGAGGAACCCGGCGCCGCCTCGGCGATCAAGCTTGTGCGCAGCATATACATGAAGGGCATCGCGGCCCTCATGTTCGAAATGCTCCAAGCGGCCGACGCCTATAACATCTGCGAAGAACTCATAAGCTCCATCGCCACCTCCTTCGACGGCATCCCTTTCAGGGAGCATCTCGACCGGCTCGTCACGGGTACGGCGATCCATGCTAGCCGCCGGGCTGCAGAGCTCAAGGGCTCGATCCAGATGTTGGAGGAAATCGACATCGATGCGGCCATGACCATCGCCTCCAAGCACCGACATGAGTTGCTCGAAAGTTATCGCTTCAATGAAATCTACGCCCTCTCCAAGCCGAAGGGTTACATGGACATAATAGAGAGACTCAGGCGAAGCCTGTAAAAGGGGAAACACATGGCGGTGGGAAAACGAATCTACCTCAAGCGAAACCTGCCTGATCAGACGCTGATCGAGGCTTTCAAATCCGTCCCGGCTTCGAATGTGGGCGACGTCATGGGCCGTTCATGCGGCATGGATCCGCGCATACGCCTCATGAGTAGCCCTAAGGCGCAGATCGCCTGCGGCTCTGCGCTTACAGTGAAAACCTGCGCAGGTGACAACCTGATGCTCCACGCCGCCCTCAATATAGCCCAGCCGGGAGATTTCCTCGTGGTAGCCAATGAGGGCGGGAGCGCCCGATCCCTCATCGGCGAGATCATGATGGCATATCTCCGGCACACGAAAAAAGTGGCGGGAATAATAATCGATGGACCGATCCGAGACATCGACGAGATCGGCGAATGGGATTTTCCCGTCTACGCCACGGGCACCAACCCGGGCGGTCCCTACAAGGAAGGTCCCGGCGAAATTAATGTTCCCGTCTCCTGCGGGAATATCAGCGTCTTTCCTGGGGACATCATCCTCGCGGATCCCGACGGCGTGATCGTTATCCCCCGGCTCGATGCCGCGACGGTGCTGGAAGACGCGAGGAAATTCCAGGCCGCGGACGAGAAGAAGCTGATCGAGGCGATCAACGGCACCTCGAAACGGGATTGGGTTGAAAAAGCTCTTGCTGAAAAAGGCTACGAGATCATCGATGACACATACCGTGTCTAAATTAATTTTCTCAAGGAGTGCGAATATGAGGATGCGCGGAAAACTGTTACTTGCTCTTTCCATTGCCCTAGTGCTGACTTCGGCGGCTTTCGGCCAGGCTTCGAAAACCAACTGGCCCACCAAGACAGTCACCATCACCATTCCCTATGCCGCAGGCGGCGATACCGACATCTATGCCCGCCTCACGGCCAAGTTCCTTTCAGAAAAATTCGGCAAGCCCTTCATCATCGTCAACATGACAGGAGGAAGCGGCATCGTATCGGCGAAGTATGTCATGGCCCAGAAGCCCGACGGCTACAACGCCCTGTTCAACCACACGGCTTCCCTCGTACAGGAGGTCACCGGCTTGGCGGACTTCTCCTACACCTACGATTTCGCCAACGTGGGCACGGTCGCCCTGGATGAGACCTACACTCTCGTAGTCCGCAAGGACTCGGGCTGGAAGACCCTCAAGGACATGATCGCCTACGCCAAGGCCAATCCCGGCAAGGTCAGCTATTCCCAAGTCTTCGGCAGCGCGACCCACATGGTGTCGGTGCAGATGGAGCAATCGATGGGCATCCAGATGAACAAGATCGATGTCGGATCCTCAGCAGCCGACCGCACCGCCGCCTTCATGGGCAAGCAGGTGGACCTCCTTGTCGTGAACTATATCAACATCAAGGACTATATCGAGAAGGGCGACTTCATCGCCCTCGGAATATGCGCCACCAAGCGGAATCCCGCGATCCCCAATATTCCCACCTTTGTCGAGCAGGGATACAATGTGGTAAACAGGAAGCTGTACGAGGTGAAGCTCCCCAAAGGCACCGATCCGGCCATCGTGGAAAAATTCAGCGAAGCGCTCAAGGAAATCACCTCCAAGCCTGAATTCAAGGCCCAGCTGACCAAGTTTTTCGCCGAGCCCTTCTATCGCAATGGCGAGCAGACAGGCCGCGAAGACCAGGCCGACATCAAGGAAATCAACGACTTGATGGGCGAAGCGCTGAAAGCCAAGAAATAATCAGCACTGAGGCCGGGGAAACCCGGCCTCCGGAGGATCCAGTACTATGACGAACAGACAGCGGGATATCATCGCCGCGGCGATTTTCCTCGCCTTCAGCGTTTTCATGTTCTTGAACAGCATGGGCATCAAGTCAATTATCCCCAACGAGGTGGGATCCGGGTACGTGCCCAGGTTCGTGTCGGTCGTTATCTTCATCCTGGCTGCGGCGCTGCTTCTCCTGACGCTGCTTCGGAAGAAAATAGGGCCGACCGAAAAGGCTGACGAGGATATCAAAGGTGGCATTTTCACGGTGCTGGCCCTCGCCGCATATGTCGCCCTCTTTGAGACTTTGGGATTCCTCCTTGCCACGGCACTTTATCTATTCGCGCAGATCACCATCCTCAGCAACGAGAAGAACCGAAGGTTCCTGCTGTTCGGCATTATTTCCGTCGTGGTGCCCGCGGTGATCTATGTTCTCTTCAAAGCCCTGTTCCACATGCCGTTCCCCACCGGCATCCTGGGCATCTAGCAAGGAGGCGTGCAATGATACTTGAAGGAATCCTGCTTGTCCTGAATCCCGTATGCCTCGGCTTGATATTGCTTGGCGTCATTATCGGCATCATATTCGGCGCCATGCCCGGGCTTTCCGCCACCATGGCGGTCGTGCTCTTTCTTCCCATGTCCTTCGGCATGGAGCCGATCAACGGCATTTCCCTCCTCATGGGGCTTTACCTGGGCGCGATTTCCGGCGGTCTTATCACAGCGATCCTGCTGAAAATCCCAGGCACTCCTTCCTCCATCGCCACCGTCTTCGACGGAGGGCCTATGGCGGATAAGGGCGAAGCGGGGAGGGCCCTGGGTGCGGGTATCCTCTATTCGTTTTTCGGAGGGCTCCTCAGCATTTTCGCTCTTGTTTTCATTTCTCCTTCCTTGGCGAAAATCACCTTGAAATTCACTCCTGTCGAATATTTTTCGATCGCTGTCTTTTCCCTTACCATCATCGCAAGCCTTTCAGGAAAATCCCTTCTCAAAGGAGTCCTGAGCGGCCTCTTCGGCATAGCGCTTTCAATGGTCGGCATGGCGCCGCTTGACAGCTTCACCCGCTACACTTTTGGCAATTTCCAACTGCTTTCCGGATTCGACATCGTCGTTGTGCTCATAGGCATGTTCGCCATCACTGACATCATCCAGTCCGGGTTCGACCGCAGGCATCTTGCGGACAAATACAAGAAACAGACCTTCGTCCTAAAAGGCTTTGGCGTCAGCTGGAAGGAATTCAAGGCGCAGTTCGTGAATATGATCCGCTCATCCCTCATCGGGATCGGCATCGGCATACTGCCCGGCATTGGTGGCTCCACGGCGGGCCTCCTGGCCTACACCGCCACGAAGAATTCATCCAAGCACCCGGAGAAATTCGGCACCGGTATCATAGACGGCGTCATCGCCTCCGAAACCTCGAACAACGCTGTCATAGGCGGCTCCCTCATCCCCCTTCTCACGATGGGCATACCGGGCAACACGGTCACTGCGGTATTCTTGGGCGGACTCCTCATCCATGGCATTTCGCCGGGACCGCTCATTTTCGTGAAAAGCGGCAACATCATGTACGGCCTATTCACAGCGTTGATGGTCGCCAATATCTTCATGCTCGTTTTCGAATATCTCGGGCTGAAGTGGTTCGTGAAACTGCTCGATATCCCGAAGCACATCCTTTTGCCCATTATAATGGTACTCTGCATTGTAGGCGCCTATTCGACGGCCAACCGCATCTTCGATGTCTGGAGCGTCGTAGTCTTCGGCCTCATCGGCTTCCTATTCAAGAAACTCAAGGTGCCTTCCACGCCGCTTATCATCGGCTTCATCCTGGGGCCGATGGCCGAAACGAATCTGCGCCGCGCCCTCATGGCAAGTGCGGGCAACTGGTCGGTCTTCATCACAAGGCCGATCTCATTGGCCTTCCTCCTTGTCTCCCTTGGTTCCGTGATACTGGTGCTGCGGCAGAACATGAAGTCCAAGAAGGCCGGAAAAGCGGTAGCGAATGCGTCTGGGGAAGAAGAAACCTGAAAGTAAGGGGTTGAAATGTGATCGATCTGGTCATTAGGAACGGTTATGTCATTGATCCGGCGGAGGGACGCGGCGAGAAGGCGGACTTACATGCCGACGATGGCAAGATCATCGATGTCGGAGCTGGCGCGGAATTTAGAAACAGCATCGATGCAACAGGTTGCCTCGTCGTTCCAGGCTTGATCGACTACCACCTGCATCTTGCTCCACTGGCAGAAATAGGCGTAGGCGGAGAGCTTGCCTGCTTCCCCTCGGGCGTCACGACGGCCGTCGATTGCGGTAGCGCAGGCGCGGCGACCTGGGAGGGGCACAGGCCGGCGCTGCTTTCAAGCCGGCTTGAGGTGAAATCATTCCTGCATGTGTGCTCAGCAGGCCTAGTGACCGGGCAGTACCATGAAAACCCCGACCCCGCGCTCTGGGACCGTGTTAAAATCCGTAGGCTTTTCAGGGATTTCCCCGGCGAACTAATCGGTTTGAAACTGCGGGCAGGCGCTGAAATAGTCGGCACCCTCGGCTTGTCGCCCCTTGAGGAAGCCGTGAAATTCGGCGAGGAACTGGGGGTGCCCGTGATGGTGCACTGCTCCAATCCACCCTCGAAAATGGCCGACCTTCTTGCCTTGCTGCGCAGGGGCGACACAATTACCCACGCTTTCCAGGACAAGGGCGATAGCATCCTGGACGGTCGGGGAAGGATCGGCGAAGCGGCACGCAAAGCCCGGGAAAGAGGTGTTATCTTCGATGTCGCCAACGCCAACATTCATTTTTCCTTCGCCGTAGCAAGGCAAGCCCTCGAGGAACATTTTTATCCAGATACGATCAGCACGGACCTGACCACCCGAAGCCTCTATCGGCGCCCTGTGGTCTTCAACCTGGCCTTCGTCCTTTCAAAATACTTGAGCATGGGCATGCCCCTGGACAAGGTGATCGCCTGCGGCAGTACGATTCCGGCAAGAATCCTTGGCCTTGCCGGAAAAAAGGGGACCCTCAAGGCCGGCGCCGATGCCGACATCACGGTATTAAGATTGGTTGATCGCGAAACGGAATTCGGCGACCGAAGCGGTGCAATCATGAAGGGCACGAAGCTGCTCAAGCCAATGCTGACGGTCAAAGCCGGCAATATCGTCTACAGGGACCTGGAATTCTGACAATTCTCGGAACCCGAAAGATTCTGGGCCGGCTTGAAGTTGGCCGGCTTTAATGGTTGCTTCCCCCATTCCCCATGTTTTCGCTTCCCGTCGAGATCTTTCCAGGCTACCATAGCCGTGGAGGAATCCAGATGCCCACGAAGAAAATGAACGAAACCCTCGCATACCTGCGGTCCAGGCTGCCCAGGGCGCCCAAGCTGGCCTTGGTCCTCGGCTCGGGCCTTGGAGTCCTTGCGGAGGAAATCCAGGATCCGGTGATAATCCCCTACGGCGAAATTCCCAACTTTCCCCAATCCACCGCCCCGGGCCACGCGGGGCGCCTTGTGGCGGGCAGATTCCAGGGAATCGACGTCCTGGCCATGCAGGGCAGGTTCCACTACTACGAAGGATACCCCCTGGAGACCATCGCCTTCCCGCCCCGGGTCTTCAAGGCCCTGGGGGTGGAGGTCCTTTTCCTCACCAACGCCGCGGGCGGCGTGAACACGGCCTTCAAGCCCGGGCAGATCATGCTCATAAAGGACCACATCAACCTCAACAGCCTCAACCCCTGCCTGGGTCCCAACGATCCGGAGCTGGGATTGCGGTTCTTCGACATGTCCAGGGCCTATGACCCGGAACTCCGGGCCTTGGCCAGGGGGGCAGCCCGATCCCTGGGCTTCGAGGTCGCCGAGGGGACCTACATGTGGTTCACGGGACCGAGCTTCGAGACGCCTGCGGAAATCCGGGCGGCCAGGGTCCTTGGGGCTGACGCCGTGGGCATGTCCACGGTGCCCGAGACCATCGCCGCGGTGCACTGCGGGCTCAGGGTGATCGGCATGTCCTGCATAACAAACCTCGCGGCGGGTGTGACGGAAAACCGCATCACCGCCGAGGAGGTGCTGGAGATTTCGGAGCGCGAGAAGCCGAGGCTTTCCGCTTTCGTCAAAGCCACGGTCTCCGCCATCAAGGCCGCGGAAGGCTGGAGCTGAGCGTGGCGTCCTCCACTCAGGCGCACCGGACTTCAGTGACGCCTCCTCCGGCGCGTCCGACCCTCCTCGTGAAAAACGCCCTTGTGGAAGGTGAGGCTTCGGACATCCTGGTGGAAGACGGAATGATCGCGGCGGTATCGCGCCGCTCCGAGGGGAGGGGGGGTCCGAGCCTTCAGCTCGGGGACCCGGCGTCCCAGGCGCCCCCAGCGTCCCAGGCTTCCCAGGCGCCCCAGGCTTCCCAGGCTTCCCAGGCGCGAGGAGCCCTCGCCGCCGGGGAGGTCTTCGACGCCAAGGGTATGGCCGCCCTTCCCAGCCTGGCCAACGCCCACACCCACGCCGCCATGACCCTCCTGAGGGGAATCGCCGAGGATATGGATTTGGAAACCTGGCTGACAAAGGCGATCTGGCCCAGGGAGGCCAGGCTTGGCCCCGAGGACATATACTGGGGAACCCGCCTTGCCGCCCTGGAGATGATTTCAACCGGAACGAGCCTGTGCCAGGACATGTACCTCGATCCCGCCGCCCAGGCCAGGGCGGCCAGGGATTCGGGCATGCGCTTCGTGGTCAACTACGCGCTGATAGACGGGATGGACGAGGAGAGGGGAAGGGCGCAGCGGAAGGCCTGCGAAGCCTTCTTCGACGCCCTGGGCGGGGAGGACTACGGCCCCCGGGTTCGCTTCAACCTCGCCGCCCACTCGGTATACGCCACCTGCCCCTCCTCCCTGCGCTGGCTGGGAGACTTCGCTAGGGAGCGGGGACTCACGCTCCACATCCATCTGGGAGAGACGAGGGCCGAGGTCGACTCATGCCTGGCGCGCACGGGGATGCGGCCATCCTTCTATCTGGACTCCTTGGGTTTCCTGGGGCCCAACCTCGCGGCCGCCCACGCTTTATGGCTGGACGAGGGCGAATGGGACCTGCTGGCCGAGCGGGGCGCGGCGGTTGTCCACAACCCCGCTTCCAACATGAAGCTGGCCTCGGGGCCGGCCTTCGATTTCCAGGCCGCCACATCGAGAGGCATCCGGGTTCTCCTCGGCACGGACGGGGCGGCTTCCAACAACGGCCTCGACCTGTTTGCGGACATGAAGCTCGCGGCCCTCCTCCAAAAGCACGGGTACAGGGATCCCCGCCGCCTCGACCTGGGCCGGCTTTTCGAGGCGGCTGGCCGCGCCGGGCATGAGTTCTTCGGCGTCCCGGGAGGGCGGATCGAAGCCGGCGCGGCGGCGGATTTCATCCTGGTGGACCTGGACAGGCCCTCCATGGTCCCCTGCCACAACCTGAGGGCGAACATGGTCTACTCAGGGGGCGGAGGGGCGGTGGATTCCATGGTCTGCGATGGGAAGGTGGTACTTCGGCATGGTGTGGTGGAAGGGGCGCAAGAGATCTTGGACCATGTCCGGAAATCCGCGGTAAGTGTCACGAAGCTTGTGTAAGGCCAGGAAGATTTCCCTTTAATATCAAACACCAACAGAGGCCGAAGAACCCTGATAGGGTGGAAGGGCATCCTAAGCCTGCGCCTATTGGGTTTCCTTTCGATTTTCACACAAGCTTCGCAACACTGCCCTAGGCATCAAAATATACGGCGTCCTCCCGTGGCACCATGAAGGCCGTTATTGAATGTTCCGGTACCAACTGGTGCCCCGGAGTGACGTCCATCCCAATGCGCCAGGCCCCGAGCAGGTCGAGGACGGCCCTTTGGTACTCCGTTCCCGGACATGCGGGAAAGCCGAAGGAATAACGCCGGGCCTTGCAGGGACCGCCCCAGTCCCTGATCTCCCCCTCGATCCTTTCGTGCGCCAGGCGGGCCGCGGCCTCCGCCAGGGCTGAGCCCAGGCCGTGGAGCTTCCAATACTCCTCATACCTTCCCTCTTCCTTCAATCCGATGGCTCTCTCGGACAGCTCCCCGCCTATGGTGGCGGCGAAAATGGGCATGAAGTCCCCGGAAGGATAAAAATAATCCGAAAGGCTTCGCCTGAGGCCTAAAGCTTCCCTTGGGAAGGCAAGCTCCATTGCCGCTCCCTCGTGGCCCACAAGGAGGCGGTCGCCTTCGCCCGCCCTGCGGCAAGGAAAGTGGCCATAGGCTACGGAAGGCCGCAGGATGGGCTTGGCTTCCGCCAAGAGCCGCGATAGCTCCTCCTTCGCCTTGTCCAGTTCCTCGTTCCGGCATCCCCAGAGGGAGGAAAAGAGCCACTTTTCGTTCAGGGCACCCGCTAGGGAAGAAAAATCCAGGGACAGGATGTGCGCAACCGCTTCCCCATCGGCTCGGTCCTGGCCTTGGCGCCCTTGTGAAGGACGGTATGCCGGCCCACGGGCCGGAAGGATGGGATTTCCCTTCGGCCTCGAGTCGAGCGGGGCAGCGGGGACGGAGCCCTTCGCTTCGGAGTGGGCTTGGGTCTGGACTCGGGCTCCGGCCTCGGCTTGGGCGTGCGATTCGTCGCTGGATAGGGCGTGGGTGCTTCGAATTTCCTCAGCCCCGAGGCTGTCCAGGAGCCGGGCGGCCTCAAAGGCATCCTTGCAGGTCTTCACAAGGCCCGGATGCTGGGGCTCCAGTTCCTTCTCCACGTACCGGGGGTCGACGGCGGCCCCTCCGCAGAGCACGAGGAGGCCAAGGCCCTCGCGGGAAAAGGCGGAGCAGGTCTTCTTCATCTCCCCCAGGGATCGGGTGAGGAGGCCTGAGAGGCCTACCGCCTTGACCCCATCCTGCCTGGAGGCTTCCAGAATCCTGTCCGTCGGGACGTCGATGCCAAGGTCCACGACTTCCCAGCCCGAGCAGGCGAGGATCGCCGCTACGATGTTCTTGCCGATGTCGTGGAGGTCTCCCTTGACCGTGGCCATCACCACCTTGCCCTTGGAAGTCTCGGCCTTGGCTTCCGCTAGGGGGCCCAAGGCCTTTCTGGCGGCTTCCGCGGAGCGCAAGACCAGGGGGAGGGAGATTTTTCCCTCGGCCCAGAGTCGGCCGGACTCGGCCATGGCGGCGGTCACTTCCCCCATGAGGACCTGGGGGCCTTTGCTTTCCATGAGGGCGAGGGCCGATCGCTCCGCGGCCTTGGTGTCGCCCCGTGAAAGGGCGGCGGCCAGGATTGCCTCGGGGCTTGCGGGCCGGTCGGCTTCCGCGAGGGCGTCCTTTGAGGTTTCGCCTTTCGAACCTTCGCCCTTGGATGCGCCGGGGGCTTTTATCCCGGCGCCTGCGGCGGAGCCTGGGACCTGGGCCTGTTCGAGGGCGGCGGCGTACTCAAGGAGGGGGCCGAGCCGGTCCAGGGCCGCGGATGAGTCGGTTTCGCCTGAGCCTGCCGAGTTGATGAGGGCCGCGCCTGGATCGGAGGGGCCGGGAGAGTGCGCGCCGTGGCCGGGAAGCCCGAGGGCCAGGAAGGCGGCGGCCTTGAGGGCGGGAGGGATTGCGCCGGGGTCAGGGATGCCAGCCGTGTCCAGGATGGCAGCGTCGAGGCCCGATTCCTTGGCCGCCTGGAGGAAGAGGGAGGTCACTGAGGACCGAAGCTTCCTGGGAAGGCCGTAGGAAATGTTGCCAACTCCCAGGATGGTGAAGGAGCCTGGGCAGGCCTTCTTGACCTCGCCCAGGGCGGCGATGGTCGTCGCGGCGTCGCCGCCTGCGGCTATGGTGAAGGTGAGGGGGTCGAAGAAGAGGTCTTCCGGAGAAAGGCCGAATTCCCGAGTGGCCAGGTCATAGAGGGCGCGGCAAACCCTCGCCTTTTCCTGGACTGTCTTTGCGGGGCCGGACTGGTCCAGGGCGAGGCAGATGACAGCGGCGCCGAACTCAGAGGCCAGGGCGAAGACAGCCTTCGCCTTCTCCGGGTCCTCGAGGCTCGCGGAGTTGAGGATCGGCCGGCCGCCCACATAGGGAAGGGCCTCGGCCATGGCCTCTGGATCGCTGGAATCCAGGCAGAGGGCGGCCTTCGCGCGGGGAGCGAGGAGGGCGGCAAGGCGCGCCAGATCCCCGGCTTCGTCGCGGCCAGGCCTTGAAAGGTGGAGATCCAGGGCCGACGCCCCCGTCCCTTCCTGGGCTAGGGCCTTCTCTGCCATGCCCTCGAAATCCTCGGCGTCCACAAGGGCGGCGAAGGCCGCCGACCCCGCCGAGTTGGCCCGCTCTCCGATGGAGAAGAAGCCAGGTCCTATGGGCACAGGCTCGTAGAGGGAGGCGAGGGCGGACTTGGGCTTGGGGGGAACCCTCGGGGGAAGGCGGGTGGTCTCTTTTTGGTTTTGGTCCAGGACTTTCTTCAGGGCGGCGATGTGGGCGGGGGAGCTGCCGCAGCATCCGCCTACGATGTCGATGCCGAATTTGCGGGCCAAGGCGCCAACCTTCCGGGCGAATATGTCCGGGCCGAAGGGGTAGGAGGTGCAGCCGTCCAGGGTGCAGGGGAGGCCGGCGTTGGGCATGAAGCAGAGGGGGAAGGGCGAAACCCGGGCCAGTATTTCCAGGGAGGATTCCAGTTCGTCGGGTCCTCCGGAGCAGTTGAGCCCAATGGCCAGGGGCTTGTAGGGCGCGAGGATGGCCACCAGGGCTTCGATGCCTGTGCCTGTGAGCATCTTGCCCCGCTCGTCCACGGTGGCGGAGACGATGAAGGGCAGGCCCCGCCCTCCCTCGGGGCTCCTCAGGGCGGCGATGGCGGCCTTGATCTGCAGGGGGTCCTGGCAGGTTTCCACGATGGCGAGGTCGGCGCCGCCGTCCGCCAAGCCGCGGGCCTGGGGAATGTAGGAGTCCTTGAGCTCCTGGTAGGAGGCGGCGCCGAGGGAGGGCGGGGCGTCTCCCGGTCCCATGGAGCCCGCCACGAGCCCCCGCCTTCCAGCCTGTCGGCAAATCCTCTCCTCCGCCCGCCGGGCGGCCTTGGCCGCCTCGAGGTTGACCCGGTAGGCCAGGACTGGGTCGCCCAGGTCCCGGGCGCTGGCCGAAAAGCTCGCCGTTTCCACCATGTCGGATCCCGCCTCGAAATAGGCCGCGTGCAGGGCTTCGACGATCTCGGGGCGCTCCAGGGGAAGAAGGGCTATCCTTCCTTCCGCCGCCACCTCGGGGGCCAGGGCTTCCAGGGCCGTCCCCGTGGACCCGTCGGCTAGAAGAACGCCGTCGGCTAGAAGAACGCCGTCGGCTAGAAGAACGCCGTCGGCTGGGGAAGCCGCATCGGCCTCGCGCTTCGCAAAGCCGCCGGAACGCAGCGGTCCCAGGAGATCCTTGAGGCTTTGCCTCTGGGAAATCACTTGAGCCTCCCTGAGGGACCTAGGAGGGCGTCCAAGACCCACTTCGTGCCAAGGCCCTTTCCCATGGTGAAAAAGTGCAGGCCCGGGGCGCCCGAGCCCAGAAGATCCCGGCATAGGCGGGCCGTCCATTCGATTCCGGCGGATTTTTCCTCCTCCGGGCTGCGGGCGTCCGTCAAGGCGTCCACGAGTCCCTTGGGCAGGTCCATGAAGAAGTTGCGGGGGATGAGGTCGATGGAGGAAGCCCTGAAGAGGGGCTTTATGCCCGGCAGGACGGGCGCCTGGACGCCGCGACGGCGCAGGAACTCCACCAGCCTGACGTAGGGCTCGGCTTCGAATACCATCTGGGTTATTGCGAAGGAGGCGCCGGCGCGGATCTTGTCCGCCAGGCGCTCCCAGTCCGTCTCCAGGTTCGGGGCGGCGAAATGCTTCTGGGGATAGGCCGCCACGCCCACGGCGAAGGCGGTGGGTTTTCCCTCGGAAGGCGGCGTGTATTCCCCCCGGTTGAGACGAGCCACGTGGGCCACGAGGTCGCGGGCGTGGCGGTACCCCTCGCCCTCGGCCTCAAGGCCGGGCCGTTTCTTGGCCGCCAGGGGATCGGGGGAAAAGCGGTCGTCCCCCATGACAACGAAGAGGTCCCGGAAATTCGCGTAGTGGAGGTCGATGAGAAGATCCTCTATCGCGAGGCGGTCCGCCATGCCGCCCACCACGTGGGGGATGGAGGCTACGCCGAAGCGGTCACGCAAGGCGACGGCCGTCCCCAAGGTGCCGGGCTTCGTCCTCAGGGCCACCCGCCGCGGCCGCCCCGACGAGAGGTCGCCGGCGGCCCAGGCCGTCCCTCCCGGGTGGTCCGTGACGGAAATGAAGGAGGGATCGTGCCCGGCGATGGCGTCCACGGCGGCGAAGATCTCATCCAAATCCCCTCCCCGCGAGGGAGGGACCACTTCTATGGAAACGCAGGGGCCCGAGGAGAGGGAATCCATGACACGGCGGTATTTTTCCGCAGGTTTTGCATCGGGGGAAGCCATGGGCAATATTGAATGGTTTTTCCAGCCGAATCAAGCCGGCCCAAGGGAGTCTAGGCGATCTCCTTGGCGCGGTCGAGGAGAATGCGGAATGTGGAGCCTTCCTTCTTGAGTTCCCTTGAGCCCCGGGTGATCTTGCAGAGGGAGAGCCCCAGGTCCTCCGCTATGCGGCGTTGGGGGGTGCCGTTGGCCAATTCCTTCACCAGAGCCCAGCGCTTGGCCATCTCGTCCGCTTCCGCCGGTGTGAGGAGGGCGTAGAAGAATTCCTCTATCAGGGCGCGGTCCGCCCCTTCGAGGGATTTGGCCATTTCCGCTATGTTGTGCCGCATGAGTTCAGGGTTTCGTGGCATAGAAACATCATACCACCCTTTCCTGGATTTGTGTTCGAAATCTTTGGCAGATAGGCGAAGGGATCGCGGATCGACCTCTGCAAGCAAAGGCGACACGGCGCCTTTGCGACGGGGCTTGCGTCCAGGCATCCGATCTGCTATGGTGCGCGAATACCACCAGAGGAGGTCGATCCGCATGGTATGTAGCATGCCTGCGCCCCGTCCGCCCTCACGCCCGCGTCGCGAAGCCCGGGCAGGACGGGGCTCCCCCTAGAAGGCCTCGAATATCGGGGCCTTTCCCCTGTATCCCTAGCGTGGATACGCCGGCGCTCCCGCGCCAGGAGGCCCTATGCCTGTACGAATCCCGGACAACCTTCCCGCCGCCCGATCCCTTGAGGACGAGAACATCTTCGTCATGGCCAATGAGCGCGCCTACCACCAGGACATCAGGGAGCTGCGCATCGCAGTCCTCAACCTGATGCCCACCAAGATCGTCACCGAGACCCAGATCCTTCGCCTTTTGGGCAACACCCCCCTGCAGGTTCAGGTGCGGTTCATCCGCATGGCCAGCCACGAGTCGGCCAACACCTCCCCCGAACACCTGGAGACCTTCTACGAATCCATCGACGACGTGCTCCACGAGAAGTTCGACGGCCTTGTGATCACCGGGGCGCCCGTGGAGACCTTGGACTTCGAGGAAGTGGATTATTGGCCGGAGCTCTCAAGGCTCATGGATTGGTCCTCCACCAATGTCTGGTCAACCCTGCACATCTGCTGGGGCGCCCAGGCAGGCCTCTACCACCATTATGGGATCCAAAAGCATCCCTTGCCCGCCAAGATGTTCGGCCTCTTCCGCCACCGGGCCCTGGACCTCAAGGTGCCCATCCTCCGGGGCTTCGACGAGGAGTTCCTCGCCCCCCATTCCCGCCACACGGAGGTGAGGGCCGGGGACATCCTCGCCAGGCCCGAGCTGAAGCTCCTGGCCGTATCCGACCAGGCGGGTGTCTACCTGGCGGCGACTCCCGACGGAAGGCGGGTCTTCGTGACAGGCCACCCGGAGTACGACCGCCTCACCTTGAAGGCCGAATACGACAGGGACGTGGCGGCGGGAAAAAGGATCGCCGTCCCGGCTAACTATTTTCCCGGCGACGATCCCGCCCGGGAACCCTTGATGACCTGGCGGTCCCACGCCCACCTGCTCTACGCCAACTGGCTCAACTACTGCGTCTACCAGGAGACCCCCTACGACCTGAACCAGCTCCGCTGAGCGCGGAAGGAGACAACAATGAAGGCAAACCAGAAGAATACCGGCATCCATGACGCCGCCATCGCCACCGACGCCATCCATTTCGGCCACAGCCCCGATCCGACAACCCTTTCCCGGGGAATCCCGGTGTATAGGACGAGTTCCTTCGTCTTCAAGAGCGCCAAGCACGCCGCCGACCTATTCAGCCTGAAGGAGGCGGGGAACATCTACTCCCGCCTGGGAAATCCCACCAACGACATCCTCGAGGCCCGGGTGAGCCGCCTGGAGGGAGGCGCGGCATCGATCTCCGTGGCCTCCGGAACCGCCGCGGTGTTCAACACCGTGATCACCATAGCCAAGGCTGGCGATGAGATCGTTTCGGCTTCAAACCTCTACGGCGGAACCTACACCATGTTCGACGCCATCCTTCCCGACCTGGGAATCCATACCCGCTTCGCCGCGTCCCTCGACCCCGAGGCCTTCGAGGCCGAAATCACGGAGAGGACCAGGCTCCTCTACGTGGAAACCATAGGCAACCCCGTCCTTGACGTGGCGGACATAGAGGGAATCTCAAGGGTGGCCAAGCGGCACAGGCTCCCCTTGGTGGTCGACGCGACCTTCACCACTCCCTACCTGTTCCGGGCCATCGAGCACGGCGCCGACATCGTGGTGAACTCCCTCACCAAGTGGCTGGGCGGGCACGGCACGGCCATAGGGGGCATCGCCACCGACGCAGGCAGCTTCGATTGGTCTGATCCGAAGTTCGAGCTCTTCAACCGGCCCGATCCCAACTACCATGGGCTCCGCTGGGCCGTGGACCTGCCTCCCGAGCAGAGGAAGATCGCCTTCGCCCTGCGTTTCAGGACCGTCCCCTTGCGGAACCTCGGCGCCTGCCTTTCGCCGGACAACGCCTGGGTCTTCCTCCAGGGGATCGAAACTCTCCATGTCCGGATGCCCAGGCACTGCGAGAACGCCTTGGCTGTGGCCAAGTACCTGAAGAACCATCCCAAGGCCGCCTGGGTTCGGTACCCGGGCCTGGAATCTGACCCATCCCACGCCCTGGCGAAGCGGCAGTTCCCCCGGGGCTTCGGGGGGATGGTTGTCTTCGGGGTCAAGGGCGGCAAGGCCGCGGGCGAGAAATTCATCGATTCCCTGAGGCTGTTCTCCCACCTCGCCAACGTGGGGGACGCCAAGAGCCTGGCCTTGCATCCCGGGAGCACTTCGCATTCCCAGCTCACCGACGAGCAGCAGAACCAGGCGGGCCTGAAGCCCGACCTGATCCGTCTTTCCATCGGGCTTGAGGAAATCGGAGACATCATCGCCGACCTGGGCCAGGCCTTGGACCGCTCCTAGGCACGGCAGTCGGGGATCGGGCTAGCGGAGTTCGAAGACCACTGAGACTTCGGCGTCGACCTCGATGCTCCCCGGGGAGAATCCCTCCCCTCCTCCCGCGAGATCCGCCGCCTTGGCCATGTACATGCGGGTCTCGGGAGGCCGGGCGGAAAAGCCTTGTTCCTCGATGGAGAGGGCGGGTCCCAGTTCCCTTCCCAAGGCCGAGGCCATGGCGTAGGCCTTTGCCTTGGCGGCTTCCAGGGCCTTCACCAAGGTGGATATGCGCAAGGCTTCCTCGTCCTTCTTCTGGTAGCTCAAGGAGCGGATCTCGTTCGCTCCGGCGGCGAAGGCGGCCTCCACCGCCTGGGGGACCAAGGCGGTGTCCGTCACCGTGACGCTCAAGGTCAGGTCGGAGCGGTAGCCGGTTATCTCGTTCTGCTTGCCCTGTCTTGTGTCGTAGAGGGGGTAGATGGAAAAGGCGCCCGTGCGGATGTCCTTCTTGTCCACCCCGAGGGCCAGCATGGCCCGGGCCGCCGCGTCCGCCGCGGCGCCGGTGGAGGCGCGCAGGGCCGAAGGAGTCTTGGCCTGCTGGCTCACCGCTATGACCAAGACCGCCATGTCGGCGTCCACCTTCTGGCTCGCCTGGCCGCTCACCCTGATGTAGGGCGCCGCGCCCGCCTGGGTTCCCGCCGGGAATCCGGCCTGGGCGCCCGCTCCTTGTGGGAAGGCGAAGAGAGCCGCCGCGAGTATGAATGCAAAAATCCCGAACCGATTGGTATTGTTCGCTGCCATGATCGAAATATACATCCTCTTCGCATCCGGGGCATAGCGGCAGGCCGCCACGGCCTGCGCCAGCTGACACGCGAAGCTGGGTTGTGCTATGGTTCCGCGATTTCGGCCCAGGCCGGAACAATGAGACGAGGAGCGACCTATGAGCGGCGCATCGAGCACGGTAAACGTAGCGGACGGCACGGCCAATCCCGCCCCACTGGGGCTGTTGGGCTTTGGGATGACCACCATCCTCCTGAATCTCCACAACGCGGGCTTCTACCCCTTGGATTCCATGATCATGGGAATGGGGATTTTCGTGGGCGGCATCGCCCAGGTCATCGCGGGAATCCAGGAATGGAAGAAGAACAATACCTTCGGCGCGACGGCCTTCACGGCCTACGGCTTCTTCTGGATCGCCCTCGTGGCCAGCTGGACCCTGCCCTCCCTGGGCTTGGCCCAAAAATCCTCGGCCTTTGAGATGGGCTTCTTCCTCGGCCTTTGGGGAATCTTCACCCTGGGGATGTTCTTCGGCACCTTGCGGCTCAACAAGGCCTTGCAGGTTGTGTTCGGCAGCCTCACGGCCCTCTTCTTCCTCCTGGCCCTCCGGGATTTCACGGGCTCCGAGGCGATCGGCGTGGCCGCCGGATGGGTGGGGCTCGCCTGCGGCTTTTCCGCCCTTTACGCCTGCTTCGCCCAGATCCTGAACGAGGTGTACGGCAAGGTGGTGCTTCCCCTGGGGCCGGTGGCCAAAAAGGCGTAACAAAAGCTTGGCGCTGGAGGCTCGCCGGGATATACTGGCCTGCAAATGAGCCCTAAAATTCGGCGCGCCTCCTATCTGGCCCTAGCCCTCGTCCTACTGCCTCTATGGGCCCTCGGCGCCTTTCCCCGCCTGAGGCTGGACAGGTCGGCTGATATGTATTTCAACGCCGAGCCGGGATTGACCATCCAATCCGTCGCTTCCCCCTCCTTTTCCGATAGGTTCTCGCCCATCGGAGGGCGGATCATCTGGACAGGCTCGAAGGCGCCGGAAACATGGCTAAGGTTCAAGCTGCCCGGGGAAATCCTGGACCAGGCTGTCCCTCGCCAATGGCTCTTGGTGGTAAAGCCGAGCTTTTCGATCATCCTTGACGAAATCGATCTATACGCGCCCTTGGGCGGAAACCGATTCGAGCGCTTCGAGGCGGGCATCATGCGCCGCCAAGGCCCGCACGCGGTGCGGTCGCGATATTTTCCCTTTGAAATACCAGCCGCGGCGCTCCAGGGTGAATTCCTGTACCTTCGCATCGCCAGCGAGATAGACGTGTCAATGGACTTGTACCTTGAGACCGCCGTGGATTTCCATGAGAGGGAAAGCGTGGAACTTCTGGCGTACGGAATCCTTTTCGGCGCGCTCCTGGCGGTCGCCTTCCACATTCTGTACCTCTTCTTCTCCCTCAGGGACAAAGTGTTTGTCCTTTACCTCGCCTTTTTATTTTCCTCGGCGCTGTGGGTTTTCTACCTTCAAGGATTCGCGAAGATTGTCTTCGGCCCCATGCCGGGCGTCGACCGAAGGATGCTCTGGTTCTGGGTCGGGGCTATGCAGATGTGGGGCGCCGTTTTCTCCATCCGCTTCCTGAGGTTGAAGGAAGGCGCCCCCTGGCTTTTGGCGACCTTGAAAGTCCTCGGCGCCTTGGGAGCCTTGGTTTCCTTTTCCGGCATCCTCGGATTCGAAACCGCCGCCTTCTCGATTTCGCACTGGCTGGGAATCCTCCTGCCCATCGCCGTCATCACCGCCGCGGCGGTTCGGCTTTGCCAAGGGATTCCTTCCGCCCTGTATTTCCTTGTCGCTTGGTCTTCCTTGGCCTTGGGTGGCTTGGTGTTTTCATTGATGGGCCTGAAGCTGCTCCCGGTCTGCTTCATCACCTCCGACGGCGTAGCGATAGGATTGGCCTTGCAGGCGATATTCATCACCATGGCCTTGGCGGACCGATACCGCAGGCTGGAGCTCGAAACCGCCCGGATGACCCAGATCCAGGCGCATTACAGACAGCTGAGCATCACCGATTCCTCGACCGGACTTTTCAACAAGCGGTACTTCTGGGGAGCCCTTCAGGAAGAGATCGACGAAGCGTCCCGGAACGGAAAGCCTTTGTCGCTCATCGTGCTGGACATCGATGACTTCAAGGATAAGAACGACAGCCTGGGGCATGCGGCGGGCGATGCCATCCTCATGTTCCTGGCAGGCGCCGTCAAGATGCAGGCCAGGGAAGGAACGAAGATCTGCCGCTTCGGCGGGGATGAATTCGTCCTCGTCATGCCGGGCTTCGATCGGGAAAAGGCTCGGGAGCTGGCTGAACAGATTCGCTTCGGCGTCTACCTGGACCGGATCCGCCTGGAGGACGGGTCGGACACCTCCATCACCGTCAGCGTGGGAGTCGCCCAATGGAAGGAAGCCGAAGACGCCGAAGCATTTTTCGCCAGGACCGACGCGGCGCTCTACGAAGCGAAGCGGCGCGGGAAGAACACCACGGTCTTGCATTGAAGGCATTCCGCCTAGCGGGCGACAGCCTCCCAAGCCCCTGATTTTTCCGACCTGAAAAGGGCGTCCAGGACGCGCATGTTCGCGATGCCATCCTCAGGCGGGGTCGGCTCGCTCCCCGGAAGGGCACCGGCGGCGACGGCCTCGGCGAAGGCGTCGAACATGAGGCGGTACTGGCCCGCCGGCCCCAGCCTTACCGTCCTCGTCCCAATATTGGTCCTCACCCTAAGCTCCGCCTTGACGTCGGGGAACATATTGAAAGGAAGCTCCAGGGTCAAAGAGCCGGCGGTCCCCACGACCTCCACCTTCTGGGAAGGGAAGGCCTGGGTGGAAACCGTGAATTGGGCGTGGGCGGTTCCGAAATCAAGGAGCGCCGAGCTCAAGGCGTCCACCCCGAGCCGGGGATCCCTGTTCACCAGGGAGAGGACGCGGCGAGGCTCCTCGCCCAGGAGATAGCGGGAACCGGAGACGGCGTAGCAGCCGATGTCGAGGAAGCCGCCTCCGCCGATCTCGGGATTGTTCCGGATATTCCCAGGATCCTTGTTTGTGTAGGCGTAGCGGGTCTGGACAAGGACAGGGGCGCCTATCTCCCCGGATTTGATGATCCGCCTTGCCGCCTGCCACTGTGGATGGAAGCGGTACATGAAAGCCTCCATGACCAGGACGCCCCGCCCGCGGGCGAAGGCCACGGCCTCGGCGGCCTCGTCCGCCGAAAGGGCGAAGGGCTTTTCGCAGAGCACGTGCTTGCCGGCCGCGGCGGCCTTCTTGATCCAGGGGGCGTGGAGATGGTTGGGCAGGGGGATGTAGACAGCATCGATCCCAGGATCCTCCAGGAGGGCCTCGTAGGAGCCGAAGGATTTCGGGATTCCCAAATCCCTGGCTTCGGCAGCAGCCCTGGCCGAATCCCGGGAGGCGATGCCCGCCACTGTGTTGAGCTCCGAGGACGATACCTCGTCGTGGATCCTAAGCTTGTAATGCCGGGAGACGGAGAGCACTCCCCAGCGAAGGGTTTTCATATTCCTATCCTCCTTAGGCCGAGCATAGCCGGAGAGCGGACTTTTTAATATACTGGGGAGCCTGCAAAGAGCCTTGGGACGCAAAAACCCCGGGCTGGACAAGGAGCGGCCATGAATCCCGTCGTTGTGCGCATCATCATCTCCTTTTTCGTCGCCGGCGCCTGGATCGCGGGCACGACCCTCATCGGCGAAAGGCTGGGTGCCAGGAAGGCGGGCCTCATCTCCAACCTGCCCTCCAACATCCTGATCTCCCTCCTCTTCGTAGCCCTGACCAAGGGACCGGAATACGCCTCCGACGCCACCGCGGGGGTTCCAACGGGCATGCTCATCGACACGATCTTCCTCGTGGTGTTCATTTTCGTGCTGAAATTCGGAGTGGTCCAGGCCCTGGTCGCATCCTTGGCGACCTGGGCTGTGTCCGCGGCTGTGGTGCTGAAGCTCCTTCCACCCATGGACTTCCTGGGCTCCATAATCGCCTACGTGGCCGTGGCCATAGCCCTCTTCATCCTCGTGAGGGCGGCCCTACCCAGGGCGGCTCCGGAGAAGAAGCCAACGACCTTCTCCTGGAAGATCGTGGGGATACGGGCTTTCTTCGCCGGGACGGTGGTGGCCGGGGCTGTGACCATAGCCCAGTTCGCCCCGCCCTACATGACAGGCATCTTCGCCACCTTTCCCGCCGCCCTCACCTCTTCCCTCGTGATCCTCGCCCTGAGCCAGGGCGTGGCCTTCACCCAGGCGACGGGAAAGATCCTCATCCTCTCCTCCACCAACCTCGTGGTCTACGTGGTCTTCGCGGGAATCCTCTTTCCCCTGGTCGGGCCGTGGCTGGGCACCCTCGTTTCCTTCGCCGCCGCCTTCGGCTACATCATCGCCATGGGCAAAGTCCTGGCGAAGGTCATCTGAGCCTCCGCTCCTCCAGGGATTCGGCGTAGCGGCCAAGGGCTTGGTATTCGGCGTAGAGCCTGTCGTAGAGATCCTTCCGCGCGGGATCGGGCAGTACTCTCCGCTCGATCGGGGGGGCCAGGGCGGCCTGTGCGTGGGAGAGATCGGGATGGATGCCAGCAGCCACGGCGGCGAACATCGCCGCCCCCAGGGCCACGGTCTGGTCGCTTCCCACTATGTCGATGGGCCTTCCCAGCACGTCCGCGACGATCTGCATCACCAAGGGAGACTTCCGCGCCACCCCGCCCAAGGCCATGATCCCCCGTATCCCCACCCCTTCGGCTTCGAAGCGCTCGACGATCGCCCTAGTCCCGTAGGCCGTCGCCTCCACCAAGGCGCGGAAGATGGCAGGCGCCGTGCTGCCCAGGGTCAGCCCCACGATGGCTCCCTTGAGGGAGGGGTCCACGTCCGGGGTGCGCCGCCCGTTGAGCCAGTCCAAGGCTAGGAGGCTGGAGCGCGCCGGGTCAACCGCCTCCGCCTCTTCGCCCAAGGTTTTCATGATCGAGGCCTCGACCGCGTCCCTGAAGGCCTTCGCGGCCTGGGGATCCAGGCCCGGAGCCCCGGAATCCGAGCCCGAGGCCGGACCTGGGGCCCCGGGCCCGAACTTGCCGAGCATCTTGTCCAGGGGCCAGGTCAGGAGGCCCTTGAACCAGGCGTAGGCGTCGCCGAAGGCGCTCTGGCCCGCCTCGTAGCCCAGCATGCCAGGCAGGATGGAACCGTCCACCTGGCCGCAGATCCCCTGGACCAGCTTCTCCTTCCCAGCGCCGCGGGGGGCCACGATCATGTCGCAGGTGCTGGTTCCCATGACCTTCACAAGGACGCCGGGGCCGGCGCCGCTCCCCGCCGCCCCCACGTGGGCGTCCAGGGCTCCCACGGCCACGGGAATCCCGGGCTTGAGCCCAAGCCTTCCGGCCCAGGCGGGGGAGAGCGATCCGAAGACCTGGTCCGCCGTATAGGTGGCGGAACCGAGGCTGTCCCTAAGGCGGGCGAGACGGGGGTCGAGGAGGGCGAGGAAATCCCCGCTGGGGAAGCCGCCGAACTCCTCGTGCCACATGGCCTTGTGCCCCGCCACGCAACGGGACCGCTTCGCCTGCCCAAGGGGAGTCTCCGTGAGGAGGAGGGGCATCCAATCGCAATGCTCGACGATGGACCTGATCTCCTCCCCGACGCGCCGGTTCGTCCTGACAAGGTGGAGGGCCTTGGCCCAGAACCACTCCGGGGAGTAGCTGCCGCCCTCGAACTTGGTGAAATCCTCGCCGCCCCAGCTCCGGGCAAGGCGGTTGATTTCCTGGGCCTCGGCTATGGCGCTGTGGTCCTTCCAGAGCACGAACATTCCGTCCGGATCCTGGGAAAACTCAGGCGAAAGGGACAGGGGCATGCCCTGGCCGTCGGTGGCGCAGGGCGTGGAGCCTGTGGTGGCGATCGCCAGGCCAGCGATGCCTTCCATTCCCGAAGGACCCAAGGCCTTGGACAGGACTTCCATGCCTTCCTCCAGGGATTCGATATAGTCCAAGGGATGCTGGCGGAACACGTTGTCCCCCGGCGAGCAGTAAAGGCCCTTCGACCACCGGGGGTAGGGAGCCACCGCCTCGCCGGCCTGCCTTCCGGTGGCGGCGTCCAGGGCCACCACCCTGCAGGTGTCGGTTCCGAAGTCGATTCCCAAGACCAACGCATCCTTCATACGCGTCTTCCTCCTATCGTTCCGATCTTCAGTTCCGAAGCGTTCGCCCTGCCGAATTCGATTCCCCTGCGCACCGACTCCTTGAGGCTTCCCCCGTCGGCGAGGACCATGGCCATGCCGGCGGCGAAGGCGTCGCCCGAGCCTATGGGATTCACCACCTCGGTTTTCTCCACTTCCATCTCCGAAAGCCTCCCGTCCTCCAGGAACAGCACGGGCCTATCGCCCCGGGTGAGGACAAAGTCCGTCCCGTAGTCCGACTTAAGCCTCCTCAAGGTCGCCTCGATGTGGCGCTCCAGGGTACTTCCATCGAGGGAACCTACTTCCAGGGATCCTTCTTCCAGGGAAGCCTCTTCCAAGGAGGGAGGAAAGGTGGCTAGGAATTCCTGGAGATTGGGCTTCGCCGCCGCGGGCCTGAAAGGGAGGCAGGCGAGCAGGTCGGGGCCGCGGATGTCCAGCAGCGCCGGCACCCCCGCCTCCGCCGCCATCCGGAGCATGCGTGGGAAAACCGAAGGGCTGTAGCCCGCCGCCTTGGACCCCGATAGGATGAGGAAGCCGCCCAGGCGGGCCTGGTCCCTGAAAAGGGCCAGGATCCTTTCCTCCGTGCCCTCCGCCACGGGGGCGGATTCCTCCACAAGTTCTGTGGCCCTACGGGCTTCCCGCTCGATGACGGTGGAGCAGATGCGCACGGGGCTGCGGGAATCCACCCAGCGGACATCGATGCCGTCGGCCTGGCACAGGGAGAGGAACCACTCTCCGGAGCTCCCGCCTAGGTGGGTGATGTGCACCGCCTTGGCTCCCGCTTCCGAAAGGACCCTGGCTACGTTCACCCCCTTGCCGGAGGCGTCGGTCCTGACCAGGAGGGCCCGGTTGACCTCGCCCTGGTCCAGGCGCCCGAACACATAGGTTTTCTGGATGGTGGGGTTGAGGCAAAGGCTTAGGAATCTCGGCTCCATGGCCTTGAGTATACCCGCTCGGCGTAAATAGAGGAATATCGAGTGCAATATTTGGCCGGAATTTCAATTTTGCAAACGACTTGCAAAATTGCCTTCCCCTGAGTATCTTCAATCTATGAAACGATCCCGACCCCCTGCCCTGTCCGCCGCTTCCGCGGTCCTGCTGGCCTGCGCCGCGCTGCTGCTTCCCCCCTTCGCCTTCGCCCAAGGTTCGCCCTCCGTGGCCGTATCGATACTGCCCCAAGCCGAATTCGTACGCCGGATCGCCGGCGATGCTGTCCGGGTCATAGTCCTGGTCGGCCCAGGATCTTCGCCCCACAGCTACGAGCCCAGCCCCAGGCAGATGGCCCAGCTTAGCTCAGCCTCGGCATGGTTCACCATCGGCGTGGAATTCGAGACCGCCCTGGCGCCCAAGGTGAGGAAGCTGTATCCCCGTCTCCTTCTGGCCGACACTTCCAGGAACCTGAAATTCCGCACCTTGGAAGCCCACGAGGAGGAAGGGGAGGGGCACGGGGAGGAGGAAGGGGAGGGGCACGGGGAGGAGGAAGGGGAGCATGGGGAGGAAGCAAGGGATCCGCATGTATGGCTCGGCAAGGACGAGGTGAAATCCCAGCTTGCCGTGATCAGGGATGAGCTTTCCAAGATCCTGCCTTCCAAGGCCGGGCAGTTCGCCTCCAACCACGACGCCTTCGTCCGGGACATCGACGCGGCCTTCGCGGCCCTGGAGCCCAAGCTCGCCCCGCTCCGCGGGGAAAGGGTGTTCGTGTACCATCCCTCCTTCGGCTATTTCCTGGACGACTTCGGGATCATCCAGGAGGCCGTGGAACTGGGCGGAAAGGAGCCCACCCAGAAGACCCTGGCCGCCCTGATCGCCAAGGCCAAGGAAGAGAAGGCCCGGGCGGTCTTCGTGCAGAAGCAGTTTTCCTCCAACGCCGCGAAGACCATAGCCAAGGCCATAGGAGCCGCTGTTGTGGAAATCGATCCCCTGGCGGAGCGGTGGCTGGACAACATAAGCGCCATAGGCGAGGCCCTGGCCAAGGCGGCGGCCCGATGAATGGCAGACCCCCTCTCAGCCCCACAGGCGCGGCAAACTCCGCCCGGACCTCCCCGGCGGCCATCTCCGCCGGAGCCTCCGAAGCTGTGTCAGGCGCGGCTTCCGGAGAGCCGTCCAAACCCGCCATCGCCGTCCGCTTCGAGGGCGTCCGGTTCGCCCACGGGAGCCTGGAAGTCCTGCGCGATGCGAGCTTCCACGTCCACGAGGGCGAGTTCGTCGCCCTCGTGGGAGCGAACGGGTCGGGGAAGACCACAATCCTCAGGCTCATCATGGGCCTTTCTTCCCCCAACGGGGGGACCGTGGAGATCTTCGGCCGCCGGCCAGAGGCCGCCCGGGGCCTTGTGGGCTACGTTCCCCAGTACATGCATTTCGACCTATCCTTCCCCATTTCCGTGGAGGAAGTGGTCCGCATGGGCCGCCTGGAGCGCTTCTCCCGGGGCTGCATGGAATCCTCCTGCCCCGACGTGGACAGGGCCTTGGAGCTCGCCGCGGTGCAGGATCTACGCCGCAGGCCCTATTCGGCGCTTTCCGGGGGCCAGCGCCGCCGGGTCCTCGTGGCCAGGGCCTTGGCTTCATCCCCTCGGCTTCTCATCCTGGACGAACCCACGGCCAACATGGACGCCGAAAGCGAACGACGTCTCTTCGAGGTGCTCGGCGCCTTGAAGCCTTCCACCACCATCCTCATCGCCACCCACGACACCGCCTTCGTCTCCGCCCTTACTGACGTTGTCCTCTGCGTGGGCGAGAGGGAAGGGAGGGGCAAGGTGCTCCGCCACGCCTCCCTGCCCGCGGACCAAGGCGAGCCGGATCTTTTCGGCGGCCGCGCCCTGCGAGTCCTCCACGACACGGAGCTTGAGGACGATGTCTGCTGCCGCGGCGATACCCATGGACATTCCCACGTTGCGGGAGGCGGAATATGAGCTTCTTTTCCGCCCTTCTCGATCCCTCCATGCCCTTCGTGCGCAACGCCCTCCTGGCGGGCATCCTTTCCAGCGTCCTATTCGGAGTACTCGGGTCCGTGGTCACGGTGAAGCGGATCGCCGGCCTGGCCGGAGCCATATCCCACGCCGTCCTGGGGGGAATAGGGCTCGCCCTCTTCCTCGCCGCCCGCAACATCGTACCGGGCTTTCCTCCCATCCTGGGCGCCCTCATCTTCGCCGTCATATCCGCGGGGCTCATTGCCTTGGTGTCGCTCAAGGCGAAGCAGAGGGAAGACACGGTCATCAACGCCCTCTGGGCAATAGGCATGAGCATGGGCATCGTCTTCATCGCCAAGACCCCCGGCTACGCCGACCCCATGAGCTATCTTTTCGGCAACATCCTCCTGGTCTCCGTACGTGACCTTGTGTTCCTGGCCTTCCTCGACCTGGCGGTCCTCTACCTCGCCTGGCGCTTCTACCCGCAGATCGAAGCCAGCGCCTTCGACGAGGAATTCGCAAAGACCAGGGGCGTCCGCACCGACCTTGTCTTCATTGTCCTCCTGGCGGTCACCGCCGTGGCCGTGGTCCTTCTCCAGACCTTCGTGGGCATCGTCATGGTCATCGCCATGCTCACCCTTCCTTCGGGAACCGCGGCCTACCTTTCCAGGAACCTGGCGGGGATGATGATCCGGGGCAGCGTCCTGGCCTTTCTCTTTTCGATCTTCGGCCTTTGGGTGAGCTGGGGTCTCGACCTTCCCTCGGGGGCCGTGGTGGTCCTGGTGGCGGGAGCCACCTTCCTCCTCGCCTCTGCGGCGAAGGGCCTGCGAAGGAGAAAGCCATGACCAAGCTTCGGACCGCCGTCCTCGCATTGCTCGAAAAGGCCGAAAAGCCAATGTCCGCCTTGGACCTCGCCAAATCCGCCCAGGGGCTCTGCGACACGGCGACGATCTACCGGTCCCTGCATTACCTGGAATCCTCGGGCCTCGCCGAATCCTTCGTCCTCTCCTGCTCCGCCCACGGGACGGAGCGCTATTATGCCGCCAAAGGGGCATGCCACAGGCACTGGTTCCATTGCGAAGCCTGCCACGGTTTCGTCGACTTGGGAGCCTGCACGCTGGATTCGATGCTGGACGATTTGGGCAAGGCCTCGGGGGTCAGTATCAAGAGCCACACCCTCTACGCCACAGGATTGTGCGCCACCTGTTTAATGGCGCAAACCCTTTAGTGTTTCGAAGCTTGTGTGGAAATTTTAGGATGGTCTAATTTGCAAGGCCTCAACTGGCGATTGACCGGCTCGCGGTCAGTCATTCTTTCGCTTCCCTTGTCATAAGGCCGGATTCTTCCAGACCAAACACAAGCTTCGTAACACTAAGCGTTCGACGCCCGCCGGGCAAAGGCTCAGCGGCCTTCCTTTTTCCTATTCCTGAACCAGAGGGCGGTGTCGACGCCTACCATGAGCATGTTGAGTAGATAAAGGTAGACTACATTGTCGAAGCGGTAAAAAAGCTTATTCGCTATGCCTGCGGCGTAACCGACGAGGATGACGATCAGGAAAACCACGCTCTTTCCCCCGGTGGTGCCGGAGGTATAGGAGCGGTAGATGGAAAAGGGCCAGGCGGCGCCGAAGCATAAAAGCATGATGATTTCAAAAATGCTCATCCTCCCAATTTATCCTTGAGTAGGTTTTAGGTTCAAGAGGACACTTCCTATAGTGTTGCGAAGCTTGTGTTTGGACGTGGGAACGACGCAGCCTCAGAGGGATGAGGAGCGCTTTGCGGCGGGTTTTGCGGTTAATTTTCGTTTAATGTATTTATCAGAGGCAATTGCATACAAATCCGCCACAAGCTTCATAACACTAGCCGCATTGACGCCGAAGCATTCAAGGTCCACACTTCAGGCAGGACAGAAAACCGTTGTTAAAAGGGAGGCGGCTATGAAGAGGAGAATCCTTGTCCTTGTCGTCCTGGCGGCGGTGGTGTGGGGGGCGGGAGCCCAAGGCGCCGGATTGATTTTCCGGAGCGACCAGGAGGCAAGCCGCGCCCTGGCACGGTATGTCATGGCAGGAAAGGTTCCGGCGACCAATGCCTTCGTCTATTCGGGCAGGGAGGCGGCGGAGCTCTTCGATTTCGAGAAAGCCCGGGGCGGAATCAAGGGCTTCAAGAGCCGGCTTCTTTTCTCCTTCGATCCGGCGGTCACCGGCGTTTCGGGAATGACAGGCTATTCCTTCTCCCCCGGCGCCGACCCGACCCTCCTGTATTTCATTGATTCCCTGCCCGTGTTCATCGAACTGGGAGCGGATTTCTGGGCAGGGGACTCCGTGGCGGGCAAGGTGAAGATGGACCTGTCCTTGCGGCAGAACTACCTTGGAAGCGATTTCATGCCCCTCTTCGCCCCCTGGGACGTGGACGCCCTCATATGGACTTTCATGAGCTGGCGGTTCCCCCAGGAGGGCTGGGTCTCGGCGGCGGGCGACAATTTCTGGCTCGCCGCGGGGCGTTTCAAGGCAGGGTTGGGGGAGGGCCATTTCGGCGCGACCTTCATGAATACCAGGGCGGAGTGGTACGACCAAGTCCAAGGCGTCGCGGGAAACAAAAACTTCCGTTTCACCGCCATCGTGGGCACTTCGGCCACGCACCTCTCCCAAGGCGAGGCGGCGATCCAATTCAAGACCAGGAACGACCTCGACGCGGGGAATGTCAGCATCAACCCCTGGGATCCGATCAACGACCACGACTTCGTGAATCAGATGGAGGCGGTGAAGATGTTTGCTTACCGCCAGGTGGAGGCAAGGTTCTGGGACCGGCTCCGCATTGGCGTGGCGGAGATGAACATGATAGGGGGCAAGGACCCGGGGCTTGCTGACCTCCTTCCAACTGGATTCTGGCACAACAATTATTCCGCGGGATTCACCAATGTCATGCTCAACCTCTCCGCCTCATTGGTTCCCGCAAAGGGCTTGAAGATCTTCGGCGAGTTCACCTTGGACGACTTCAGGGGCGCCGACGAGGGAGCCACGGGGAAGCCGGCACAGTTCGGCTGGCAGGCGGGAGGAACCTATTCCTTCGAGCCCGCGGGCGGCATGATCATTACCGCAGGGGGAGAGTACACCTACACCAACGAATGGATATATTGTCGATGGCAGCCCTACCTTACGATGTACCAGCGCCACCAAACCGGGCCTTCCTGGGCTACCGATTGGCCCCTGGGCTTCACCTACGGCCCGGACGCCCGGCACGTGGGGCTCTTCGCCTCCGCATCCATGGAGAATGGGGCCGCCCTGGAGCTCTCCTACGAATACCTCGCCAAGGGTCCCATCTACATGGGCATGACCGACGCGGACGGGGATCCGATCTACTACGACTACGACGACAGGGACGACTACACGACCCGGGATACGAGCCTTTCCGCCATCAGGGCGAGGCCGGACCAGCTGAGCCATGGAGCCAGCCTCAAGGCTTCCTGGCCATTGGGCAAGGGCTTCGATGTCGTGGCCATCTTCCAGTATTGGCATCATTCGAACTATAGGAACGCCACGGGAGACACGAGGCAGTTCTATCTCTACTCCGCAGGAGTCCGTTGGACCTATTAGCCAGTGTCACGAAGCTTGTGTGGGAAATGCGGGGCTAAGCAATGGATACGGGCATGGAGCGCGTGATCGGACCTTCGCGGAAGCCGAAGGTCCGCGGAGGCTTGAAATGGCGAAGGAATCCAGCGATCCAAACACAAGCTTCGTAACACTACCCCTAGAACGCCAGAGAGCAACCCGCCGTGAGCTGGACATCCTGCTCCCAGGCCGACCTCGAAGCCGTGGACTTTGTGTAATCGCTCCGCGCCACCCAGGCGGCGTGGAGCCAGGTACGGGCTTGGATCCTTTTGAATAGGGGAGGAGCCGAGAACTCCGCGTAGAAGCGCAGGGCCGCCAGGTCGCGGATTACGTCCCCCGATGGCGTCGTTCCCTCGTAGTCCGCGAAATAGCCGTTGTCGCCGCTCTTGCTGTGGGGCTTGAAGAAATCCATCTCCCCATGGCGCATGCCGAAGGCCCTGAGTGCGAGGCGCGCCTTTCCGGGGATACGGAACTCCAGGTCCGCCTGGGCGGCGAGGGCGTCGCCTCCGTACTCGAACCCCGGATAATCGAACTCGATTATGTATCCTGGCCCCGTGGGATCGCCGTTGGTGTAGTAGCGACGCATCATGATGAAATCGATGGCGTCCCGGCGGTACAGAAGGGGATCGGTCTTGGCCGCCTCGAAGGAGGCGACGAAGATACCGGGCCCCAGGGACATGGCCCCCTCGACGCCCGCCAGGAATCCCATGGCGTCCGCCTGGGCGCTGGATTCCGTGGGAGCCCTGCCCTGGTCCATCACGCCCTGGCCGTAGACCGTGATTCCCTTCGCCGGCGACCAGTCCGCCTCGACGTGGGCTATGGCGTTGAACATGAGCCTGTTGTTCAGGTTGTGGTAGATGAAGGCGGGGTTCAGGTACCGGAGGTCGAAGCTGTCGTTCCGGTACATCAAGTTTTCCGAAACCGCTACCTTGAGGCTCGGCAGGGGTCGGAACTCCAGCCTATGGCCTAGGAAGGTCTGGATCTCCCGGTCGGGCTGCTCGCCCTGGTTGGTGTTAAGATCGAAGAAGACGGCGAACCAATCGAACTTCCAGGGACCGGAAAAACCCACGAAACGGGTGTATTCGTGGTAATCCACATGGTCGTCGACGATGAAGTTGCCGATGCGCCCGCTTCCCCAGCGAAGCTTGTCCCTGGCGAAGGAGAAATTCCAGCCTTCTCCGCCGAAGGAGGCCACGGCCCTCTTCGGCCATTGGTAGTCGAAGTCCCTCGCGTCCTCCAGGATATTCGTAAGGAAAGGAGCCGAGTAGATCGAGGAGTCCAGCGCCATCAGCGCCGTGGCGTCGCCCTGGGGAACCGCGGCGCCCACCCCGGCGGGATAGGCTGAGGTGACAAGCCTCAGGTCGTCGGCGATATTGAAGCGGTTTCTCCCGTATTGGACGTCGCAGTAAAGGTAGAGGATGCGGGGAAGCTCCAAGTCGGCGGAAAGCTTCGCGATTGGCTTGCGCTCCACAAAGCCGTACAGCCAGTCGGACTCCTGGTTATACGCCGTGTTGCCGTGCCAGTAGGCTTCGAAATTTGCCTCGGCGTGGAAGCCCCCTGTCTTCGCCCGGTCCAAGACCGCCTCGATGGCGTCCCAAAGGGCGGTCGAAGATCGGCTTAAGGAGGCGCGGCGTACCTTGTCCAGGATTTGCCGAGCCTCCGCCAGGGACCAAGGCCTGGAGGAAGAGGGTCTGCCCAAGCCTTCCATGGTGTAAAGGCTGTCCATGAGGAAATAGACTTCGGAGGAAAGGGGCAGGGCCTTGAGGTCTCCGGTCTGGGCGTGGGCGGCCGCCCCGGCCAGGAGGAAAAGGAGCGCCAAGGCGGGCAGGATTCTTTTACCCATGGGCCAAGTGTACTGCAAAAGAGGCGCGGGCGCGACTCCGCCGGCCGCGCCTGCGCGCCCGATTGGGACAGCGACGATGCGCCTGATTGGAATAGCGCCGACGCGCCCGATTGGGACAGCGACGACGCGTCCAAGGCCCGCGCGTCCATTGCCCAAATCGGTCCGGAGCTTTACAATCCATCCATGGAGAAACATCACTTCACCTACCAGAACATCCATAAAACGGCGAAAAAGATGGCGGACCAGGTCAAGGCCTCCGGCTTCGAGCCCGACGTGATAGTCGCCATCGGCACCGGGGGCTTCATACCCGCCCGGATCATCCGCACCTACCTGGGCAAGCCGATCCTGGCTGTCGGCATCGCCTACTACGACGCCCAGGACAAGCCCACTGAATTTCCCCGGAAGGTCCAATGGATCGAAGAGGCGGAGCGCCAGCTTTCGGGCAAGAAGATCCTCCTGATCGACGAAGTGGACGATTCGCGGGCCACCCTGGAGTACTGCATCCGGGAGCTCATGAACCACCACCCCGCGGGCATAGCCGTGGCTGTCCTCCACAACAAAAACAAACACAAGAAGGGCAGGATCCCCGAGGAAGTGGCCCTCTATGTGGCGGGTGAAGAATTGCCCGATGTGTGGATCGTCTATCCCTGGGACGCCCAGGACATCGATGTCCACGACGCCGCGGCGAAAAGCCGGTAGAGGGATGGAAAAGACCAAGTTTCCCGCGACCCTTCTTGTACTCCTTTGCCTTTTCGGGGCGGCTCGCCCCGTCGCCGCCCAAGTTCCGGCATCTGCGAAGCCGCAGTCTACGTCGCAGGCCCAGGCTTCGGCGCAAGACCCCGTCGCCGCCCAGGTCTCGTCGACGCCTCTCCCGCAGGCAAGCATCTGGGCCGATGTCGCCCCCTTGGTTTCCATCTCCAACAGAAGCCCGGCGACGGCGGGCTATTCCCTCGACGCCGAGGACCTGGCCTACTACTTTTCCCGCCCCGCCTTCCTGGCCGGGGGTTTTTCCCTTTCCGCCGGACCCTTCTCGGCGGCCATGTCCCTTGAGCTCCAGCAGGACATCGGCGAGATGCTCTTCGGCGACGGAGCCACCAACCTGCCGGTGAACCGCGATTCCTCGGCCCTCATGTTCTCCAACAACTACCCCTCCGTCGGCTATCTGGAGGGCGCAGGTTCCTGGTGGAGGCTTTCCCTGGGCCGCAGGTCCATCAACCTTGGGCGGGGCATGGGGTCCTTAGGCCTCGCGGGGGACAATCCCTGGTACGACCATGCCGCGGTGGGCCTTGAAGCCCCCATGGGCAAGGGCGGCCTCGCCTACGATTTCCTGGCCATAAGCGTCCCCCGCAGGGGGAGCGCGGGCAAAAGCCTCTTCGCCCACCGGGTTGAAATGGATTTTCCCGCCTTTTCCCTGGGATTCACCGAGTTCAACCTCGTCACCGGGGTTGTCATCGACCTTCAGGATATTGGGCCCTTCCTTGTCTACCACCACCTTTTCGCCGACGGATCGAACGTGATGATGCAGCTGGATTGGGAAACCTGGACCAGGGGAAGGGAATTCCGCCTCTACGGCGAAATCCTCATGGACGACTTCCAGCTGGGGGCCGAAGGCTCGGGCTCCAATCCTACCGCCATGGGCTTCCACCTGGGCGCGGGCTGGCGGGTTTTCGGCGGGGCGCCCTTGGATCGCCCCAGGTTCCTTAGACAAGACTACGCCGCTCGGCCAGGCCGGGAACTCGAGGCGGGGGGCTTGGATCTGGCGCTGGAGGCCTACTGGGCTTCCACCTACCTATATAGGAGGAGTTCCGGGGCTCCCAACCAAATCTTCACGACCCGCTACTTCATGCAGACTGACCAGATGGGCTGGCAAAGCCCGGAATCCTGGTTCGCCTACCCCTTGGGCCCGGACAGGATCCTTTTCCGCGCCAAGGTCGAATACCAAGAGGAGCGCTTCGGCATAAAGGCAGAAGGAAGCTTCGCCCTCCTGGGGGAGGAAGCCCTTCTTTCCACCTTCACGAGTCCCGATCCAGCCGCCTGGCTGGGCCCGAAGGGTGTCCTCACGCACCAGTGGGACGCGAAGGTCTCGGCCCAATGGGCCTTGGGTAGGGCTGATGGATCCATGGCTTCCTCCGCCATGGCCATGGCGAGCATGGGCTATAGGAGGGAAGGCGATGCCCAGGGCGTGATTTTCCTCGACCTGGCGTGGCTCAAGCGTTTTTCCCTCGGCGCCGCGCCCAGGACCAGATAGCCCAGGACCAGATAGGTCCGATCCGGCTTTTTCGGGCGCGGCTTTGCGGCGCAGGCGGCACGGCCGGATACGAGCCGGGAGGCGGCATCCCGCAAAAAAGGCGGCCCCATTCAAGGGGC
>JBFLXC010000004.1:0-49750 GCA_040757435.1 Spirochaetota bacterium | reverse complement strand
CGGGCCTTCTACGAATACCACGCTACCATCATGGAAGGCTGGGACGGTCCCGCGGCCATGACCTTCACCGATGGGATCACCGTGGGCGCCGCCCTGGACCGGAACGGGCTCAGGCCTTTCCGCTACATCCTCGGAAGGAATGGACGCTTCGTCGGCGCGAGCGAGGCGGGCGTGCTTGAGATGAAGGAATCGGAAATAGCCGAGAAGGGGATGCTCAGGCCGGGAACCATGGTGATGCTCGACATGTCCAAGGGAAGCTTCCTGAGGGACAGGGAGATCAAGGCCCGGGTGTGCCGGGAAAAGCCATACCGGCGGTGGCTCGAGTCCTCCCGCATCGAACTCAAGGGCCTCTTTTCCTCTCCCGAGGCGGGAACCGGTGGCCTTGGTTTCAAGGGCGATCCAAGGGCTGCCCGGTTCTTCGGATTCGACAAAGAGGCGCTGGATGCTTTGGAGCCTATGTTCCTCGCCGCCCAGGAGGGAGTCTCGGCCATGGGGAGCAGGAAGCCTCCGGCGGCCCTCGTTTCCGCCGCGGCCTTCCACGCGGCGGACGCTACCGCACCCGCCTCTGCCGCCGCGGCACCTGTTCCTGCCGCCGCGGCTCCCTTGGCCGCGTTTTTCAAGCAGAGGTTCGCCCAGGTCACCAATCCTCCCATCGATCCTTACCGAGAAACCCTGGTCATGTCCCTCCAGAACTATGTGGGCAGGCAGAGGAATCTCCTCGACCAGGGGCCTGAGCATTGCCGCCAGCTTAGGCTGGACATGCCCCTCCTCTCCAACGCCGACATGGAGAGGTTGAGGAGTCCGGCGCTCAAGGATTTCAGCGTGGGGACAGTTTCCATGTGCTGTTCCGCCAGGGAACCGACGCCAGGTTTCGCCGAAAAGGCCTTGGAGAGGATGAAGGCCGAGGCGGAGCGCCTGATCGACCAAGGGGCGAGCCTTGTGGTCCTGAGCGACAGGGACCTAGGGCCCGAACAGGCCGCCCTTCCTTCCCTCCTGGCCGCGTCGGTCCTGCACAGCCATCTTGTGGAGGCAAGGAAGCGGCATATGGCCGGCCTCATCGTGGAAGCGGGAGACGCGAAGGACCTGCATTCCATAGCCCTTCTCCTCGCCTACGGGGCCTCCGGGGTGAATCCCTGGGCTGTGTTCGAATCGATACCGGGCTTCGCGGCCTCCGCCAAGGCGATAGACAAAACCGCGGGGAAGGCCGTCGGAAAGGACAGCGGGAATGACGGCGGGAAAGGCGGCGGGAAAGGCGGCGGGAAAGGCGCCTCCCTCTCGGAAGAAAAAATCGCCGAAAATTTCCGCGAGGCGGTGAGGAAGGGCATCCTGAAGATAATGTCCAAGCTGGGCATATCGACGATTTCCTCGTACCGCGGCTCCCGGATGTACGAAGCCGAGGGGCTTTCCCCGGAATTCGCGTCGGCCTGCTTCAAGGGCACGGAGACAAGGTTCGGCGGCATAGGGTTGGGGGAGATAGAACAGGACATCGCAAGGCGGCACAGCCTCGCCTTCGGATCCATCCCGTCTGAACCGGCGGATGCAGGGAATACCGCGGCGGCCGTTAAGGCCGAGGAGGATTGGAGGGCTGGGGAGGCTGTGAAGGCTGGGGAGGCCTCCCCTCCCCAGGTTCCCTGGCCTCCGGCCTTGGCTTCAAGCCTGGTCCGGGCGGTGAGGGAAGGGGACATGGAAGCTTGGAGGGACTATGTGGGTGGGATTGAAAGCCCCCGCCGCCAGCCCTTCGCCTTCCGCGATCTCTTCGCCTTCAAGCCGAGGGAGCCGGTTCCCCTCAAGGAAGTCCAGTCCGCCCAGGAGATCGCGAGACGGTTTTCCGTCGCCGCGATGTCCTGCGGAGCAATCAGCCCCGAAGCCCACGAAGCCTTGGCGGCGGGGGCCAACTCCATAGGTTCATGGAGCGACTCGGGGGAAGGAGGGGAGGACAACCTTAGGAAATCCTATGCGGCCCAAGGCCTGGATTCCAAATCCGCCTCCCGGCAGGTCGCTTCGGCGAGGTTCGGCGTCACCGACGAGTACCTCGCCTCGGCCCTGGAAATCCAGATCAAGGTCGCACAGGGCGCCAAGCCGGGGGAGGGCGGCCAGCTGCCCGGCCCCAAGGTGGACGCCTACATCGCGGCCTTGCGCCATTCGTCTCCCGGAAAGACCTTGATCAGCCCGCCGCCCCACCACGACATCTACTCGATAGAGGATCTCTCCCAGCTCATCCACGACCTGCGCTGCGTCAATCCCAAGGCGCGCATCGCCGTGAAGCTGGCCGCCCAGGCGGGAATAGGCGCTGTGGCGGCGGGCGTGGCCAAGGCCGGGGCCGACTGCATCGTCGTGTCCTCCGGCGACGGAGGCACCGGGGCGGCCCCCCTCTCTTCCCTCGATTTCGCGGGTTCTTCCTGGGAGGCGGCGCTGCCGGAAATCCGGCAGGTCTTGGCTATGAACGGTTTGGACGCCCAGGTGACGATTCAGGTGGACGGAAGGCTGAGGACGGCCCGTGACGTGGCCGTGGCCGCGATCCTGGGAGCCAGGGAGTTCGCCTTCGGCACAGCGGCCCTCATCTCCATGGGCTGCGTCGCATGCGGAAAGTGCAACCTGGACCGTTGCCCCGTGGGCATAGCCACCCAGAATCCCGCCTTGAGGGAGAAATTCAAGGGAAAGCCGGAGCACCTGGCTTCCTTCTTCCTCGCCCTGGCGCACGACCTTCGCATACTTCTCTCTTCCCTGGGGGCTAGGAACCTGGACGAGCTGGCGGGACGCTGGGACCTTCTGGATTTCCAAGGCCGAGGGCGGAGCGGCGCCGAACGCGGCCTTGCCTTCGATTCCATCGTATCCGCCCTGGAGATTGCCAAGCGCTATCCCTTGGATGAGGAAGGAAACACAGACGGCGCCGCCCTTCCTGTCCTACCCCTTCCCCCCGTGGGCTTGAGGGCCTTCCACGCCGCTTCTAAGGCGCAGGCGAAGGTTCCGGAAATAGACGGGCGCATCATAGCCTTCCTGGACGGCGCGGGCGAAGAACCGTTGGAGTTTCCGATAAGGAATTCGGACCGGTCCATCGGCGCGGCGGCGAGCGGCCACCTCGCCCGGCGCAGAAGGGACGGAGGGACGGGAACCCGGCATTCGGTTCGGTTCAGGGGATCGGCGGGGCAGAGCTTCGGCGCCTTCCTGGCCAAGGAGCTTTGCTTCGAGCTGGAGGGGGAGGCGAACGATTACGTGGGCAAGGGACTGTCAGGAGGTATATTGGTCCTCAGGCCGTCCAGGGAGGCTGGATATCCGGCCCAGGACAATGCCATAGCCGGAAACGTGTGCCTATTCGGCGCCACGTCCGGCTGGGCGTATATGAACGGCCAGGCGGGGGAGCGTTTCTGCGTCAGGAATTCCGGAGCGATCGCCGTGGTCGAAGGTGTGGGGAACCATGCCTGCGAATACATGACCGGGGGGACGGTGGTCGTCCTGGGGCCCACGGGGGTCAACTTCGGGGCGGGGATGAGCGATGGGCGGGCCTATGTGCTGGACGAGGACGGCCTCTTCGACACCCGATGCAATTCCGCCGATCTGGATCTGTCGCCTTGCCTGGAGCCGCAGGATGAATCCGAGCTGAAGAGTCTGGTGGAAAACCACGCCGCCCTGACCGGAAGCCCGAAGGCGGCGCGCATCCTCGCCGCCTGGGACGAATACTTGCCCCGCTTTGTCATCGCCAGACCCCGGGCCTAGGCTCCGATCATTCCGCGCGAAGGCCGGCGGGGAGCCCTAGTCCCGGTCGAAGATCTTTCCTGGGTTCATGATGCCCTTGGGATCCCATGCCTTCTGTATCGCCTTTATCAGCCCCAGCTCCACGGGATCCATGAATTGGGCCATGGAGCGTTTCCGCTTGAGGCCGATGCCGTGCTCGCCGGAAATCTTGCCGCCGAGTTTTCTCGTGGCTGCGTAGAGTTCCTCCAAGGCCAAGGGCTCGACCCTCTTCCATTCCTCCATCGCCATGGAAGGATCCTTGACCAAGGTGGCGTGGAGATTCCCGTCCCCGGCGTGGCCGTAGCAGGGAATCGCGATGCCGTAGGCCTTCGATATCCTGTCCAGCTCGGGCATGATGAGGGGGATCGAAGCGGTGGGCACCACGATGTCCTCCAGGCTCTGGATCGGAGAAGCCACCTTGAAGGCCTCGGCGATATTGCGCCGAACGCTCCACACCCTGTCCTGGGTGGTCCGGTTGTCCGCCATGTAGACCTCGATGGCCCCCTTCTCCATGCACAGGTCTCCCACGGCTTCGGCGTCCAAGTCCACCCGCTCCGGGTCGGCACCGTCCATTTCTATCAGGAGCATGGCTCCGCACTTATCATAGGGGAGGCTTTCGTTCAGGTAGGCGCAGGAAGTGGCCACGGAAAGCTTGTCCATGAATTCGATGCTGGTTGGTATCGTCCCCCTGGCGAGGATCTCCGGCACGCAGGCGATCGCCGCCGAAGGCGTCTCGAACAGGGCCAGGAGGTCCGACTTGGCCTTGGGAAGGCCGATCAGCCGTATGATCGCCGCGGTGACTATGCCCAGGGTCCCTTCGGAGCCCACGACCAGGTGGGTGAGGTCGTAGCCCGTGACATCCTTGGCCAGCTTGCCGCCAAGCCAGACTGCATCGCCCGTGGGAGTCACAAGCTCCAAGCCGAGGATGTAGCGGGAAGTCACGCCGTACTTGACCGCCTTTCCGCCGCCGGCGTTCTCGGCGATGTTGCCTCCCAGGAAGCAGGTTTCAAGGCTCATGGGGTAGCCGGCGTAGAACAGGCCCCGGTCCTTGACCAGGGCATTGATCTCGTTGGTCACTATCCCCGTCTCCACGGTCATGGTCATGTTCTCGTAGTCGATCTCGAGCACCCGGTTCATCTTCTCCAGGGACACGACGATGCCGCCGAAGGCGGGGATGGCTCCGCCGGAAAGGCCCGAGCCGGCGCCGCGGGGCGTGATGGGAATGAGCTCCCTGTTCGCCAGCCTCACCACCTCGGCGACCTGGGCGGTAGAGACAGGGGTCACCACGACTTCGGGGAACCGTCCGTACTCCTCCGCTGAAGTCTCGTCGTGGGAATACGACTCCATGCGCTCCCGGTCGGAAATAACGTTGCGCGATCCAAGCATTCCTTCCAGCATGGATATCACGCGGCTTGTGACAGGATTGAACTTCATTCCTCGCCTCCCTCGCGGTTCTTTTCCGACAGCCTGCGGACAATGCGCGGAACGATGTCGAACAAGTCCCCGACGATGGAGAAATCGGCCAACTTGTGGATCGGCGCGTCCGGGTCGCTGTTGATGGAGACTATCGTCTCGGCGGTCTTGATGCCCGCCAGGTGCTGGATGGCGCCGGAAATACCGGCGCAGATGTATAGCCGGGGCGAGATGGTCTTGCCCGACAATCCGACCTGGTGGGGGTAGGAAATCCAGCCCCTGTCCACAGCCTCCCGGCTCGCTCCGACTGCGGCGCCCAACGCGTCTGCCAGCTCGCGCAATATCCTGAAGTTGTCCGATTTCCTAAGGCCGCGGCCTCCTGCCACCACGATGCCAGCCTCCTCGATGTTTTCGAAATCAGGGACATCGCTCTCCAGCCCAAGGACTTCGACCCGCGGATCGGCCAGGGATGGATCGGCGGCGAGCCTCGCGACCAGGCCGGTCCTTGCGTAGTCAGGCTCAAGGGGAAGGGCGGACTTGGGGCGCACCGTGGCCATCTGGGGCCTGCGGTCGGGGGTCTTGATCGTGGCCATGATGTTCCCGCCGATGGCGGGCCTGGTCTGCAGAAGGTTTCCGGTCTCCGGCTCGATGGCAAGCTCCGTGCAGTCCGCGGTGAGCCCCGCGCCGAGATTCACCGCCAGGTGGGGCATGAGGGTCCTGCCTGAGCTTGTGGCGGCGGCTATTACCACGGATGGCTTTCTCTCCCGCGCAAGGGCCGCGAGATTCCTCGACCAGGTCTCGCATTGGAAGACAGATAGCCCCGGCCCTTGGATGCAGACGACTTCGTCGGCGCCCCGGAAAACCAGTTCCCTCAGCGAGTCGTCCTCGAGGGGATGCCCCGATGCGTCGTCGGAAAAAACCAAAGCCACAAGCGAAGCGCCGGCTTGGTCCGCAAGGCTCCTGCCTCGGGAGAGCAGCTCGAAGGAAACCCTCTTGATCACGCCCCGGGATTGTTCGGATACAGTCCAAATCTGGTCCATGCTCAAGCCCCCTTGGCCAGAAGACCGCGGGTCCTAAGGAAGTCCAGAAGCCCATCCACCGCCTTCTCCGCCTCGGCCTCGTCGCCAGCCCTCACCACGGTTCCTTCCCGCGCCACCTTGGGATAAAAGATCTTGGATACCTTGGTCGGCGAACCTTTGAGTCCCAGGGAACCCTCCTCGGCCCCCAAATCCTGGGCGTTGAAGACGCGGATCCTTGACGCCCTGGCGAACTTCTTCCCCCTCAGGGTGGGAAGCCGGGGAGTGCCGATCTCCTTCACCACCGTCGCCAGGCAGGGAAGCCTCAGCCTGAGCCTCTGGTATCCTTCCTCGACCAGGCGCCGGACCACGATATCATCCTCGGTGGAACTTTCGATTGAGCCGACATAGGTGGCCACGGGTATGTCCAGCCACGCCGCCAGGCCCGGGCCAACCTGACCCGTGTCCCCGTCCGTCGCCCTCTCTCCAGCGAGGATGAGGTCGAAGTCCCCGAGCTTCCTCGCCGCCAGGGAAAGGGCGTAGGAGGTCGCCCAGGTGTCCGAGCCCGCGAAGGCCTTGTCCGTGACCAAGACCCCCTCATCGCAGCCCATGGAGAGGGCTTCCTTGAGGGCCCTTTCCGCCGACGGCGGCCCCAGGGTCAGGACGGTTATCCTGCCGCCGTGCATCTCCTTGAGCCTTAAGCCCGCTTCCAGGGCGTACAAGTCCAGGGGGTTTACGATGGTGTCCACACCCTCCCGGACCATGGTGCCCGTATCGGGATCCATCCGCACCTTGTCGGTGTCGGGAACCTGCTTGATCGCCACGAGAATATCCACCAGTCGCTCCTTGGCGGCGGGTCTTGGGCCGCAAGGCCGCATAGTCCCTCCGCAGATGTGGAAATTTATTTCATCAAATCTGGCGAATAGTAATATATTCCCAAGATCGGCTCAAGCCGCGGCGCCAGCTTCCGCTTACGGCTTGCTTCCTATGAGGGTGATGTTCACCCCCGCCTGGTAGCGTTCGTGGCTCTCCGGGTTTTCCAGCTTGCCGTTGGCGTAATAGCCCACGGAGCCTGAGGAAAACTGCTTTTCCTGGGCGATGATCTTGCCCCAAAGGGCTCCGTCCGGGCCCGTTATGCTCAACTCCACGAACTTGGGCGCCTTGGGATCGGTCTTTTTCGGTTCGGCCATAGGATTCTCCTTGGATTCTGATTCTGTCGTCGATGATGATACGCGTCCGCCGGAGCGGCGCGCCTTAGGATCGCACGTCCCGGGAAAATAAAAAAGGCCGCGGTCGATCCCGGCCGCGGCCTTTCTGGACAGCCCCAAGATCTGTCCTTGGAGTCAGTAGGAGTCCCCGCTCGTGGGGACGAGGCAGATGAACTTGAAAGGCGAATCCCCGGTGTTGACGAAATGGTGCTTCTTCCCGCCCTCGATGTAGGCCACGGATCCAGGGCGCAGGGGATGCTCCTCTCCTTCGATCACCAGCTTGCCCGACCCTTCCAGGATGTAGTTGGCATGGTACCACGCATGGGAATGGTAGGGGCTTTTCCCTCCCGGCTGGACCGTGAAGACCCTGAAATACCCGTCGTATCCGTCCTGGGGACCGACCACTATGCGTTTGGTGACGCCTTCAACCCCGGCGCCGGCCATCTCCACCGCTTTTACTTCGCTTTCATGCCGAACCATATATGCTCCTTTTATAAAACCAATATATAGCGTTTTTCATACAAGGAGCAAATCCGAAGCGTTTTCGCATTGCCCATCCCAAGCGACCCGTGGCTTAACCGCTGAACCTAGCTTCCACGCCTAGCCGTGGAGCCTTGGCGCAGCGATGAAGCTGATGCCGCGCCGGGTGAGGGCCTGGGCGGTGCGGTCGCAGGAGTCCACCTTGTCCATGAAGTTTTCCTGAAGCCGCGGCCAGTCGCCTGAGGCGATGATCTCGGACTTGTCCCGGAAATAGTCCAGGATGTCCGATGGATGGAGCCGCCCGGCGTCTACCTCGGGATCCGCCCCTTCGTGCTTGGCGGAGATGTTGGGCACCCTGGCGGCAACCTCAAGCAATTCCTCCCTCCGGTTGTAGGGCTGGATGACAATGTTCTTGTATGTCTCCGTGATATGGTGCTCGAAGCGGATCACATTCTCGAAGCCCAGGGTCTTGCGGGCGTGGGAGGCCGCTTCCAAGGTGCCGTTGTCCGCGGAATTGGACCAGTTGAATCCCACCAGGGGGCTTGTCCCATCGTCCCGGGCGAAGAGCTTGGCGGCGGTCATGATCCACAGGGCGTGGTAGGGATTGTCCGATCCGAAGAAAACCGAAATCTTGAAGCGGATGTCCACGCCCAGGCGGTAGAGGAGGAAGCCCAGGAGTATGGTGCCGGCGTTGAAGTTCAAGGCCGCCTGCAAGCCGTAATTGGTGTAGTAGTAGAGATACTCGTCCAGCCACTCCAGGGCGTGGCGGTTGGGCTGGCCGATTCCGCCGAAGTATCCCGCGATGGTCGCGGGCCCCCCCAGGTGGGGATTGGAGCCGTCGGTCCCCTTGGTGTCCAGGGTTTCGACGAAGGAGCAGCCCATGATGTCCATGGCGGCGATGATGGCGGGGAGGTCTCCGTCCGCCTCGGATTCCTTCATCTTGCGGACCGCGATGAAGCGGCCGGGCACCAGGGAGCCCTGGGCTATCGCCCTTTCGCACATTGGCTTGATCCAGGGGAAGTACTGGAGCGCCGAAACCTCCAAGGTCACCGCCGACTTTTCCTCGAAGCGGATTTCCGACGCCTTGGCGCCAAGCACCTTCTCCCTGTAGGCGTCCACCCCGATGAAGGCCTTCGCGTCCCGCATGGCCATGAGCCACTCCAGGTCCCTCAGGTGGTCCTTGTTCTTCCCCTCCACCTTCCTCGCCAGGGCCTCGAAGGTCCTGGACTTGGCGTGGGCTGCGTTGATTTCCTCCGGGCTGCCGTACTTCGCCACCACGGCCAGGAAATCCCGCATGATCGGCGAATCGGGATCCAGGAGGGCGGCGTTCACGGCATCCAGCCTGGATTCGGGAATGGCGAGTCTCTTCCGCAAGGCCGCTTGGCTGTTCTTGGTTTCCATGGCGCGCCTCACCAGTACTTGGAGCGGGTCAGCTCCGCCAGTTCCTCGGCCTTGAGGGGGTAGCTGTATTCCTCGCCGGGATAGGCTCCGGACCTGACTTCATCCACGTAGATCGAAATGGCTTCCGCGGCGATGAATCCCAGTCCGTCTGCCCTCTCCTCCCGCCCCAGCTTCCTCAGGTCGGGATTGGCGGCCAGATGGGCGGCGTAGCGCTGCGCGGCCTGGGGAACGTAGCACTTGGCGAACCAAGGCCTGAAGCTCGCGTAGAGGCCCAGAAGGTCGTGCATGATGATGAGCTGGCCGTCCAGGTCCGTCCCCGCCCCTATCCCGTACACGGGGATACGGAGCTTCTGTGCCAGTTTGGCCGCGGGTTGGGTTGGCATGGCTTCCAGAAGCAGGCAGAAGATCCCCGCTTCCTGGAGGGCGAGGGCGTCCTCCACCACTTCCTCGAATCCGCCTATCGTCTTTCCCTGGACCCGGTAGCCGCCGAAGGAAGCTGTGCTCTGGGGGGTGAGTCCCAGGTGGCCAATGACGAGGATTCCCGCCTCCACGATGGCCTTCACCTTGTCCGCCACCCGCTTTCCCCCTTCGAGCTTGATCGCGTCGCAGCCCGCCTCCTTCACGAAACGCATTGCGTTCCTGATGCCCTCCTCCTTGGAGACCTCGTAGGATCCCTGGGGCATGTCGCCCACGAGGAAGGTGTTGGGGGCGCCCTTGCGCGCCGCCTTCGCCAGGGTGATCATCTCGTCCATGGTCACGGGGTTGGTGGTCTGGTATCCAAGCTGCACCATGCCGCCTGAATCGCCCACCAGAATCATGTCCACGCCCGCCGCTTCGGCGCATTGGGCGAGGGGAAGATCGTAGGCGGTAATCCAGGTGAGCTTCTCGCCCTTGGCCTTCATGCGCCGGAAATCCACCAGTGTCCTCTTCGTCCTCGGTTCGCCTTTCTTGCCGAACATACGTTCCTCCTCGTCTTGAATGATTCTTACTTAGATATCGACTGCCTTGCCCTGGTTGTCAACATCGCCCAGGACATAGCGGATGGCGAACCGCTGGCCGCCCCTCTCCACCTGGGCGGAGGCGGTGGGGGGACCGGGGAAGCCTTGGGCATCCCCCTGCCCGTTGCCGGGGGCGGAAAAGCGCAGCCTTAGGACGATGGCGTCCCCGGGCGAAGCGCTCAACCCCGTCTCCGCCGCCAGGCCGTATACCTTCACCAGTCCCGAATGCTCCGATCCCTTCTTTGAAAAGGCCATCCTGGCCTCGACGCCCATGTGGGCGAGATATTTCCTGACCTTGAAAAGCCACTGTTCCGGGCTGTAGCCCTTGGTCTCCAGCCGGATGAAGTCCAGGGATTGGGGAGGGTCTCCGGGCGCGCGGCCTGCGTAGTGCGCCGCGGCTTGGCCGGCGAGGGCGATCCGGGAAAAGGCGCCGGCTTCGTGGAAGATGCGAAGCAGTATGGAATCCAGCCTGTCCACGAGATAGGATCCGCGGTCGTCCAAGGATTCCATGGCCAGGGCCTTGGAGCTCATTTCCGCGCGAAGGTAGTGAGGTGAGGGGAAGCGGGAGGTTCGAGTCCCGGCCGAGGTCTTTGCCGGAGGCTTTCCCCCTGAGAGCCGTATGAGGGCTTTGGCTGCCTTGACGAGCCTGGGCCGGCCCGAGGCTTCGGCGTAGCGGAACAGCTTATCCCCATCCACCAGCGAGGCGTCCAGGCCCAGGGCTTCGAGGCGGGGGACGTCCCATTCGCCTTTCTTGAAGAACCAATAGTCCAACAGGGCCTTCTCGGGTTCCGCGACATAGGCTTCCGCCCCGCCCGGGCCTTCCTTCGACACGCCGAAGAAGAGGTCCTTGGGCAGGATGTCGTACTGGTACAGCCCGAAGGGGTTTTCGAAGGAGCGGGCGGGGCGGGGGGTGGCGCTGGTATAGGCCGTCGGCCTGCCCTCCGGGTCCTGGACGGAAAACACTCCCGCCCTGCGGAGCACCCATTCGCCCGTGAGGTAGGAAGGCGGGTATATGGGATTGGCATAGGCCGAGCCGTCCAAGACGTGGCGGCTCCAGGGAGGGGCTATGCAAAAGAGGCCCCGGCGCAGCTCGACCAGTTTTCCGGCCTTCCGCCAGCGGTAGAGCTCCGTGTGGACGCATTCCTCGGTCTCGCCCGAGGCTAGCCAGGCCATTTCAAAGTCGAACCAAGGCTGGCTTCCAAAATGATGGAGGATGTCCCTAAATTTCATTGACGATACTATACACTATTGTTCATTTTTGTACATAAAAATCCGAATCTCATGCCTTCCTGTACGCATGGATCTCTCGAATTCCCATCTGGCTGGCGGAAAAAATCCAGACACCCTCGATGCCGGAGCCTCCATCGCCGCCGTGCCCTTTCTTGCGAAGCCGCCATCGAAGGACGCAGCGGTAGCCCAGGCCCAGGGCTTCCACAATCTCGAAGCGTTCCCCGGGGGCGGAGGCGAACCGAGCCTCGAAATAGCGTCGGATTTCTTCGCGGCCGCGAACGCCTTCTCCATCCGGCCCGACGGACTCGGCGCGGAACATCCCCCCGGGCTCGAACAGGGAGCTTAGGCGCTCCGCGTTCCCGGCGTTCGCAGCCGCCGCGAAATCCAAGGCGAGGCGGATTCCGAGCTCGATCTTCCCCATGGTGGCGGGACTCATGGATCTTCTCCTTCCATCGATCCCGCCTTCACCGGGATGGTCGGGGCTTGCGGATTTCCATCCAGTCCAAGGGCCTGGAGGTGACCGAAAAACCAAGCTTCTCGTAGAATTTGTGCGCGTCCCTGGTGATGAGCAGCCATTGGTAGACGCGGCTCATCTCCGGACCGCGGATCATCCTGTCCATCATAGCCTTGGCGGCCCCCTTTCCCCGCCAGGGCTCGAGGACGATCACATCCAGGATATAGGCGAAGCGAAGCTTGTCGGAGATGGCCCTCGCGTAGCCGACTTGCTCGCCATCCTTTGTGAAAGCCCCCGCCACGATGGCGGAGTTCCGGGCGCTCTCCTCCACCTCATCCCTAGAAATGCCCTTGCACCAATAGGCGTCGGCGAGCATCGAAGCCACCGCGCCGAAGTCCATCTCATCGAAGCCAACCCGGATGTCGAATGTTTCATCGCCAGACATAGACGCTCCCGTCGAAATGTGTCGCGCCGAGGAGGTAGTCGCTCCCCTCGATGCTCATCGCCGATACTATGCCCTCGTCCCAGCCCGCTGGGAAGTATTCCCTTCGGAATTTCCTCCCCTTGCCGCCTTCCCCAAAGTCGAAGATGTGAAGGTTCGAGGCTTCGTCGCTCAAGGCCAAATCCACCCTGCCGTCGTCGTTCGCATCCAGGCAGATTCCTCCAAGCCAATCGGCTTCGCCGGCGTCCACAAGTACCCTAAACCCAGGGGCCGCTCCAACATCGCCGGAATCCCTGTCCTTTAGGATCGCTTCATCCTGCCCATCCCCATCCAGGTCCCCGGCGCAAAAAAGATCGAAGCCTTCGGCGCATGAGACGGGAATTTCACGCAGAAGCCTCGCTTGGCCGCCTCGGAAGGAGTAGACCAGTATGCCTTGGTCCCCAGCGATGCCCAGCTCATCCCCCGGGACGGCGGGATCGAAGTCTCCGGCGGCGAAGGCTCCTTCATACCAGGATCGTTCCTCCCCGATATCGGCAAATATCTCGCCTTCAACTTCGAAAGCATCCCCGTTCCACCCCAGCACCAGCGCGGATCCATGCTTCGACCCTGCCACGACAAGCTCGTCCAGCCCATCGCCGTCGAAATCCCCCGCCGCCATCCCCTTTCCGGCCGGCGCGTTTCCCGCTTCGCCCTTGGGATGACCAATGCCCGATTCCCGCAGCCCTTCTCCCCCCAGTCTGAACTCCAGAAGTCCTATGCCGTCGGAGCCCTCTCTCCGGTAGGCCACGAATTCACTCTCCAAGCCGGTAACGAATTTTCCCGCCGCCATGGCCGCCACAGGAGACCCGTCGCCCGCCGCGGCGGCGTAGGGTACCCCATCCTGCCCCGAAACCTGCATGGCCGCGTAGGCGTAGAGTAGCCTTCCATCGGTCGAGGCCCCGCCTGAAAAGAAGGCCCGGTAGGCGTTGGATGCGGCCGCGTGGTGGTATGAGGCGCCGGGGGCGTGGGCTTCCAGGCTCAGCCAGGCGGCCACCTGCCCGGGGTGGATGTTCGCCCCGGAACTCGCGCCATCCAGGAAATATGGAAATCCGAAGCCGCCCCCTTCCGCCCGCCGGAGATCATAGTTCCGCAAAAGGCTTCTGCTGAACCTACCCAGGTCCTCGTCGCTGAACACGATGCCGGCCTCGTGGCACCGGGTGGCGAATTCCACGTCTATCGAACCGTGCATGATGTCCTCGGTCCTCGGCCAATCAAGGAAGCCGTTCTCCTTGTAGTCCCAGACATAGGACCCGCCGGGCTCCAGGAGCTTGAGGTTGGCCTTGAATCGCTGGGCGAGCACCTGGGCTTTCTCCCTATGCCGCGGATCCCCTGTGTACTCATAAAGGGCGATGAAGCAAAGGCCCATCTGAAGGCTCTGGTTGTGGGGCAGGAAGCCTGAAGCTTCAATGGGTGCCCCTTCGGGGAAGACATAGGAGCCTCTGGATCTCCATTCAGTCTCGTGGGCTTCCATGGCTTCTGCGGCGATCAAGGCCAAGGCATCCGCCATTTGGCCGTAGTCGAAGGGGGCGCCGTCCGGGGCGGCCGGATAGGCCGGAGAGATCAATTCCAGGTCCCGTGGCGCCGGCCGCCTCGCGAGGGCCGGGTCGTCCCGTATCAGCAGGGCGAGTTCGACCATGGGAAGGGCGAACAAGCCCGAATGGACAGCCCAGGCCACAGGCCTTTCATCGCCGGCCTTGTTGTACAAGGTGGTGGACCATGCCGCGGCGCTCCTGCCCCGGAAGTCCTGCCTCCCCCTTTTGTCATCCCGGCTGGAAGCGAGAATGTCGAGGATACGAGCCATCTCGTCCGCGTAGGCGCCCCTGTCCTCCCTGCCCGAAAGCCTATACATCAAGGCCAAGCCCCTAAGATAGTAGGGATCGTTCCAAATGCTGAAAATGTCCTTGATATCCTCGAAAGGACCCGCGGCCTTCCTGTATCCCGGCTCCTTTTCTGCCATCGCCAGGTCGAACCGGGCGTCGAAGTCCGGCTTCCAGCGACGGGGTCCGGAATCCGACCACTCCATTTCCTCCCTAGGTGAATCGGGAAACCATGCTTCAGGATCGGGAAGCCGGCAGGCGCACAGGGCCAGCCCTATAAAGGCCAAGACGGCCGCTAGGGCGGCGCGGCACGATATTCTCATCGGCTCAGGTCCCGAAGCTTTCCCTGGGCGTATTCCATGAGGGCGTCGCGCTTCGCGGCGTCCAAGTAGCGTGGGGGCACCTTCTTTTCCTCGCAGCCTTCGTAGTAGCCTCCGGAGCCGATCCCCGGAGCCGTGGCCAAAAGGACGCTTCCTTCGGCGCCCCGGGCGGGATCTATGAAGAAAGGTTCTAAAAGAAGGCGTATGAAAAAGTCCAAAGGAGTCTTGGTGTACATGATCGAAGTCCTCACGATGCCTGGATGCACGGCGTTGGCCTTGATCCCCAAGCCTCGGTCCTCATCGGAAAGCCACCAGGTGTAGAGGAGGAGCATGTACTTGGAGACTGCGTAGGCCTTGAACCAAGCGTAGGAATTGATGCTTTCGATCCTGAAGCCGCCTATCCGGAAGATGCCCGATACAACGTTGACTATCCTGGGATCCTCCTTCCGGTCGAATAGGGGCAAGAGGAGGCTGGTGAGGGCGAAAGTACCGAAGAAGTTCACCCCCACGTTGGCTTCGAATCCCTCCGCGGTCCGTTCCCCTCCGAGCCTGGCCACCCCGGCGTTGTTGACCAGCCCGTGGATGAGTCCGAAGTCCTTTTCGAAGACCTTTGCGAATTCCCTGATGGAATCCAGGGAGGCCAAGTCCAGCCTTCGGGCGAAGACTTCGGGATTTCCGGATGAAACCCTGATTTCCCGGGCCGCCCTTTCGGCCTCCTCCATGTTTCTGCAGGCCAGGACAACCCTGTGCCCGGCTCTTGCCAAGCCCAGGGCGGTTTCCCTTCCTATGCCCCGGTTGGCACCCGTCACAACGCTCGTCCTGACCTTTGTTCCGGCGCCCATGCCATCCCCCGATTCAGGCTTTGTTGCCCCATCGCTCCCAGTGGACTATTTGGGACAGATCCTTCCTGGGCCGCGGAGGAGGACTCTCGTCGGCATAGCCTAGGGTCACGATCCCGAGCACGAACATGTCTTCCGGAACGCCGAGTACGGGGCGGATTTCCTTCTGGGAGTACATGCCTATCCAGCAGGTGCCCAGGCCTTGGCGCACCGCCTCGAGCATGAGGTAGCCCGTGGCCACCGCCGTGTCCCGTATCGCCCGCTTGAGGTCCCAAAGGGGCGAATCCTCGTCCACCCTTAGGTCCTTGGGGAACTCTGCCCTGGCACGGGTGTCCGCGATGCAGGCTATGAAGATCGGCGCTCCCATCATCCACGACTGGCCGTTGCACGCATCGGTCAGTGCCCGGCGGCGCTCCGGATCGGACACCACCATGAACTGCCACGGTTGCTTGTTGCTCCCCGAGGGCGCCAATCCCGCGCTCCGGAGCGCCGCCTCGATCTTTTCCGCTTCAACCGGCCTATCCTTGTATTTCCTAATGCTCCGCCTCTCCAGTATTTCCCTCATTCCGCACCTCCGGCATCAGGGACATTCTACCACGATTCCGCCCGGGCGGATTGGCGAAACCGCCCGGGATCAGTATCTTCATGCCCATGTCCGAATCCTCGTGGAAAAAGAACATAGCGGTATTCCTATCCAGCCAGACCCTATCCCTTTTCGGCTCCTCACTGGTCCAGTACGCCCTCATGTGGCACATCACCCTGGAGACCAAGTCCGGCCTCATGATGACCCTCTACATCGTGTGCGGCTTCCTCCCCACCTTCTTCCTCTCGCCCTTCGCGGGCGTCTGGGCGGACCGCTACGACAGGAAAAAACTGATCATCCTCGCCGACGCCCTCATAGCCCTTGTCACCCTCGCCTTGGCGATCGTCTTCCTTAGCGGCAACAAAAGCATCCCCCTCCTCTTCCTCGCCGCGGGAATCCGCGCCTTCGGATCGGCGATCCAACAGCCCGCCGTAGGGGCCATGCTTCCCCAGATGGTTCCCCAGGAATCCTTGACCCGGATCAACGGGATAAACGGAAGCATCCAGTCAGCCCTTTCCCTGGTTTCTCCCATAGCTTCCGGAGCCCTCCTGGGCTTGGCGGGCATAGAGTTCATCTTCTTCATCGACGTCGCCACCGCCGCCCTGGCGATAGCACTCCTCGCGGGATTCCTCAAGGTGAAGCCCCACGCCAAGGCCCTGGAATCAAAGACCCTCCCCGGCGGGGGCTTTTCTTACTTCAAGGACATGGCGGACGGATTCAGGTACATCAGGGAGCACCACTTCCTGGTGGGATATTTCATCTACGTGGGATTGTTCCTCTGGATGATAACCCCAGCGGCCTTCCTGACCCCCCTCCAGACCACGCGGAGGTTCGGTGAGGAGGTTTGGAGGCTAACGGCGCTGGAGATCTTGTTTTCGGCGGGGATGATGCTGGGCGGGGTGGCCATCGCGGCCTGGGGAGGATTCAAGAACAGGATGAAGACCATGGTGCTGTCGAACGCCATCATGGCGTTGTGCACCCTCGCCCTGGGGATCGTGGGCGAGTTCTGGCTCTATCTGGCGATCATGGGGATCTTCGGCGTAACCATACCTTTCTACAACACGCCTTCAATGGTCATGATCCAGGAACACGTGGAGGAAGCCTACATGGGAAGGGTTTTCAGCGTCATGACCATGGTTTCCACGTCCCTCATGCCCCTGGGCATGCTGGTCTTCGGGCCCCTGGCGGACGCCATGCGGATAGAAATCCTACTCCTGGGAACGGGAGCCGCCATGCTGGCCTTGGGCGCCGTGGTCCTGGGCAGGAAAAGGCTCATGGAGGCCGGCCTGCCCAAGGCCGAAGCCCCGGCGCCCGCCGCGGATCCCGCCCAAGCATAAGCCAAGCCCACGCCCAGGCCCAAGCCCCAGCCCAGGCGGGGAAGTCAGAGCAAGTCGCTGGAGGTCCTGCGCTTCCTGTGCTTCATGAGGAGCTTCCTGGCCTTTTCGTAGTCCCTTTCGTCCACCAGGATCGTGGCCTCGCCCTGGGTGTAGGGCAGGCCATTCTTGGACTGCACCTCATGGTCTATTTCGTGGTGCACCAAGGAAGGCAGGAAGGCGTCCAGCTTATCTTTGTTGACAAAGGTCCATAGTGTTCTCAATCGGCGTTCTCCGTCCTACATGAAAAGAATCAGACTTACGGCCATTACTATCATGCCAGCTATCAGTCCGCCTATAGCCAGGTGATGCTCCCCGTATTCCTCCGCCGTAGGTAAAAGCTCGTCCAGGGAAATGTACACCATGATCCCCGCCACCCCGGCGAAGACAAAACCGAAGGTAGTCTCGGTGAAGAAGGAGCGGAGCAGGAAATACCCGAACAGCGCCCCGATCGGTTCGGCGCATCCCGAGAGGAAGGAGAGCAGGAAAGCCTTCTTCCGGCTCTTGGTGGCGAAGTATATCGGCGCCGAGACGGCCAACCCTTCCGGGATGTTGTGGATCGCTATGGCAACCGCGATGCTCACGCCCAGGGCGGGATTGGACAAACCTCCCATGAAGGTCGCCAAGCCTTCGGGAAAATTGTGGATCCCTATCGCCAAGGCCGAGAAGACACCCATCCTCAGAAGCTTGCCTTTTTCCCGCTCCGAGGCTTGGGAAATCTTGTCCGCGGTGTTCATCTCGTGGGGGTTCTCATACGAAGGAATGACCTTGTCGATCAACGCTATGAGGAACATGCCTATGAAGAACGCCACCACCGTCCAGAGGTAGCCCGCCTTGTCGCCAAAGCTTGCGGAGAGCGAAACCCTCGCCTTCACGAAGATTTCCACCAAGGAGACATAGATCATCACGCCGGCGGAAAATCCCAATGCCATCGTGAGGATCTTCGGGTTGAATTTTTTCGAGAGCAGTCCGATCAGGCTGCCGATGCCGGTGGACAGGCCCGCGAAAACCGTCAGCGAAAGGGCAAACCAAAAATTTCCTTCCATACGCCCGCCTTCAGCCTTTCTTGATCGCCCGGGTGGCGAAAAACGTCGGGACTCCCCAATCCTTGAGCTTCCCGGCCCCGTTTGTGTCTTGGAAGATATCCGTCAATTCGAAGCCAGCCTTGAGCTGCCCGCCGATCTGCTCCTCTATGGTATGGGAAAACTGGATGCCCCAATCATCCCTCATGGACTCCTCGTAGAGCGCGGGATCCTCAAGAGGATCGAAGGGCAGGCCTCGGATAATCTTGGTCTCATCTTCGTCGAAAAGATAGTTGATGCCGTTGTCCAGCCCTGACAAAAGGACCCCGCCGGGTTTCAGAACCCTTGCGCATTCCTCCCAGACATGACGGACATCCTTCACATAGCAATTGGAGACGGGATGGAAAATCAGGTCGAATATGCCGTCGGCGAAGGGGAAGGCCTCGGTCATGTCGGCCTTCACAATCTCCACTTCGTACCCTTCCCTAAGGGCTACCATGCGCTCGCTTTCCAACTGGCGGGCTGACAAGTCCATCACCGTGCACAACGCGCCCAGGGCGGAAAAAACAGGTATCTGCTGACCTCCGCCCGAGGCGAGCCCCAACACCTTCTTTCCCGCAAGGTCGCCGAACCACTCCTTGGGCACCGGTTTGACAGGTGTCAGCACAACCGACCAATCGCCCCGCTTGGCCCTGGCGTAGGTTTCGCGGTCTATGGGCTTTCCCCATTCCCAGCCCGAGTCGACCCATGAATCCACCGTCCGGGCATTTATCAACGTGTAACGCTCTTCCATCATACTACCTTAGTCGCCGCGGCCCTTCTTCTGGAACTTCTGGTAGGCCTTGGCCATCCTGCCGAATTCCCTGTTCTTCCGATGGGACTCGGCCTTCGTGGAGGCGAAGTACTCAGCCTCCTTCCTCAGCTTAAGATAATTGTTATACAGCCCTTTGTCCAAAAGCCCCTTCTCCAAGGCCTCCGCCACGGCGCATCCAGACTCCCGGGTGTGGGTGCAGTCCGCGAAGCGGCATTCCTTGGCCAGGGCGGCGATGGCGTCGAAGGCGCCCTCAAGCCCATCCTCTCCATCGATCATCCCCACCTCCCTCATGCCCGGGTTGTCGATGATGATGGCGCCGGACTCCAGGACCAGGAGGCTTCGGGAGCTTGTGACATGCCTGCCCTTGCCGGTCAATTCGCTTATCGCTCCGGTCTTGGCCAATGCGGATCCTGAGAGGCTGTTTATGAGCGAGGATTTCCCGACGCCCGAGGATCCTAGGAGACAGTAGGTCTTGCCCGCTTCAAGCCTCGCGCCCAATGCTTCCATCCCGTCCTGGGTGGCGTTGCTCGCCGCGAAGACCGCGGCTCCGGGCAGCCTCGCTTCGACGCTGCGCGTCAGTTCCTCGACATAGGACGCGGGAAACAGGTCTGTCTTGGTTATCACCACATAGCTCGGCACGCCGGCCTCGGCGCAGATGATCCTGTACCGTTCCAGCCTGTTCAGGTTGAAGTCGCGGTCCGCCGCCTGAACCAGCAGGGCTCCGTCCACGTTTGCCGCTATTATTTGCGCTTCGCCCTTCGTTCCCAAGGCCCTCCTGCGCAGGACGCTCCTCCTCGGCAGGATCGCGTGTATGACCGCGAAATTATGCTCCAGGAGGCTCGCGAGCACCCAATCCCCCACCGCCGGCAGGTCTTCGCTCCTTTCCGCGGAAAATCTCAGGTTCCCCGTGATCTCCGCATCGTACTCTCCCGCTTCGGCGAGCAGGGAGTACCGGTCCCGCTGTTCCTCGATGATCCTTCCAACCTGGAACCCGCCAAGGTCCATCGCCTCGGCATGCTTTCGCATTTCCCCGTCGAATCCAAAATCGCTCAACTTCATGTCAGTTCTCTCCGGGCTTCGCCCAATGTTTGACCTTAAATTTCGAAAAACCCCGCGTGGCTCGGAAAAATGCGCCGGGCTCCCTTGGCCCGCAGCCTTTCCCAGTCTTCGAGGCCCGCGGGGTCATCCATGATCTGGTCCATGGGACACAGATCCCCGACGACCGCCTCCGCCTCGGGGCTTATGTAACTCACGCTGTCGGGGGAATGGCTGGGAGTGGCCAGGACCTCGCCGCCGAAGCCCCGCTCCTTCAGGAAACGATTCATCTCCTCCGCCGAAACCCGTTCCAACAGCTCCTTCCTGATCCTCGCGTAGGCGCCGCCCCCCTTGGCGATCGTCTTCTCCATCATATCGATATGCCTGTCCGATTGGCTTTCAAGGACGAAGCATCGCAGTCCCGCATCCAGGAACTCGCCCACCAACCCCGCGTGGTCCATATGGAAATGGGTGGCGAAGCAATATCGAAGACTCCTGAAATCCACGCCCAAGGACTTCAGGTTCCTCTGGTATTCCCTCAAGGTTCCCGGCCACCCCGCGTCTATGGCCAGATACTCCTCGTGTATGGAGCTGCGGAGCGCGAAGCAGTTTGTGTTGTGGTATCTGAAATGCAGCAATCCCAAGATAGTCCTCAGTTTCCCTGGATCGCCCGCTTCACCGCCAAGGCTATGGCCTTGCTGCTGTAGGTGGCGCCGCCCACCGCATCCACATCGACCCTCTGCTCGGCGATGATCCTTTCCGCCACCCCTTCGCCGGCCTTCCCCTTTCCGTTGCGGTGCTCCAGGATCAAGATGTCCGAAATCCGCCCGTCCTTGACCTCCACCTTTAGGACAACTTTGATAGGAGCGGAATCGAAGCGCCCCTCGTAGACGCCGTCCTTGGCCGCAGAAAGGTCAACGCTCCCTATCTCCGACTTGGCCAGGTCCTCAAGGCTTCTTGTGATGGAAGCGAAGGCGATGAAACCCGCCCCAACCGCCGCGGCCAGGGCGATCGCAAGGATTATCCCGATTTTCTTCATCGTCCTCCGCCTGCGTTCCGTTTTCATATCAGGTCAAACTCCTGTAGTCCGACTCAATGTACCGCTTGAGCCGATTGATGAAGCGCGCCGCGGGCGCCCCGTCTATGATGTCGTGGTTGAAAACCGCGGTGATGTTGAGCATCTCACGCACCACAACCCCGCCCTTCCGCGCGACAGGCTTCTGCGCCACGCTCCCTATGGCGAAGGAAGAGGCCTTGGGGCCGCCTACGTAGGGGATCACATAGCCCGGGGCGGTGGAAAACATGGACACCGAGGTGACGAACACCGAACCCGAGAGCTCCCGGACCTTCCCGTGGTTGCCCGCCAAGGCCCTGAAGAGCCAGGATACGGCGAAGCCAGGCAAGCGGGGGATGAGGGCGCGCATCGCGCGGGAAAGTATGAATCCTTCCTGGCGGTCCTTGTTTTCCTTCGCCGCGTCGATTTCGGCGCTGATTTCGCCTATCGACTTTTCGGCGGCGTTCCTGACTATGTACTGGCGGTTGACGATTCCCTCATCGTTCTCCACTTCGATGGGAACGCCGATATCCACGGTCTCGAAATACGTGGTCTTCCGAAGGTCCACCATGGCGTTGAACTCGGGGAACTCCTGAAGGCACTTGGCGATGGCCTTGAGGAGGAAGGCGAAGAGCGAACCGCCGCCGCCCTCCCTTCTTTTTATCCTGAGGTATTCACGGAGCTCTGTGACATCGAAATCGAGCAACGCGTAGAAGTTGTGGCCGTTTTCCACCAGCCTGAAGCCATAGATCGACAGTTTCCTCGAATCGGTTGTTTTTCGCCGCTTCAATCGGTCTCCCCGGGTTATCGTATCGCCTTGTTCCGATAGACAAGGTCCGGCCTGGTGGTGAAGCCGATTTTTTCCCAAAATGCGTTGCCGGCGTCGTTGTCCGCAAACACCACAAGCGCGGCCTTGGCGATGCCTTCGGCCTGGAGCGCCTTGACCGCCGCGTCCACCAGGCTTTTGCCCACGCCCATTTTCCTTGATTCCATGGCCACCGCAAGATGATATATGAAGGCCCGCCTTCCATCGTGCCCGGCGAGGATGCTTCCGATTACCTTGCCATCCCTTTCTCGGGCGACGAAACAGGTGGAGGGATTGCGGGCGAGGTAGCGCCTGAGGCCCTCCTCCGAGTCGTCGTAGGGATTGAGGCCCATTCCGGGCGTTTTTTCCCAGAGGGATACGACTTCCCTGAAATTTTCGGCGGCCATGCGTTCGATGCGCAAACAAAACTCCTCTTGAATTGCCTATACCCGCGCCATGCCGCGGAATCCGCGCACTGCGTAATACGAGGAAGCGCCGTTGTGGTAGATGAACACGCGGCCGTACCGGCGGTCCCCGAAGAGGGCGCCGCCCAAGCTGCGCACATCCTGGGGAGTCCTGATCCAGCTCGAAGTCTTGGTGTCGAAATCCCCAAGCTTCTGCAGGGCCCGGTATCGCTCCTCGTCAAGCAGTTCTATCCCCATGGCCGCGGCCATGTCCACCGCATTGTTCTCCGGGACGAATTCCTTCCTGTCCAATTGGCCGGCCCGGTCGTAGCAGAGGCTGCGCCTTCCCTTGGGACTCTCGGCGGCGCAATCGCAGAAGAGGAATTCCCCCGTCCCCTCGTCCCAGCCGATCACGTCCGGCTCCCCTCCCGTCCTCTCCATCTCTCCCAAGACCTTGAGCTTCTCCGGATCATCCCGCAGTTTCCCTTCCACCTCGGCCCAGGACAAACCTTGATGCCTTGCCATGTTCTTCCCAAAGCGGATGCGAAGGGTGGCGATCAAATCCGACGCTTGGATTCCATCCATAATCAAGCTCCTTAGCCGTTCATCCTTGTCATCGTCCAACAACCGAATTCCGCGGAGCGATCAAAGACTGTTATGGAACAGAAGTCGATCCTGAACAAGTGGCGCATATGGGGAGGAAGCCCCAGGACCTTGCAGACGAGAGTCCTGATGATTCCGTCGTGGGCCACCATGATGTGGTTCGCTCCGGGATCCAGCTCCAGGAAGGCTTCGTACACGCGGGCCGCGGCTTCCTCGCCGGACTCCCCCCCGGGGAACCGGAAATCCTGCCTCCGCTCCTTGTACAGCTTCCAAAATTCCGGGAATCCGGCCTGCAGCTCTTCGTCGGAAAGCTTTGCGGCCTCTCCCACATTGATTTCGTTGAGCCGGGGATCCCTTGCTACCGGAAGACCTTTTGATTCTGCCAAAGGCTTTATCGTCTGCTCGGTCCTGACATACTTGCTCGCGCGGATTGTCGCGATCTCAATGTCCTTGAAAAATTCCAACAGCCGTTCAGCCCTTTTCCTGCCTGCAGCGCTTATCGGCTGGTCGCTCATGGGAACCTCGGGGCTGGGAAAATCGCCCAACTCCCTGTCCGCATGGCGTACGACAAATATGCTCATATTATGTCCATTATATTGCTGTAGTCGTTCTTGATCCCCATCTCCTCAAGGTAGATCGAAACCATGCCCCGGTGATGGGTCTGATGGTTGAAGACGTGGAGGATCACAAGGCCGAAATCCTGGTCGTGGTCGCCGCCTCCGGAATCCTTGTACCGCAGGTTCATGCCCAGGTCCTTCTCCGTCACCTCTCCGGCGAAACGCTTCAAGTATCCATCCAGGACCGCCCTGTCCCTCAGGTATCCCTCCACCGTCTCCACAGCGTGCGAGCCGAAGCGGATTTCCTTTTGGAAGATCCCGTCCTTGATGTACTCGAAGGGCCTGAGGAGGGAGAAGCGCTTCAGCCAGTTGAAGTCAGCTATGTACAGGTGGTTGCACAAGGAACGGACCGAATTGAAATAGCCGCCGAACTTCCTCGTCCACTGGTCCTCGTCCAGGGCGCCTACCAACGCGTTCATCTTATCGTTTGCGATACCGTTGTATTCCGCCAAAAACCTCACAGTCTTAATGTCCATAGTCCCTCCTATAGGCCTTCTCATTCCACCTTGAAACGAAGCACGGTCTTGAGCTTTTCGGGGGCCGTCTTCTTGGGATCGCCCAGGTAGATCTCCCTATGGGTCTTGGAAGCCCGCCTGCATCCCTGGGCGGCGGCGAAGACCTCCATGACAGCGAAGCTCGCGGGTTCTTCGTCGTACCCTCCCACGTGAAGCATCTGGACGCATCTCCCCTCGGCCATCCTCATGAACCGCGCGACGCCCAGCGCTTTATTGGGTTTCTTTGCCCTCGTCCTTTCCAAGGTTTCCAGGGCGTATTCCTCGCTTACGAATTCCGGTTGCCTGATCATGAGGGTGAATGAAAGCTTGTCCTTGTCCAAGGTCCCGTCGTAGCTCCGTATCCCTTCCTCGGTCAGGTCCCAGACTCCTTCCAAGGGATATACCGAATACTCCACATATCCGGCGGGGGCGCAACCGTTCCTTGGACTCATCTTCACGGCGTAGGAGAGGGAGTACAGCGCGGCTACATATTCCCCGAAGAAGGAATCGTTCGGGTTCCCCTGTCCTTCCACCGCGAAGAAGCCGAAGCTCGGCACATCCACCAATTCCGGCTTCGCCTTGGGAAGATACAGGCCCTTTTCGTCCTTCTTCCAGTCCAGTTTCATGACTGGATCCCTTTTTGCCGCATGCTCCGATCCAAGACGACCATTGTGGATGCGACGACCAGGTACAAGACCGATACCAGGACGATGATGCGGTAGTCGTCATGGATCACAACCTGCATGAACAGGTTGAAGAGGAAATGGATCCACACCGCCACAAGGATATTCCTTTTTCTCTTATAGAAGAAAGTCAAGAACACCGAGAAGCTCAATATTCCGAGCATGAAGGATGCGCTGTAAATGAGCAGTTCCTTCCCCGCGTAGCCGGACACCAGCCAAAGCGGAAAGTGCCACAGGCCCCAAAGAGTTCCCACGACCAGGGATGCTCCAAGAGGGCTGCGCTTCCTGCCGATTTCGTTCAACGCATAGGCCCTCCAGCCCAGCTCCTCTCCCATGGGGCCCGATGTGATGTTGACCAGCAGGAGGGGAAGGATCGCCGCAGGCTTGATGAACCGGACATCCCTGACCGACTCGCCCGTCAAGGAAAAAAGCCACGCGTAGGCGCCCGCGGCGATGAGGACCTGGATCCCCAAGGGTATGAGAAAATCCCAGACATTCACCGGAGTGAACTGCCTCTTGAGGAAATCCTTGAAGGTTTCCCCGGGGTACAGCTTCTTGAAAAGCAAAATCAAGGCGAAGGTGGACGCCCAGGCGCAGACATTCTTCATGATGGTCTGCAGGATCGCCGGTGCCTTCAAGAACACCAATGCGCCGGTGATGAGGAAAAGAATCCAAAAAAGCGCGAAGGTATAAGCCAGATAAGTCCGGAACGCGTTTTTCGCCTGCATAGGCCAAGTCTCCTTGTCGTGTGTCGATGTGCCGCTCATTTCCTCAAAATCTTTTCCATGGGCCTGCCCTTGGCAAGTTCGTCGATCAATTTGTCCAGGTACCGTACCTTTTGGATGACCGGATCGGCGATCTCCTCGACCTTGTACCCGCAAATGGAGCCCGTGATCTTGGAGGCGTCGGGGTTGAAGCGCGGAGAGCTCTTGAAAAAGGACTCAAAATCAACCTCGTCGGCGATTATCTTTTGGAGCGCAAATGCGTCGTAGCCTGTCAGCCAGAAGATTATCTCATCCACCTCGGCCTTCGTCCGGCCTTTCCTTTCCGCCTTCTGCACATACATGGGATAGACCTTTCCGAAGGCCATCCTGTACACCCTCTCGGCGGAGGATCGCGATTTTTCCGAATCAGCCATGCATCATCCCCCTAAGGAACTAAAAGGTAAAGAACATCAACACCACGGGCAAATCCAGGAGGCCGTGGCCTACGACAATGTAGGGAAGCAGCTTGGGCCGGATTTTCAGGGCCGCCCCAATGTAGACGGCAAGGAAGAGGAACATGCCGAATCTCCAGAGCAGGTACTTCGCGTCAAAAAGAAAGGGGAGGGTTATGTGTTGGAACGCCAGGGCGAAGGAACAAATCAGGAGCGCAACGATGCCGCTTTTGGAAATGGCCTTTATTTCTCCCATGCAGTAATCGAAATACAGAGGGAGCTCCGCGAAGGGATGGGTCAGCGGCCACAGGAGGGCGATTGCCACGGCCCACAAGGGAATTCTGTTGAATAGAAGAGAAGCCGCGGTTTCCTGGGAGCCGAAGATCAGGGAAGCCAGCCAAATGTTGGGCGCCATCGCCAGGAATGACGCGCCGGCGAAGACGCCGAGCGAAATCAACAATTCCTTCCACCAGCCCTCTTTTGAAAACTTGAACAGGGAGAAATAGCGGATACCTTTTCTTCGGTATAGAGATCTCAGGACGAATATTGTGATTATGTTCGCGAGCACCGGGAAGGTAATCCAGAATTTTGACGCGGAAACCCAAGGAGTCGCATCACCCTGCATGGCCAGGCCCGCGGCGATCAAGGATTGGGCGGCCAAGAACAACAATGGCCTGATAAAAAGCATCAAGAACGGCAAGGTCTTATCCATGGCATCTCCCCGCAGGATTCCTGTATACACTGCCCGCGCCCGAATGGTCCAGCGTTAGCCGAACTTAGACGGGTTTGTTCCCCAAGGCTTCTTTCATATCCTTCAGGGTTTCGCCCAGGGTGGAATGCACGATCGTCGTGGGATCGAACTTGAGCATCGCGAAGGCGCTCTGGATGCAGAAGCCTATGAGCAGGCCGGAGATGACGGTGCCCGCTCCCACCGGCCCTCCGAGCAGCCATCCCAATGCTGTGGCGGTCAACTCTATGAGGCTTCGTATGAGTCCTATGGGCAGCTTGGATTTCCGCGCCAAGGCTACCATCAACCCATCCCGGGGGCCCGCGCCGAAGCCCGATCCTATATAGAAGAAGGAGCCCAGGGATATGGTATAGAGGCCTGCCACCAAAGCCGCCAGGCCAAGGAAGAAATTGTCGATGACAGGTATCACGTCGGCCAGGAGGATGAGGTCGAGGAGCAATCCGATGAGGACCATGTTGAAAATCGTGCCCAGGCCGATCTTCTCGCCCATGAGGAGGGTGACGGCGATGATCGCCAGGCCGACGGCTATGCTCGCGCCGCCGATGGATATACCCGCCGTCTTTCCCAAGCCCGCGTGGAACACTTCCCAGGGCCCGTAGCCTATGTCGGCCTTTATGGTAAGCGCTATCCCCACGGAGTACAGCAAAAGCCCGAGCAAAAGCTTGCCGAACCTGAGCAATGGTTTCCGCATCTTCGGCTACTCGAGCTTTGCCACGAAGGCGGAGTTCGATTCCTCGAAGGATTGGCCGACAACGAAAACCTCCCCAAGGGAATTGACGGCCGCGCTCTTGAAGGAGATATAGGGCGCCCCGGTATATGCCTTGATCCACTCCGGGTTTCCGTTGGCATCTGTCTTTATTATAAGTCCAAGCTTGTCCATGGGTACTTCAAGCCAAAAGCAGTAGTCGATGGAGCCGATTATGTAGACGCCCCCATTGTCCGCGATTACGTCGCTGTACATCGGAACCGCATCGCTGCCGAAACCTCCGCACAACCCGGCTGTCACATTCATTTCACCGTCGATATACAACGCAAGCCCGTTGTTGATGAGCGAATCGCCGCTTATGGTTTGGCCGCCGCCCAATGAGTACGTATTGGTGCCGTACATATTGCCCAACAGGACCGCTTTCCCATCGGGCAAGGCGCAGACCGAAGTATAGCTGGAAGCATAGGATGAGGAGTACCCGTTGTCCATTTCCTCCGGCTTCGCCCATAGGACATCGCCTTGGGCCGAATACTTGGCCGCCAGGATGTTGCTCTTTTGGTACGGTCCGTAGGAGCAGGAGATGCCGTCCGCGAGGACGCAGGTCCCCGAGCCGCTCAAATACCCCGCGGCGTAGGCGTTTCCGTCCTTGTCCGTGGAAACTGAACTGAAACAGGACTCGATGCCGCTCGACGCGACGGTCCTGGCCCACTGGGCAAGGCCATTATTGTCGTACTTCGCGATGAAAAGATGCGATCCGCCAGGCGAGTAGGATACCTCCACACCGTTGCCGAGATCGTAGGGGCCGCTTGCCATTATCTGGCCCACTATCGTCGCATTCCCGTCGCCATCCACGGAAAGGTCGTTGAATTCCAGCGAATACTTGCTAGCCGCGAAGCGAGCCCAGACAACGTTGCCGGAAGCATCGAATTTGGCGAAAAACGCCTGCTTCTGCAGCGAGCCCGGCAGGCGGACCGAATCGGAAAGCTTGAATTCTCCGGATCCCCAGTAATAGCCGACGGCATACACATTGCCGTCGTCGTCCGCCGCCACGGCGTTGAACCCCGAAAGGCCGGCCACCGATCCGCTAGCCCTTATCCAGGCTGTCCTGCCGTTGGGCCGTATCTTGGCGATGAAGAAATTGTCGCCATTCGGGAACACTCCCCTGACTTCGTCCCCGTTCAAATCGTAGGGCTCCGCGCCAAAGACAGAGCCGGCAATGTATATATTGTCGTCGGAATCGATGGCTATCGACCTGCAGACGGATTCGTCCTTGGTCTGGGAGCGCAGGGTATAGGCCCAGGTTGAGACGATCGCGCCCTTGGGAGTGGCCTTGGGGATTATGCTAGGCGGACCCTCGTCGTTCTTGTCGGCGATCTGGCATCCCGCCAAGAGCAGGGACAGGAGAAGCATGAGGATTTTCATATCAAAGGACGAATTCATCCATGTCAGCGGTCTTGATGCCCATTTTTGACAATTCCTTTTCCGTCGCGTCCATCTTAGCCTCCGCGTCGGTGTTCCAGCAACTATGCCCGTGTCTGAGCAGGCTCACGCCGAATCCCGCCTCAAGGCCTCCGAGGCAGGTAGCCCTCACGCAGCCATGGCTCACAAGCCCGCACACCATGACGTCCCTAACGCCCTTCTTGGCTAGGACGGCCTTGAGATCGGTTTTTTCAAAGGCATTCCCGTGGTTTTTTTCCATGGCGAAATCCGAAGGCAGGATGCCGATTCCCGGATAAACCTTCCACGATTCGGTGTTTTCCACCAGCTGTTTGTTCGTATGCTGGATGGCGGCGATGAAGAGGCCCTTTCGCCGCGCCTTTTCGACCGCGTCCTTGACGGAGGCGAGAAATCTATCCTTTTCGTGCAGGCCGCGCACAACAAGGCCGTTCTGGACATCCACGACCAACAATGCTTTCATGCTTTTTTCCTTCCAGTGGAGCAGGACTCCTTGTAACGGAGCACTTTTTCGAAATCGCCGAGCATTCCGCCGTTCCCGATCTCAAACATGCAGGGAATCGACTTTCCCACCTTTTTCGCCTTACGGATCTTCACAGCGGTCTCCTCTCCAAGCCCAAGCCCTTCCAACCCTTCAGCCAGGGATTCGTGGATGTAGACCGTGGCTTTCATATACCCTTTCCAGGCGGACATCCACGCCGCTGTCTTCTTTTTCTTCCGCACCTTGCAAAGCCAAGCCTTCCCGTCCCTGTAGTAGCGCCATTCCCACTCCATCCCCAGGGTTCCATACAGGGAAAGCAACTCTCGATAGGCCGGATACGAATCCCCAAGCACGGTTTCCAGTACCGCCTCGTCGGGGAAGACATCGGGATCGCACAACTCAAGGGCGTTGATCTGTTCCATCCATGATCCTTGAAAAGCCTGTGTAGGGCAATAGGGAATGCAGCGTATATGTTATCAAGCCTTCCCTCACCAAAGGCAGGCTGTCCAAGGCCTTCTCGGCTTCTTCCCTCGAACCGGCCTCCAGGAGCAATATCGCGTCCTTGGCTTCGGTGAACCATATGGAGCGGACCAAGCCTTCCAGGTAGAGGCTCCACGCCTGCCGCGCCTCGGCCTTGAGGATGGCCGCGCGGCCCTCCCATTCGACATCGCCTTTGTCTGAGGTAATAGCCAAGAACTGCATGCGAATCCTAGTTATTTGATCTCAATCCAACCATCGACCGACAACCCGTTTATCCTGACAACCCTCTTGTTCCCAGTATCGCTGATGTACAACCTGTCTTGCGAATCTATGGCCAAACCAATGGGAAGATTGAAATTGGCCACGCCATCTCCCTGGGTGCCGAAGGTTACCCAGGCATCCCCGTTCATATTGTCCATGCGGACGATCCTATGGTTCCACGCATCGAGCAAGACTAACCTGTTTTTCGAATCGAAGCAAAGGGCGATAGGATCCTCAAACTGGCCAATGCCGCTGCCGCGGGATCCGAATTCGATCCAACCTTGTCCTGTCATGTCATCGATCCTGACGATTCTCCGGTTGTCGGAATCCAAAATGTAGATTTTGCCGTCGGGGCCTATGGCGATGGAGCGGGGCACAAGGAAATTGCCTTTCCCGGACCCGCGGGCGCCGAAGGTTGCGGCGCTTCCGTCCTTGGCGATGCGAAGGATCCTGCTGTTCCCTGTGTCGGTGATGTAGGTGTTTCCGTGCTTGTCCAAAGCGATGCCCAAGGCGATGTAAGTTCCGAATCGGCTCAGTTCGACGGCTCCGGAATCCTTCCACCCAAAGTTGGGCGCCTTTACAACCCTGTTGTTCTGCTTGTCCACCACATGCAGCACATCAGAGCCGTCCATCGCAAGTCCGCATGGAGTGTTGAACTGACGTCCGGCACCATCCTCGTTTCCGAATGCTGAAACATTGTCGCCTAGCATGCTGTCGAATCTCAGGATCTGGTGCCTGGACATGTCGCCGACGTATATCCTGCCTTTCGAATCCAAGGCTATTCCCCTTGGATCGACGAACAGCCCTTGGGAATTACTCACTCTCGGTGGGGTATTTGCGCAGCCAAGGAAAATTGCCGCAACGGCAAAGACAAAAGCCAGGCGATACGCGCCCAGCTTGCCAAAGCTAGTTTTCATCGCGCCTCCTATTTGTCCGCACAACGGTAATTATAATCGATTGGGCATTAGGCGGCGCTAGATTTCGATGAATCCCGACAAAATGATCTTGGCCCGGCCTTCCATCCTAACCCTGTCGCCTTCGACGGATAGGTCCAACATGCCCGGCCTGTGGGACTTTTGCGCCGCCCTCATGCTGGTCTTGCCCAACTCCTTGGCCCAGAAACTCGCCAAGACGGTGTGGACGGACCCAGTGACGGGATCTTCGTCCACGCCGGCCCAGGGATTGAAGTACCGGGACACGAAATCGCAATCCTTTCCGCGTTGCGTGATTCCTATGCCCCGGGAGAACAGGCCTTCGCTGCGGGCCATCAAGGCGAAGTCCGGCCTTATGGCGGCGAGATCCGCGGAAGGCTCGGCAACCAGGACCACTTTCCCGGTCCTGCGGCCTGCCAAGGCCCGGCTGAATTTAGCGGAGCCGAAGAATTCCGAGTAGATGGGCGACAGGGGTATGTCCTCGTACCCGTCAAGCGGGAGGTACATGGCGAGAGAACCCCCCTCAGCTTTCTCTATATCGATGGAATCGGCACCGGAGCCGTAGACGAAGGACAGCCGCCGCGGCTGGGGCGGATATTTCTCGTGGAGAACCTTCGCCGCCGCCAAGGTCGCATGGCCGCACAAGGGCATTTCCATCTTGGGCGAGAACCATTTGATGCGGCGCGAGTCGCCGTCGGCGCGGACAAAAGCGGTCTCCGACTTGTTCATCTCAAGGGCGATCAACTGGCGATCCTTGTCAGAGAGGGCAGGGCGGGGGCCTTCCTCCACTACCACGGCGGCGGGATTCCCCTCGCCCAAGGCATCCGCGAAGGCGTTCACGAAGTAGATGGGCAGTTTCATGCGTCTAATCAGCCGACGTACTTTTTCCCGACCACCGATTCGATGTCGAGCCTTAGGATGACGACGTTGTCGTAGGAGCTGTCGTCCACGATGTTCCGCTTGAGGATCGGCGCCGGATCCCTTTCCAGATGGCTCAGGAGCACCTTCAAACCATGTTTTTTCTCATTCAGATCATCCGCGATTTTCATCCTGCCCCGGATCACCAAGGTGGCGTAATCGTGGTCGCATTTGGTATCCAGGTATCCGTTGTCCTTGATGATGGTGGCGCATACCTTGTCGTTTTTCCCGATGAAGTCCAGCTTATCTCCCTTTTTCGCGCAGTGGAAATACAAGCGGCCGTTGTCCTCGTCAAAGCCGTAGCTGAGTGTGACAACGTACGGGTTGTTGTTGTCGCACATCGCGATGGTCATGTGGTTGCCTTCGTAGAGAAGCTTTGTCTTTTCATCTTCATCAAGGATTTCATTCCTTGCCCGTTTTGGATGGTAGCTTTGCATCGAACTCTCCAGATGGATTTGTTTTAATGGAACTCTATGACGCTTCCCGTACCGACTTCGACAGTTTTCATGGCTTTCCCAATCGCGATTTTGCCCAACATGTTTGTACAATGGCAAGGGAGCATTCGTTCCACGCCCAAGCCCTCCAGGCATCTTACGGTTTTCACGACTATGTCGCTGTCTGCGTCTTCCGATTGCATATGGAAACCGCCTAAAATAAACGCAATCTTCTCCTTTCCGATCACTTTCTTCGCGTATTCGGCTATGTTGCAGATGCCGCTGTGGGAACACCCTGTTACAATACCAATGCCGTCTTTCCCGTCTATCGCCAAGGCAGAGTCGTCCAACATATAATCGTCTGAGAAAAATCCATCTTTTCTGGCTCTTCCTATGGGGATTTTGGCTTCAAAATCATTTTTACGCTCTATTTCTCCCAGGAAAACTATCTTGTCGCTTATCCAGTGAGGTCTTTTGCTTTTTTGGATTTCGAAATGCCGTTGCAGATAGCTCTCATCCCTCTTCATCCCGATGTTTTTCCTTCCAAAAATCTTCGATTGCAAGGCGTCGGGGTGGCAGATAAGCTTCACTTTCCCATTGGGCGGATATCTTCGTATGAAATTTTCCATTCCCCACGTGTGGTCTAAATGACCATGAGACAGGACAACATGTGTGACGTCCGACAAATCCAGGCTGATTTTCCTTGCGTTGTCGAAGGGAATTCCGCTCATGCCCGTGTCGAACAGGATTTTCAATCCGTCCGCTTCGACAAGGCAGGAAAAGCTGGGTTCCCCAATGAGTTCAAATTTGTTTGGGACATAATTGTCTACGAGGATTGTCGCTTTCATTTCGATTTCCCCATGGTAATAAATACGTATGCCAATGATAGGATCGGCATTCTCAAGGCCGCCGTTTCGTCTTTCCCTTGTTTCTGTACATCTCGGCATCAGCTCTCTTGAAGGCTTCATCCAACCCTATGTCCCCATGCCCCGGAATCTCCACGATGCCGTACGCAAAATCCACGCTGTAGGGTTTGCCAAGGGTTGAGTAGACCTTCCTGATCGTTTCCTTCACCCTTTCGACATAATGGCGCGCCGCCGTCTCCCCGCTCTTGTAAAGCCAGACGACGAACTCATCGCCTCCAAGCCTTCCCACGATGTCGGAGTCCCTTGCTTCCTTACTGATGATGTTTGAGAAGGAAATCAGGACGAGGTCGCCCTCGTCGTGTCCGTATTTGTCGTTTATCTCCTTGAATCCATTCAGGTCCATGAAGCAAAGCGAGGACTCGATCCCGTCCTTCCTGCACAGCCGCAGCGCCTTTTCCGCGATTTCCACAAAGCCCTTCCTGTTGTGGATGTGGGTGAGGAAATCAACGTTTGAGTCTTGCGAGGCGTTGATTTTTTCCTCCACAAGGGAGGCGAGATCCCTCAACGCGGCCTTGTCGTCTTCGTCGAACCCCCGCTCGCGGCCGTCGATTATGCAGAGGGTTCCTATGTTCTCCCCGAAAATCCGGATCGGGCATCCGGCGTAGAACCTGATGTGCGGGGCTCCCGTGACGAGCGGATTGTCGTGGAACCTCTCGTCCGCGGCGGCGTTTTCTATGACGAAAATGTCCTTTCCGAGTATGGCATGTCCGCAGAACGATATGTCCCTTGAGGTTTCATTCACGTCCAGGCCGAAGCACGACTTGAACCATTGCCGATTCTCGTCGATCAGGCTGATGAGGGCGATCGGTACATTGAAGGTTTTCTTCGCTATGCGGGTGATCCGGTCCAGCTTTTCATCCCTGTCGGTGTCAAGGATTCCGAGGGATGACAGCACCGCCAGCCTGCTGATCTCATTGAACGGAATATCGGGCTTTTTCATGGTCCCCTCCCTCCTGACAATGTATTCCTGCGATAAAGAGCATTTTGCCGAAAGGGCTTGGGAATCTATTCTCCATGATGCGGATTTCTTCCCTTCCCGTCATGGTCTGCCGAGACCGCTCTCAAACTCGATGATGCTTCCTAGATTCCCGTCGCCATATCTTGCTTTTTCGCACTGCTCGATGAAGGTATACCCGCCTGGGGACAATTCGCCAACCACATTCCTCCAGAACTTAATCGAGGCAGTGTTCCGCGGATGCATCTTAATCTCCCATTTGCCCGGGAACATCCTGAAGATTTCCTTGGCCGCGGCGCTTCCGATTCCGTCCCTTCGGTACTTGTGCAGGACGAAGAACTCCGACATCGCGTGGTTCCCATCCTCGACATAGTCGAAATCGTCGTCCAAGAGCGCGAATCCCGCGAGCTTTCCTTCCGCCTTGATATAGAATGCGAAATGCCTGGCTTTGTTCCAGAATACATCCAGGCGCTTTTCGAAGGCGTACTCGCCCTTGTCGTCCATATCTATGCCGTTGTACTGGGACCATTCGTGGCAATACAGTTTCACGAGGTTCCTGAGCACCTGCATTTCTCCGTAGGGGATCGGCAGAACTTCGACGTTCATAACATGTCTCCATTTTCTAGAAGCCAACTCCTCATACCGGGGGGGCAGGAATCGAATATCTCCAATTTTTCCTCCCTTGAGATGTCCTCGTCGTATCCAAGCAATACCGCGACGTCGTCCATCCGGGATTCATCGCGGAGGGATGAAAGCCTCTTGTGGAAATGGAGCGGATACCCGTATTCCCGGGGAAGGGCATACAGCCTCTCCATAGGTATGTACTTGCTTACCAAGGCGCTGAAGATGGCTTGGTGCAGGAAGAGCTTTTTGTCAAATCCGGCGCAGGCGGAGTTTTGGAAGTCCCTGTCCTCTATGGAATCCTTGAAAAGCTCCCACCAAAGCTTCAAGGGCAGGCTTTTCGGATCGGCCGCGTAGAGTCCGCAATTGAAATACGGATACACCGCTTGCCTGTCCACAAGGGTCCGCACCGGCGCCAACGAGTCCGGATCGATTCCAAGCTTCGCGTAGATGTACTTCCAATACCCATCCAGGGCGCCGCCGAAGGGATTGCCGACATTCCTGATGTGGACTGGTCGAAGGGCGATTCCACAATCATTCGGGAAATTTAGGAGGTCCGGGGGCTTGAGGACGATTGCCGAGGGATCGAGCCATACGATCCTATCGGGCTTATGGCCGAGGTATTCTTCGATGTGGGACGCCGCGTATACCTTGAGCGCGAAGGGGTAGTTCCTGAATGGCTCAGGCAGGAAGCAGGGAATGGCGTTTCCATCGACTCCGGGCAGGGTTGAGTATATGAATATTGGCGCGGGGCCGAAGGCGCCGCCGAAGGTCTTGAGGCTTTTCGCGAGGGTATCGACGGCCCTTATGCCATTAGGGGAATCGACGGCGGTGAGGATTATGGTGTCTTTGGGATGTTCCATAGCCTGCCTGGTATGCGGTCATTTTTCCAGGAACTTGGATTCCAGGTTCCTTCGGTTCATCTCGAAATCGAATTCATTGAGCGCAAGGCCTATGTTGATGGGGTCGATGATGGAGTTTTTTACGTTGAGGATCGCTGTCTCCCTGTAGCCGTCGAAGGAAAAAAGCCGTATCAGCCTCGCAAGTTGGTGGGAGAATACGTATCCTCTTTTCAACGTTTCAGTGACGATCTCCACCTTCCTGAAGTCCGATGCGTCCCGCAGGCGGTTCTCGAGGGCCGAGAGCGCGCTTTCGCTCATCACGTTGCCGTGGGCCGATGCCTGGGCGAGCAGTGCGTCCGTCGCGGATTCAATCCGCTCCAGGGCCGATAGGGCCGCGGTCCTTCCGCCGCCCATCATGGTGGTTTCGATGATGGTCCTCAAAACGTAGATGTCTTCCTTGACCGATGCTTGGGAGGGGGCGGGAGGGTCCAGCGCGAACGCCCCTTGGACCGAAAGGAGCACGCAGAGCGCAATCGGCAAGGCTGTGTGTCTTGGTTTTTTCGTATGGTTCATGTCACGCACCTTCGCAGGATTTTTTCCGTTTCATCATAGGCTTTGCATTTTCCGTCAAACCATTCGATTTCTTCTCCTAGGCAGGAGCCGCATCCGCTCCACGCTTCGATGGTTTCCTTTAATTGCAGGGCCTTTTCTATTTTCACCATTGATTGGTCGATATCCTGGCCTATGTCATCGAGAAGACCAGGGCATAGGTCGCGTATTGTCTTGAATCCTTCTTGGATGCCCAGGCGCCATGCGGATCCTCCCTTGGAGGAGATTTCCTTCTCCGCGTTGTCGATTTCCTGGAAAAACTTTTGCCGGTCGATCATTGATTTTTCCTTTGATTGGAAAAGCAATAGGACAGGATTAACGGGATGGGGGAGCAGGATTTACATGCTGCGCAAGTTCTGCTGTTGTTGCATCCCGTGAAGGACTTCCTCGACTCTTTCTTGGCTTAGTGTGCCTATGTACTGTCCTATGGAGCTCAGTTTCACTGTCGATACCTGCGAGACGATCACAACGCTCCGCTTTTCAAGGTTTCCCTCATGCTCGCCCAATGCGACATTTCCCACTTGGTAGGCTTTCCTCATGTTTGTGCTGATGGCGCAAACGACAGTCGTGGAAATCCTGCTATCGTTCAGTACATCTTCCTGGATGACGAGATGGGGATGGACTATTTCATCCGAGCTGTCTTCTTTGATCTTGATCCAATAGATTTCGCCTTGGCGGACTGTAATATTCATCTTGTATTCGCAGTTTTAGCCCTTTTTCTTGGATTCCGCGTATTTCTTGAAGTTGTCGAGTATGGCCTGCCAGCCTTGCCTCTGCAGTTCCAAGGAATTCTGTCCCTCGGCCTCGAAGGTCTCGACGACCCTTGTCGAGTCCCCGTCTTGGGTGAACGACAGCTCCACCCGCCTATCGTCGCCCATCACATACGCTATTCTTTTCCTGTCCTCGATGGCCTGGTACGTTCCCTCGAAATCGAAGCCGAAGGATCCGTCCCTCGCTTCCATGCGATAGACGAACTCCCCGCCGACCCTGAAGTCATTCCGTGCCCAGGGACAATGCCAATCATCGCTGGCGAAATTCCAATGCACGACGCAATCCTCGCCTATGAACGATTCCCAGGCATCCTTCAAGGGAACGTCGACAAGGACTGCAACTGTTATCTTCACTTTTTCCTTCATGCAAGGTCTCCCTCAGTCGTAGACATATTTCCATGACCCATCAGCCTGCCTCTTCCAGACCGTGTGGAATATTCCATTTCCGCTGCACGAATTGCCACCGGCGTCTTTATAGACGATATGGTAATTCCCATAGCTGTAGGCCATGCTTCCGTCTTCCGATACATCGATGAATGACGGCCGCCATTCCAATGTAATGATTTCCATGCCGAGAGTGGAATAGTACTTTTCTATTCCGCTCCTGCCCGAATGGATTTCTTTGCCCCGGTTGACGACTCCATTTTCATCGGCGAACCGCACGAAGGCTTCCTTTACGCCCAGCTCCGCGGCACAGGCGCAAAACTCCTTTTCAATATCCTCGATTTCCTTGATGTACTCTGCCTTCATATCGACCGCCCTTTGGCTGTGACGCCTTAATCAACATCTTTACCGCAATGCGGGCACTTCCTATCAACGATTTCCAGTTGTTCTATGAAGCCGGAACTTAGAACGCTGATGGGAAGAGTAAGCCAGCCTAGGCCAAGAACAACTATGATCATTCCAAGGATATTCCCCATGGGAGACAATGGGACGATCTCGTCGTATCCCAGGAAGACCATAGTGTTGATCGACCATTTCACGGAATCGATGATATTGGGAAAGTTGTCCGGCTGGAAGGAATTCTCGGCATAATACATCAGCGAGCCTGCGAAGAAAATCAAAATCATAAGTATGAAGGAAGACAATAGGAGTTCGGCCTTTTTCTTCTTGAAGACACGGATTATGAGCTCCAAGGCTTTCGAGTACCTTCCAATTTTCAACACTCTCAACAATCTGAAGATTCTTAGGAATCGGAAGATCCGGAAATCGAACACAAAGATGAGGGGCAGGTAAAAGGGCAGGATTGCCAATAAATCGATGATCGCCATAGGGCTTACCACATACCTTAGTATGTTTATTTTCAAATAGCTTTCCGAATATCTGTAAGGGCTGCAGATTAGCCGCAACAAATATTCGATCGTGAAAACAATGACAGAAAAATCTTCGAATACCGATATCAGATCGAAGAAGTCGTTGCGTAGATTGCCGTAAGAATCGACGATGACAAGGAGTACGTTTAAGAATATAAGGGTCAGCAGGAAGGCATCGATCCTCTTGCTCGTCTTGGACTCCGTCCCTTCCATCAGGTTGTACAATTCTCTCATTTGTCGTCATTCCCTCAGTTCAATCACGGTGCCTTCCGGCGCTTTCAATTTGCAGAGGAAGCTGTCGAATACCCGGTACTTTTTCTTCCCGTCGAGGAAATCCTTAAATCCCTGGGTTTCGAGCCTGTCAATCGCCTCGTCCAAATCCTCCACTTTGAATCAAACATGCCTGATCCCGCGGTTGCCGAGGGAGGGCAGTTCCTTGCCGGCGATCTTGGGGGTTTGAAGCTCGATGATGACGCTTCCGTTCCTGATCCATGTATTGAAGTCCCGTCCGTGGAAATCCCGTTTTTCTTCCAGGATATGGAAGCCCATGGCCTTTGTATAAAAGGCCAGGCTCTCCTTGTAGTCGTCAGTCTCTATGCAGATGTGGTGGAATTCGATGTTCACGCTCTGTCCTTTTCAAGATTGATGATTCGGAATCCATTTCGGACTTTAGATATTCCTCAGATACGAGCGGACCTGCATCTTGAACAATTCCTGGCTGTAATGGGCCTTCTTTTCCTTTTTCTCAAAACGCTTGTCGAATTCTGCGGCGGCCTCGTGGTCAAGCTGGAAAACATCGCTCTGACTTAGCTTCCAGCTCTTGTTCCCGAAAAAACCTGGCTGCAGTTCAAGGATGAGCAATCCCAGGGGGTACTCTCCGTTCATGTCGCTCACCCGGTGGTCGATGCCGTTCTTGAACCCGTGCTTGCAGTAGTTGTGGGGATCCCCGTATATGGCTATGGCCGGAAGGTTCATTTCCTTGACCTTCAGTTTTGTCCTTTCGATCAGCGCCGAGCCCACGCCCTTTCTTTGAAAATCCGGATGTACGCACAAGGGTCCGAAGGATGCGATTTCCACCATCTCGCCGTCATCGCCCAGAAGATACGACTTGGTGTACATGATCGAGCCGACAATTTTACCGTCGATTTCCGCGACGTAATCCAATTCCTTTATGAAATCTTCATGATCCCGAAGGATATGGGTCAGATAGTGCTCGTCGCATCCCGGGACGTACAAGTTCCAGAAGGCTTCCCTCGTCACCTTCTCCACTTCCAGCCAGTCGTCCCTTGTCTCCAGTCGAATGTTGATTTCCATGGTTTTCTTTCAGCGGGCGCGCCTATTTGCCCGCTTTCCTGTACTCCATATTCATGTATCTGTCGCCTTGTTTAAGTTCCTCAAGCATCTGCTCGATTCTCTTGGCTTTGGTGCTCTCCATTTTCGCGCTGTAGATCCATCCCAGATAATCGTTCCTCTGGTAATATGGGCGTTCGGCGAACGAATCGAGCAATCCTCTTTCCGTCAGCAAGGTCCTGATTTCAGGGAGCATCTCGTTTTCTTTCCTTTTCTGTGGCTTCCTGGCTGCCGCCCCCATGGGGACCTTTTCCTTCCTGTTCTTATCGTAGTGCCATCTCGTCGGCCGTGTCTTCTCCCGGATCAAGACTTCCCGCGCCTCGAGGTCCAGTTGGACGGTTTTCATCCACCAGGGCGCCTTTGCGGCATCTTCGAATATTTCCCTCGATACCTTCTCCACGACTAGGCGTGCCATCTCATCCTGGGTGAGCCCCGGGGGCGTTTCCGGCATGTATGTCCAAAGCACCCTTTTCACTTCTTCGTACTTGTCCTTGCGCACCCGGCTTGAAACGCCGGGAATGTTCACATTGAATACCTCGACCATCTCTTCGTCCATATCCATCTCCGGGGATAAATCTATCCGAAAACGCAAGAAAAGCCAAAACGGTCTCTATCAAGGAGGAAACGACGCAAGAGCGATTGAGTAGGGGAAGAGCTCGGCGTCCATGATGCCATGTTTGACTGCGGGGTCGTCGCGCTGTATGGCGATTGCTTCATCCAGGCTTTCGCATTTGAATATCACTATCCCAAAGGTTTTTTCGTCCAATCCGTCGGTCTTGCCTGCAAGGATCAGTGTGCCGTCATTCCGCAATTCCTGCAGGTATGAAAAATGGGACTTCACGACGTTGTCGTCGGTGGCGGTCCAGTTTTTTTCAAGCCTAAGCCTGGGAACCAGCCTAAGGACATAGATGAACGTCTTCAAGAGACCTCCCGCGCCGCAACGGCGGTGTCCAGCCGAAAATTCCTGGCCAGCCTATCGATATGCCATCTGTAATATTCCGAATTTCCGATTTTCAGAATTTAAAGTGCAATCGACCACCCCAGGTCATTTGAATTCGATGGCTACGTTGTGTACCTTCATGCCCATCTTCTTGAATATTTCCTCGAATATGCCCTTGCAGCCTTCTTTGAGCTTCCCATCGATTTCATCGACCGCGGCATAATTCTTTCCCGACACTTCGATGATGAAATCCATGTTCCTGTATGTGCCCCTATAGCCGGTTTCCTTGCCCAAGGAGGCAAGTATCTCCGGAACTTTGTTGTAGAAGTAATGTTTGATTTTCTCTTCCTTCGCCAAGGCGGACCTGTCTTCGTTCAGTATTTTGAATGAATCCGCAAGCATCATCGATTCGCTTCTTATAGGCTTGTCCAGGAGGACTGTCGCATCGGTGCCGACAAGCACGGACGTGAACAGCCTGTTGGAGAAGGCGATGCTCCTTATGCCGTTTTGGGCCAAATCTATGGTGTATATCGACTTTGCCTGGATCTGGAAATCGAAGGAGTAGTCCCTGAAGAAGAGTTTGCCGCATTTATAGACGAAGGAGCCGTCGAATTGTTCCGTCAAGGAAGCGACGGTCAGTTTTTTCTCGGGTTTCGCTCCCAGGATGGTCACTTTGACGTTTTCCACCCTGGCCGCATTGCCTTGCCTGAGCGACACGGCGATCTGCAACAGAACAATCGCCAGGGCGAGCGCGGCGACTGTCGCGGCGAGGATCCATCGAGTCGTCGGTTTTTTGTTATCCATTTTAAAATCCTTGTCCTGAGCATGCGGCGGCGGGTCTAGGAATCTTTCTCCCCGGGCCTACCCTATCTTTTTCCACATCCAGATATCCGGTTTTTTCAATCCGTTCGCATTCGGTATGACACCTACGATAGCATATCCGCACTTCCTATAGAATTCGAACGGATGCCGGTTCTTGTTCCTTATGTCCCGAATCTCTTCGAATATGTTTTCTCCGTTCAATTCTTTGTCCGAAAGGCTTGTCTTATCCAGCTCGTCGTCGGTTCCCAACACGATGCCTTCCAATCCCAGCGCTTTCGCCCTAAGCTCCAGTTCCTCCAGCAACCTTCTCCCAAAACCCTTTCCCTGCTGTTTGGTCTCCACAACCAAGGGATGCAGCTCCCAGGTCTTGTCGTACATGGGCCTCAATCCGATCCATCCGACCATCTTCCCGTCGTCGCATAGGCCGATGCAAATATTGGGGTCCTTTGCGCACTCCTCCACTTCCTCCATCGCTTTCCCCATGGTCGGCCAGGCGCCGCCGCCTTTGTCCATGAATGTATGCATCAGCAACCGAGCGGCTTGGAGGCGCATTTCATTCGATTCCGCGATATCGACGATTTCGTACACTGTCTTCAATCCTTTGGTCCAATCACCCTCTGTGACCTTTGTCCGGCGATGTTTCCTTCTCGAGGAGTTCGAGGAAAGCCTTGGCATGTTCGTTGGTTTCGCCGCACATTTCAAGATCAGGCTTAAAATCATGGCACACTTTGGGATAGTGTTCCGTTCCATAGATGCGGCAAAGGTTGTTTCCATCCAGGTTGCGGCACCTGATTCCCGCGGGCTTGCCCTCGGGCATTCCGGGAATAGGGGACGATATCGAAATGTATATGCAACATGCCGCGCATCCCGGCCTACAGATCATTTTTCTCCTTTCAGCGCATAGGCGCAATCATACCATTGCCCGATGTGTTCCGCGCATGGTTCCTGCCCAGGAGGTTCCTTCGGCGTATATGACGTGGTAAAAGCAGTTATTCATGAGCAAAGACAGGATTACAAGATTGGGATGCAGGATTTTCAGGATCATGACAGCATTTCGTCTTCTATTTTCTTGCCTTGCCCGTGATCTCTTTCACCGACAACGCATAGACTTTGATACCCTTCACGGCGGCGTCGCTATAGGAAGGCTTTCCAGAAAATCCATACTGCCTCATGATGAGGTCCAGCCCATGCCTCTTTGATGTGTCATCGTCGATATCCTCAATTATTCCATATCCTACGACGCTTTTATACTTCATTCCCCAATCGCACGCCGCTTCTTTCTCAACCAGTTCATGGTTGATATCCATTTCAAAACCTACCCTATTATCCCTTTCGATCAAGAGATGCTTTCTGCCCTCATGGGCTCCATGGAAGTAGATGCGAAGTTCTTCATCCCATTCATATCCGAAATTCAAGGGAATGATATATGGCGCCTCGCCGGTATTGACCGCTATCCTACAAACATCAGCCTTACGGAGGATATTTTCTATCTCTTCTCTGTCCTTAAGTTCCCTATCCGATCTTCGCATAATTTACTCCCAGTATTTATAAAGAATATTTCTCAAGGAAGCGCCAGGATGGCGGGCATCGTATGTTTTCCTACAATTCCCTTCCCAGAAGCACATACTCTTCCTCGATGCCATTTCTTTTGTAGAAGTCCAGTGCCTTCATGTTTTCTTTTTCCACGCCGATCTCAATTTCATCCATGCCGCGGTCTTTGGCCCTTTGGATCCCAAATTGTAATAGGGCTTTTCCGTAGCCTTTATTCCTATGCTTGCCGTCCACGACCAGCTCGTTGATCTGGGCCGTCCCTTCCGCGTGGAAAAGGCTTCGGTAAAACAATAATGACATGTAGCCGACTACCGAACCATTGTCCGTGACCACATAGTTTTCATACACATCCGTGTTCTCTTCCATCGCCTTAAAATGCCGCAGAAGGGTATTTTCTTCCAATATGGGCCCATCCCCGAGGGTTTCATACAATTGACGGAGAAGACCCTTTATTTGCCCCAGATCGGCTTTAATCCATTTCCTGATAGTCATATGGCGTCCCAGTTGTCATAAATATAAAATCCTATGCGATTTCTTCGAGTAATCCGGCTATTTCCAACAGGCCTTTTGAAGCATCAAGCATCGCTTCAACTCTTTTCATTCATGAATTCAATCTCGAACTCTTCAAAAGCCACGGGCATATCTTCCGAAAACGCTTTCCCAATCCTGCCGCATTCTTCTTCGAAGTATTCCTTATGGACTCTCCTCCAGTACTCCAAGCTCAAGTCCCCTTCACCCTCTTTCTTCGCATCTTCATCCTTGATATCTCTGAATTTCTTGACGACATTCTTGGTTGTCCTGATTACGCATGCCCTTGTGCCGTCATAATTTGTCAGAATGGTAAGATCCCCAGGCTTCAATATGGGTTCTTCGTCAAATTCATATGCCCAGACGCTTCCCGTGGTAGCCCTTTTCCTCCCATCGATGACCAGCTGATACAATTTGTCCGCCGATTCCTTGTCGTTGCAGAAATGTTCCGCGAATACGTATGGTCGGGGTCTGGGGATTCCCTTTTCATCTAGGTATTTCAGATAGTCTTCCCAAATAGGGTATTCCATATCATATTCCTGGAATGACGTCCTTTGTGACGACAAAGGCGGCCCACTCAACATCGCTCAGTTCCATCATCGAACCAGCGTTTTTAATCCATTCTTCACACAAACCCGAACCGATGCCATGCTTATTTTCTCTTGTAATACGTCTTCACCATATGCTCATTCAACACTTCCGACTTCTCAACCCTGAAGCCTATTTCAACGCCTATGCTTCCGAATAGGGGAACGCCGTCTCCGAGAATCTTCGCTATCGTCGTTATAATCATCTCATCGATCAGGCCTTCCTTCAAAAAGGCTTGGATTGTCTTTCCGCCGTCGACATATATGTTCCTCATGCCTCTGGCATTCAGTTGATCGATTATATCCTTCGGTTTCCCCGATAAAATCCAAACCTTGTCCTTCAACCTATCCGGAACGACGTTCATGGAATTGCTCAATACGAATACGGGTTTTGAATAGGGCCATTCCGGAAAGCTTTCAACCTTTTCGAAGGTCTTTCTCCCCATCACAATCCCATCTATGATGCGTATAAACTGGGAATATCCATATTCGTCATTTGTCGGATTCGGGATCGAGGTAAGCCAGTCGATATCTCCATCCGGCTTCGCTATGAATCCATCGAGCGAGCACGCTATGTACACATATTGTCCCATTCTTCAATCCTTCCCATTTCTAAATTCCACCATGACGAACAATGCCGCTCCAAATGTGACGGAAAGGTCCGCCACATTGAGCACTCCGGTCCTAAGGTTCCCTATTCCGAAGTTCAAGAAGTCAATCACGGCGAAGCTGTTGAACAGCCTATCAATCAAATTGCTCAAACCGCCGGCCGCGACGGTAATTACAAGAATCAATTTTTTCTTATCAACACTTTTGAAAATGGAAAAAATTATGACAGCCAAACATATGATCATTGGAACTATGATGAGAAAAAAGTATTTGACATGGATATTCCAATCCGAACCCAGCCCCAGGAACGCTCCTGTGTTTTCGACATACCCCAGAACGATGCTGTCGAATAGAATTCCTATGTTAGGCCTGCCTTTCAGGAATTCGACGGCCAAATATTTGGTCATCCTGTCCAATAGGATATTGACGGCTAGAACAATGGATACCAAATATAAATTGTTCAGTTTTCTTTTCATAAACCTTGCAAACCATGGCCATTGTATTCCCGCCGAGGCATTGTAAAAGAATTCACTGCCGTCAATCCTTATTGTAGATTACAGGCGCTTTATACTTCCATTCATTCCACTTGGTATCATCTGAAAGCAATTCAGCGATGAAATGTGCGACATTTATTCTACTTGTCTTCCCAGGATCAAATACCGGGCTCCTTTTCCTACGGCCCTCCACTTCATATTCGGATACGGTACTTGAATCGAACAGGGAATCAGGCCTAACCGCAACCCACTCGAATTTACTTATTGCTCCGATTATCCTAAAAAGATAATCGCCTGATAAAACATTATCAGTATGGGGCGGCATTAATAGTCTTAGCGTGGAAAAGATCAGACTTTCCGACACAGAACTCTTTTCTCCATGCGTATAATCGGTGTATGCAGTCGTACTCATCAAAATGAACTTTTTTACGTCTTTTGAATCATTCAGTGTCATCGCGATCTTCTTGACAGCGTTGAACACGAGTCTTCGTGGTTTGCCAAAAACTCCTTTCAAGGAAATATTATGCCCAAGACAAGAAACGACTGAATCACAATCGTTTAAGAGTTCCTCAAACTGCCCAAGAGAAAAATCATCAACATCACCTTCGACAACTTCGATATGGTTGTTTATTGTATTGCCTATGTTCGATTGGGAACGTACGACTATCTTTGGGTGGATGTTGTGGCTTAATAGTTGTTCAACCAAAAGCCTACCTGTAGCCCCGCTGGCTCCCAGCACTAGTGTTTTCATGTTTTTCCTAGAAAGTGCCTGAGGATATAAAAGCTCGAGGCATTTGATTGTTTATTCCATACCTTACAAACAGTTGTAACTCAAATTGAAGCAGAAATAAAAACTTTCAAACGTGCTATCCTATCCGCTTTCAGTGATTTGAATTCTAGGAATATTCCCAACTCCCTAACTTTCCCAGTAACTGTATGAACCTTAAAATCTATAGCGCCTTTTTTCCCATGGCTGATCGCATCATATACTTCAATTCCAAGTATTTCTTCTTCAAAAATCTTTTCGATGAGTAATTCATCTATTCCGTATATGACTTGCGTTCCAGCGATATCAATGCATATGTTGTCCACTACTTTATCTTTAACATCTTCTTTGCTAAAGAGTTGAACAACAAAATCCTCGATGAATGCGTTCTTTGGAGAATTCCCGCAATTAGAATTTCTTGTAATTTCCATCCATAATCTCCATTTTGATTAGATTAATTGCAATCCAGATTCTTATCATGGGTTTGAATTAACCTAGTGTATTAAGCATTTGAAAGTCATGATCTGCGTCGAATGCCAAGATAACATGGGATTTGCTTGTGTCGCGTACATTGGTGGCGAGTAGTTGTAGGATGTAAGTCAGAATGTCAACTTGAAAGAATCGAAAGCGTTATGAATCGATTTATAGTATTGGCTACAATTATCAGAATGTATTTTTGATCTCAAAAAGTATATCCTATTTGCGGAAAACAAAATATATTCTATGGCCTCACCGCTTCTATTCATCATTTTATTAAAGTATTTTTACTTTACGAATATTCCATTCAAATTACCTATAGTAATTGAATCAAATTCAGAAGAAATTAAAGTATAAAAATCATTAAAAGGGGGTCTGAAAGAAAAACTTCTAGCGGCATCAAGATACATATCTTTGGTAAGGTTATAGTTATGGAATATCGAACCTATTTCAAAATCTATTGTATCCGATTCACTATGTTTTTCTCCAATATACTTGAACAAAAATCTATCACCGAAAAACTGATAAAGTTCATATTCTATTGACTCAATGGTAAAATATTTGATTCGAGAAAAATCTCGTACTCGATTTTCATCGTAATTTGCAGAGTCCAAAATTTTAAACAAGCTATCCAAATCCATATCATTGGTTTTTCTAAGCAAACCAAGTAATACTACACTACTACTTTCCGAACCTAACAAAACTCCATAACCTAGAAATAGTTCATCCTGTTTATTGGCTTGAACATTAAATATTCCCTTATTGGTTTGTTCTAGAATAAAATCTCCAAAGCTAACTCCACTTATGATATTTTTTGTAGATACAAAAGCATTTCTTGCCTCTTCGTATGGTGCATCAACTTCCATACAACTGATAAAACTTCCTTTTTTTGTCATCAACATATTGCTATTAGCAACTAAAAAGTAATCATTTGAAATATCCAAATGGACTTTTGTTCCTGGAATACTAATCTCTTCCGAAAATGCTATTCCAGTTGCAATTAATATAACCAATATAAATAATGTTCTTTTCATCTTAAATCCTTGATAGGTACCATAGGCTCCACCTGGCATACGCTCAAGACGTATACTGCGACGGACCGAATTTTGATTGAAACGGTTTTGATTTCTTCTATTTCCTGTATTCCATATGTTCGATTGTCTTCTGTTCAGCTTCAATTCCATATATTTTATTGACAATGTGCAACGCTAGATCAATTCCCGCGGATATTCCAGCCGATGTCATTATTTTCCCATTATCTATATATCTCTTTCCTTTATCAATATTAGTTAATGGAGCAACTTCCTTCATTCAGCATGATAATATCCTTTTATAGTCTGGGAACAAAAATTGACAACAGGATGAACAATTAACTTGCAGCGAAATAATCTCGAAACCTATCTATGTTGGTCGAAAAGGATTTGGTTGCCATCCGGATCCTCAAGACTAAAGTATGCCGGTCCATTTGTTGATTCAGAAACCTTCTCATTTATTGTAATACCTTCGTTCAGGAGCTTATTCTGGATATCTCTTATGTCAGTGAACTGCGATACATCTTTCCCATCTTGATTCCATCCCGGATTAAAGGTGAGAATGTTTTTTTCAAACATTCCCTGAAATAAACCGATCACACTGATTCCATTCTTTAGAATTACCCAGTTCTGCTTTATATCACCACCGATTACTTGATATCCTAGCTTTGAGTAAAACTCAAATGATTTGTATATGTCCTTTACCGAAAGGCTGACCGAAAACGCTCCCAAATCCATAGAATCCTCCCTTGGAATGACTGCTTATTGCCATTCGACTCCAGAACCTTAAGATATACGGATCTCAATATCAAAACTCAATTTTCCGCGCGACTGGCGAATGTCAGGTCCAAGTTTCTATACTTCCTCAAAATCTTTAATGCCATATATGTTATTATTTTACTTGGCTTGCCGGCTTCTTCCATCTTGAAAAACTCTTTCCCTGGATAGCTAGATTGAATTTTCCACTTATTGTCGTTTCCTCTTTTGTTCTCTATTAAATCAAGTACCTCGTCCATCCTATTGTCGTACTTTGCGTTGCAATCTACGAATGCATTCAATGCCCGCAGAGTAGTGTATTTCCATCTAAACGGGTATGTCATGGTCAGCATTTTATTATCTACGATTTCATTGTTCCGACTGGATCTGAATAGTTTATGGGCCAACAGGAACCCAATAATACTGTCCTTTGACTGTAGTATCTCAATGATTCTATACGTATGTTTTGCGGAAATATATGTTTGAAAAGCTTCTAGGACACAAATTGATGTATGAAATGAGCTATGGACAGCTCCTTTTTGGTTGAAATTGCAGTTATACCCACCGTCGTCCATTCGTTGTTCCAGCAGATAATCGATGATCCTTTCGATGATTTGCATATCTGCTTTATAGTAAACCGCATAGTTCAAATACATTGCCGTAACACATGTATCGCTTACATCCATAGTGACCGAAGGGTTGATTCCCCCATCGCTTGCTATTTCCTCATTGCCTATCCTATTTATTTCCTTTTGCAGCAGACTATCGGTTGGAGGATATTCAAGGTTCCTCAATTCCAAAATTGTATAGTGCGAACAAATCCATTTGGGTTGATAAAACCTATTCCCCCAGCTTCCATCAGGATTTCTGTTCTTGATATATTCGAAACACCAACCCGATTTTCCAATATTGCTATGTTTATTTTCATTCTTCTTATCGAATAAATCCCTATCAACCAAATAGTCCAATGAAGGATCACCACTTCTTATCCATTCCGTTATATCCATCTTTCACCTCCAGCGCCGAAGGCGTCGACATAACATTTACTCAAGCCGAGAGCTAGCATGGCGCGGTTCTTTCCTGAAATAATCGAAGAGAGTACACAAAACCTTGATAGGCTGAGCGATTCGACTTGAAGTTAGTCTTGGGCGCTGTTGTACGATGGTTTAGTCCCTGAGGATTCACCAGATGGGGCGCTAAAACAAATGAGTCATCGATTTAATCGTCGGTGTCAACGTCGGTTTCAATTTTCCGGAATTAGTCGGTTTGATTTTTCCGGTTTCCCGTCGTCAATCAAAACCCACCGAACCGACCTTGAGCCGCTCCTTCATCCGGTATGAGTCGGCCTTGAGGCTG
>JBFLXC010000003.1:0-52011 GCA_040757435.1 Spirochaetota bacterium | reverse complement strand
GGCGGCACTGAAGGGCTCATGCGCTTTTCCCGGGAAACGGGCAACGACAGCGTTGGCTACAACTTCGACACGGGTCACGCCTGGTCGTCAAAGGAAGCAATCGGCCTCATCCCCGCCAAGCTTGCCGGACGGATCTACGGCACCCACCTGAAGGACAATTTTGGCACGGAGAATCTCGCCCTCCCCCCCGGCGAGGGCTCAATCTCCTGGATTCCCCTGGTCCAGGGGCTGCTGGAGTCGGGGTACCAGGGATCCCTGGACCTGGAGATCGCCTGTCAAAATCCAAATGAAGTGGAAGGGGCCTACCTTCGGGGGAAAAACACCCTCGAGCAGGCCCATGCGATAGCAATGAAAGCAATGCAAAGGAGAGCATCATGATCAAGTACGCAGTGATTTCGTCGTTTTTGAGCAAGACCAAGGACAGGTTCCACGAGTACAACCAAGCCATCGACCTGGAGAAGAAGTTCCAGATCGCATCGGAAATCCCGGGCATGCAGGGCTTGGAATGCGTGTACCCCTACGAGGTCAACGACCCCGCCCAGGTCAAGGCCTTGATGGCTAAGTACAACCTTGGAATTTCGGCCGTGAACGTCAACGTAAAGGCCGAGCCTGAGTTCAGGAACGGCGGCTTGACCTCGCCCCAGAAGGCGGTGCGGGACAAGGCTGTGCGCTTCATCAAGGAAGCCAAGGATTTCGCCGCCGCCATCGGCGCCGACAAGGTCACCTGCTGTCCCCTGGGGGACGGCTGGGAATTCAATTTCCAGGCGGACTACTCCAAGAACTGGGGCTTCCTAAAGGAAACCTTCGGCGAGGCCGCAAGGCACAGGCCGGAGATCACCCTTTACATCGAATACAAGCCCAGCGAAACCAGGGGCACCTGCTTCCTCAACAACGCCGCGAAGACCGTCCTCCTCATAGAGCAGATAGGCCTGCCCGGCCTGGGTGTCACCCTGGATTTCGGCCATTCCATGTATGGCGGCGCCAATCCGGCGGAGGAACTCGCCCTTCTCCACGACTCGGGCTTCCCCTACTATGTCCACATCAACGACAACGACGCCAAGTGGGACTGGGATTACTTCGCAGGCTCCAAGCACATCCTCGCCTACGCCGAGTTCCTCTACTATCTCAGGAAGTACGGCTACGACGACTACGTGACCTCCGACACCTCCCCCACCCGCTGGGACATCAAGGGCATGTTCGAGATCAACAACCGACTCACCGCCAAGCTTCTCGCGCGGCTTGAGGAGATGGAGAAGGCTGGTTTCGACCAGGTCCTGGCCAAGGACGATTACATGCTCACCTGGAAGTTCCTGGAAGAGCACCTGTTCGGATTGAAATAATTCATAAGGGAATCACGTCACCAGCGGGGGCGGACCCCATGTCGCTTGAAAAAAATCCTGTTATCCTGTCGATACTTACCAGACAGGATGACAGGATTTTCAATAGGTTTATTTTTCTGAAGCCAATCTAAAGTCAATGTATGGGGTCTGACCCCAAGATCAACCTTCCACTATTTTTGTAGTCCGCACCACGCCGGGATCGGTGAACTGGTCCAGGATGTCCCTCACGCAGGTGGAGAAGCTCAAGACGCAGCCGCCTTCGGGGCCGCCCTTGAGCCAATGCTTCGTTCCCGGCGGAGCGATGATCTGGACCCCCGGATCCAAGTCGAGGCGATGCCGGCAGGTGTACGCCTCGGGTTTCCAGGAAGGAAGCTCCGACGCGTCAAGTCGGAATCGCGGATCCGCGTTTCTCCCCACCTCGCTCGATCGGTCTTCGAAATACAGGACCCTTCCCCAGTATCCCCTCAGTATCTCTTCCTTCCCCGGATCGCTCCCCACGGGAGGATGCCAATGCTCGGGCAGGATCTGGCCCGGGAAGAGGAGGATAAGCTTGGCGCTGATCCGGTCGGTGGCGAAGAGTGTCAGAATCTGGGCCCCTTCCCTCCCAGGATCGGAGAGCCCGAAGTCCGCCACGGCTATTGAGTCGAGTTCCTCCTTCGAAAGGGGAAATCCGATGTCCCGGAAGATGTCTTTGGCCCTGTCCCTGATGGCTTCGAATTGTGAACGCAGCAGCATGGCGGCACTCCCCTACACTATGCGGGCGCCGGGAAAGAGCGCGCCCCGGGCGAGGAACTGCCCGTTCGTCTCCTCGTTGAAGCCCCACAGGTAATTCTTGGCGGGCTGGGATATCTCCTCCAGCCTTGCGAGGATTTCCTCCGGGACCCGGATGGAGGAAGCGGCGAGGCTGTCCGCCAATTGATCCCTGGTGCGGGGTCCAAGGATCACCGAGGAAAGGTAATCCTTGGAAAGAAGCCAAGCCAAGGCCAGCCTCGCGGGCGCTGCTCCCATCTCCATCCCTGCCTCGGCCAGCCCCTGGGCTATGGCCTTGCTCCGCTCGTTCCAAAACCGAGGGACGTCGAGCCCCTTCCTATGGTCGAACCTCGAGCCCTTCGGGACTTCGGCAAAGTCATGGTATTTTCCTGAAAGGAGGCCGCCCGCCAATGGGCTCCAGGCCAGGAACCCGATTCCCTGGTGGATCATGGCGGGAATTATCTCCTGCTCGCAGGAACGGTCGGCGAGGTTGTAGAGGTATTGGCCGCAGGCGAAGCCCCCCATCCCTCGGTTTTTGGCCCCCTGGTCGGCCAGGGCGAGGCGCCAGGCAGGGAGGTTGGAAAAAGCGGGGTAAAGGATCTTCCCCTGCCGAACCAGGATGTCCAAGGTCTCGAGGATTTGATCCATCGGGGTAGCGGGGTCCGGCCTGTGCAGATAGTACACGTCGATGCAGTCGGTCCTAAGGCGCTTGAGGCTTCCCTCCACTGACTCTACGATGTGCTTTCTGGTGGAACCCAAGGCGTTTGCATGGTCGCCGAAGGGAAATCCGCATTTCGAGGCGATGAGAACCTTGCACCGCCTGGCCGAATCCAGGGTTTCGCCGATGATCGACTCCGCCTCGCCCTTGGCGTAGACGTCAGCCACATCTATGAAATTTCCGCCCGCCTCGAGGTAGTCCAGGAGGATTCCGGATGCTTCCTTCCTGTCGCAGCCCCAGCCCGGAGCGCCGAAACTCATTGTCCCCAAGGTGAATTCAGAGACGAGGAGCCCTGTTTTCCCGAGGTATCTATGATTCATAATCATCCTTTCTTCTTCCGCAGCGAGGCGGTCAATTTCCTGTAAAGACTGGTGTTCGTCACGAAGGTGAGCACTATTACCATGAGGAGGATGAATGCCACTGGCCTTGTGAAGAAAGGCGCCAGGCTTCCCTGGGACACCATGAGGCCTCGGCGGAGATTCGCGTCCGCCATGCCGCCCAGGATCACCCCGATGACCAAGGGAGGGATCGGATACCCCATGTTGGTCAGGTAGTACGTCAGGATACCCATGGGGATCATGAGATAGAGGTTGAACACCTTGAGTCCCAGGGCATAGGAGCCCACGAGGCAGAGAACCGCCACCACCGGCATGAAAAGGGCGGGGGGTACGCGCAGGAGCTTCACCACCTGCTTGGCAAGCAGGATTCCCACGACCCACATGGCGAAGGAGGCCAGAAGGAGGATGGCCGACACGCTCAGGGTGAAGCCCGGCCTTTCGATTTCCAGCATGGGGCCGGGAGCCACCCCATGGAGGAGCAGCGCGCCCAGGAGCATGGCAGCGGGTGGGCTTCCGGGAATACCCATCGAGAGCAAGGGAATCATGGCTCCGCCGATGCAGGCGTTGTTCGCAGTCTCGGAGGCGATGATCCCTTCTTCGGCGCCCGTGCCGAACTTCTCCGGATGCTTCGACGTGCGCTTGGCCGTGCCATAGGAGACCCAGGCGGCGATGTCCTCGCCGATGCCGGGCACCGCGCCGATGCCGACGCCTATGAGGGCGCTTCGCACTATATGCTTTATGTTCCTGCCTATATCCCCGAAGGAAGGGAGCACCTTCTCCAGCTTTGTGGGCTCGGCGGTGACTTGCTTGTCCTTCAAGACCTGGATTATCTGCGGGATGCCGAAGGCTCCGATCAGGACCGGAACTACTTCCACACCGCTCTCAAGATTCGTGATCCCGAAGGTATAACGCGGATAGACCTGCAAGGGATCCCGGCCCACCATGGCGAGGAACAGCCCAAGGAATCCCGTGATCCAACCTTTCTGCACCGTGTCGGGGCAGGATATGGAACCGGAGATGAGTATGCCGAAGAACGCCAGGAGGAAGAATTCGAAGGAAGTGAATTGCAGGGCCAGGGCCGCGATGATGGGGGTGAATACCACGACGAAGAGCATCCCCACGAAGGTTCCGATGGCCGAGGACGTGGTGGTAAGTCCCAGGGCCTTGCCCGCCTTCCCCTGCAAGGCCATCGGGTAGCCTTCGAGGGCGGTAGCGGCTGCCGCGGCCGTTCCGGGGATGTTGATCATTATGGATCCGTAGGACCCGCCGTATACCGCGCCGACATAGATTCCCATAAGGGCTATCATAGCGGCTTGCATCGAAAGACCATAGGTCAAGGTAGTGAGCAAGGCTACGCCCAAGGTCGCGGTAAGCCCTGGGAGAGCTCCGAAGATGATCCCCAGGAGCACAGTGCCGAAAAGCAGCAGCATCTGCGTTGGGTTGGTTATGATAGAAAGAAGGGTGGAGAAGAATACTCCGAATTGTTGTCCGATATCCATGCTGCGCCTCCCTACTGCCGTACCGAGTAATAGATGAAGGACATGATGTTGACCACCGCCCCTTCGACCGGTAAAGGCACGCGGAGCATGAAGCGGAAGATTGGCACCACAAAGAGAGGGGTCATCCAGGTCATCCACATGGCATGGGCGAATTTTCTCTTTCCCGCGGTTTCCGGATATTTCTTCCCCATCCTCCTAAGACCGATGATGACGATGGCAATCATGACCGCGGCGATGGCGTCCAAGGAATAGGCGAATATTCCCTTGAGCGCCTTGTCCAAACCGAACAAGGCCAGGAACAACAAAAGCCCCATCTCCAAGGAATAGAGTTTTGTCATCGGCCTTGTGATCCGCGGATCGTCGAAGTAAAACACCGAAATGGTGAAGCAAAGGTAGAGCGCTATAGTTAAGAAGAAGTCTATGCGTGTTATGTTCAGATAGACCATGGCTACCAGGGGAACGAGCACCGCAGCGTACCGGACATTTGCGTCGGTCCAAATCTTTCTCTTCTCCCCTTTGGAGAAGAACGCCTTGAATGTAGCGATTCCGCCTTCCTTTCTCGCGTGAAGGAAGATGAATATCGCCAGGAGGATCATCGCGGCTCCAATGATCAATGGCATCAACGCCGGCGATACGTACCAAACGCTTTCGACCCCGGCGTAGGAATCCTTGAGCGGCATGGTGAACGCCTCGGCGATCATATAGATTCCAAGCAGGAAAAAAATGCTGCTGGTGATTATATCAGCTCCGCGGAGCTTGGTTTTCTCCATCATAGGCCTCTCCTGGAAAAGGGAGCCGCGCTTGGCGCGGCTCCCCTATCATGTGGTCGTTTCGCTAAAATCGGGGAATCTTGTCAGCGGGGAATGCCCAGGGTAGAGGGATCTACCTTGGCAGCTCCCAAATCCCAGAGGGTCCAGGAGAACACAGATTCGAGCTTGTCGAAGATGTCGTTGGCTTCCTTGCCTACGATGCCTTTCAAGGTGAAGTATCGGTCGGCGCCGAATTTCTTAACGGGCTCTGCGTTGATCGCCTTCTTGAAGGCCGCCTGGAGCTGTTCCTTGACCGCTTCGGGCGCGTCCTTGCGGATGGCGAAACCAATCTGCTGTTCCAAGGGGAGGTACTGGGCCAGGCCGGGGTAGGAGGTGAAGGCGCTGGGGATGATGGTTCCCTTGAAGTCGAAATCGGTGGGAATGAGCATGGCCAAGGGTCTCAGTCTTCCCGCCTTGATCAGTTCCGCTTGTTCCTGCACCGAGGTGATGACTAGGGACACTTCACCCGTCATGGCGGCGTTCTGGGATGCGGCTGAGCTGTCATAGGGGATGAAATTGAACTTCGCTCCCGATCCTTTCTCGAAGGCCAGGAGGTTGAGGTGATGGATTGAACCCGCTGCGGAGGCGCCGGCTCGGACACTCTTGGGGTTCTTCTTCACCGCTTCCACCAAGTCGGCGACAGTCTTGAATGGAGCGTTGGGGGTTACGGAGATGAGGTCGGGGGATCCTCCGATGATGAAGAAATCCCACACGCTCATTTTCTTGTTGAATCCGCCCTGGACGGCCGCGGTCACGCAGGATTCGGACAGACCCACCAGGGTGTAGCCATCCGCGGGCCTTGAGAATGCCTCATAAAGGCCTACCGATCCGCCGACGCCGCCGGTCACGTTGTTCACATTGATGTTGACCTTGAGTTCCTTTGCCATCTCAGCCATCACGAGCCTGTTGGCGAGGTCCGTTCCTCCTCCGGCTCCCCAGACCAGGATGTTGGTGATGTCTCGGGATGGATACCTCATCTGCGCGGAAACCGCGCCCAAGGCAACCGCGAGAATGACGAGAAGCGTAATTACCCTTTTCATTCGTTCCTCCTTAAAAGGATTATAAGGGTATCTTAACACCTCCTTGGCGGATGTCAATGAATATTTTATTTTGCATGCGAAATTTTTATCTAGTTCATCGAAGAATGTTGCGCGAAGAGAGAGAATAATCTCTTAACATCGCATCCTCACGAAGCAAGGACGATTCCCATACACGTCCTATTCACATGGATACTTCCTTCACTCCCCCCTTCTGCCCCAATCCTTCGTGCCGCCACCACCAGCATGATCGAACCCCGTACCCTGCCAAGCCCTTCTTCCGTCGGTTCGGATCCTTCCACTCAGCCCGAGACGGCCTCGTCCCTCGGTTCCGCTGCTCAGCCTGCCATGCGACCTTCTCAGCCTCCACCTTCTCCCTGGACTACTACGCTAAGCGCACCCTGGACCTCCCTCAGATCTTCCGTTCCATCACCGAAGGCGAATCCCTCTCCGCCATCGCCCGCCATCTCTCCTGCTCCCCCGCATCCATCCAAAACCGCCTTGATCGCCTCGGCAGGGCGAGCCTCGCCCTCCACACCCGTCTCTCCTCTTCCCTGCCCCTGGCCGAGGACCTCGTCGCCGACGGCTTCGAATCCTTCGAACGCTCCCAATACTTCCCCTCCCACCTGAACATCCTCGTCGGTTCCCAATCCCAGTTCCTTTTCGCCTTCACGCACGCCACCCTGCGCCGCAAAGGCCGCATGTCCGATCTCCAAAAACGTACCCGCGCCACCCTCGAACACCGCTTCACCCCTCCCAGGTCTGCCCTCTCTTCCTCTTTCTCCCTCCTCATGCGCGAGATCCCCTCCCACTGGAACCGGTCCCTCCTCCCCTCTCTCACCCTCACCACCGACGAACATCCCGCTTACCCCCGCGCCATCGCCTCCGTTCCCGAGCTCTCCCCTACCGCTTCCTCAAACTCCTTCCGCCACCGCCGCATCCCTTCCTCCGCCCCTAGGACCGTGGCCAATCCACTCTTCCCCGTAAACTACTATGACCGTGAGTTGCGAAAGGACATGGCTGCCTTCCACCGGGAATCCACTTGCTTCACCCGCAATGTCGCCTCAGGGCTCCTGCGGTCCGCCTGCTATCTTGCCTGGCATAATTATCAACGGCCTCATAGGATCAGACGAAAGGCAGCTGCGCCACCTGTCGCATGTCATGCCGAGATGGCGGGGATATGTCGGGAAGATATTGCGAATGCCTGGAAACGGTTATGTAAGGAGAGGCCCTTCGCCTCGAGGGATGCGTTGCCTGAATGGGCGCTTATGGTGTGGGAGAAGCGCTACCCCACGCCACTTGCAGCCCATCCTGACTTCTTGCCTAAGTATGCTCATTCCCATCAGCAACAAGGTTCGATGTACTAACAAAAAGACTCCCTGGATGGGAGTCTTCGATTTGATTAGCAGGGGTAGGACTCGAACCTACGACCTCCGGGTTATGAGCCCGACGAGCTGCCAACTGCTCTACCCTGCGTCGCGATGGAACAAACTTACAACAAACGGTAGAAAATGTCAAGGGATGGAAAATCACTTCGATGGGAAGGCTTGAGAGTCCTCAGAGCTTGAACAACCTCCTGAGGTTTGTCGTCTTGACCACCCGGACGTGGAGATAGAGAAGGAAGGCCGAGATGGGCACCAAAGCCATGGCGGTTATAGCCGACCAGCCGAGGCGGATTTTGCCGTCCAGGAAGAGATCGATGAATATTTCAAGGCCTAGGCATTCCAGGGCGACTCCTGCGAAGGCCAGGGCTAGGACATTGAGGCCCTTGCGCTTGAGCATTCCAATGCCCAATCCCACCATGGCGGCGTTCAGCTCGCTGAAGACGGCTATGGGGATCGCGAGCCTCAACGCCCAGGTGACATCCCGGGTTATGAGCCCTAGGGCGGCGAGGTAGAGAGGCAAGGCGGTGCCGACTAGTGCGAAACCCAAGGTTCTCTTCTTCGGCAAGGCGAGCAGGGCTGTGGCGCAGATCCAGACAAAGACGAAGGATGAGACCGGGTAGAGGGACCAGGAAGGACGGCTTCCAACCAGCAGGTTGATGGAAAGGAGGATGGCCACGGCGATGGCGAAGGCGACGGTCAGGACTTCCCAGGCGATCTTCCTTCCCTCGTCGGGGGTGAGGTGCACCGACCGGGCGGTTTCGCCGAGGAAAGCGGCCCCTCCGCTATCCTCCTCGGCGCAACCCGCCGGCGCCGGATTCCCTATGCCGGGCTCAAGGCTGGGATTCGCCTTTCCGCAAAGGGGGCAGTTCTTCTGGCTGCCTATCTCCACGCCGCAGCTAGGACAATATGGCATCTGTTCACTCCTCCCCGCAGCGGCATCTTACGCTGGCGGTGAGACCCAAGGCCTTGAGTTTCCGAAAGAACAGGGTCTCCAAATCCCTCGACACAGCTAGGCTCCCGAAGGATATCACAAGGTCGTCCCCCCATGACAATACCGAAGCGTTGACGAGGGTTGTGGTGCTCGGGGCGGGAACGAAGGCCATCCCCTCCACTCTCTCTCCGATGGATGGCGGAAGCTTTACCGCTCCCAGATTGGATATGAAGCCTGACAGCATAGTCTCTCCCAACTTGGCGAAGAGTATCCTGGCGAAAATGTCCTTGATGACGAGGGGCACTGCCCTTACAGCCCAAATCCTGGTACCCCCGGCGTTCCGGGAGATCTGCCGGGAGATGGATTTTATATCGTACTCCAGCCTCAGCTGGTAGTGGGTCCGCTTAACCAATTCCGCGAAGTCCCTCTTGCCCAAATGGAGGTTTTCACGGATCAGGACGAAGAGGGAGAAATTCTTCATCGTCTTCGTGGAGAAGAACTGCCTTAGGTTGACAGGTATCTCAAGGCTTATGAAATGCTCCTTCGGTTTTTTGGGCAAGGCAAACCAAATTTCCTGGAGGGCGTCGAGGTACACGGCGCCCAAAAGCTCGGTGATGGTGATTCCCCTGCGCTTGGCCTCCGCCAGCGTCGAAGCAAGATTCACGATCCCGGTAATAATTCGGTATTCTCCCCTGGGCAGGATAGGACCTCTCTGATGCCAAGCCTTTGGATTGGGTTCCGGTGGAGGCAGGGTGCCTGGGAAAAACCTCTGGTAGCCGTCCTCGAACTCCTCAGGATCCGCCGAGCCGTCGGGATCCGCTATGTCCGACCACTCCCCCTGGCCCAAATCAATGCCCAGGTCGAGTCCCCGCAAGGAAAAGTATCTCGCCAGGAGGCTCTTCATGAAGGAGATGCCCCCGGAACCGTCTGTCAGGGCGTGGGAAAACTCGCCTGCAACCCTTTTCCCTGAAAGGCGGATGCGGAACATCCTTGTTCCTTTGTCGTTTATGTTCCATTCCTGGCAAGGCTGGTCCTCGTCGGGATAGAGGGGTGGGCTCGATGGGCATTGGTCAAGGTAATACCAGAAGAATCCTCGGCGGAGGCTTACGTTGAAATAGGGAAACCGGGCCGCGGTCTGGGCCAAGGCCCGCGCAAGGATTTCCTTGTCCGGAGCCTCCTTGAGGATGACTTCGAAACGGAAAAGCCCCGTGTTCCTGGAGTCCGTGACCGCAGGCATTATTATCCCTGCGTTATCCAGGCTGTACCAGGCGCCTGATTCATCCACATGCTTGGTTCTCGCGAACCGCCTGTTCTTTTCGTGGATATCGTCGGCGCCCCGTGGTTTTCCCATGAACTTCCTTTTATACCTAAGCGGACAAGTGAATTATAGGAAGGGAAGGTAAGGGAAAGCAAGGACGAATAGCACGACCGCCAGGATGGCGGGAAGAAAGTCCGCGGTCTTGAATTTTCGGATATCCAACAGGCTGAGGCCGATCATGATGATCAAGGCGCCTCCGGCCGCCGTAAGCTCCGCGAGCATCACCTCACTCACGAAGGGTTTGATCCACACCGATCCCAAGGTCAGGATGCCCTGGTATGCCAGGACTGAAAGGGCGGAAAACGCGGCGCCGATTCCCATGGTGCTGGTGAATATGATGGACATGAAACCATCCAGGACGCTTTTTGTTAGGATGAGTGAGTAGTCTCCTTCCGTCCCGGCCTTGAAGGATCCGACGATGGCCATGGCTCCCGCGCAGTAGAGGACGGAGGCGTTGAGGAATCCGAAGGCGAAGGTTGAATCTTCGGACTTCCCTGCGAAGCGCCTCTTCAATGCCTCGCCCAAGCGGAGTATGCCCCCCTCGATGTCCAAGGCCGTTCCGGCGAGCCCGCCTATGATCAAGGCGAGGGTGAAGGCGAGGATATGGTTGGTTTTCAAGGCCATTGAGACGCCGATGACCAGGGAGGCCATGCCGGCCCCGGTATAGATTACCTTTTGATATCGTTCCTTGATTCCCTTCCGGAGGAAGAGGCCCACCACGGAGCCTACGAGGATGGCGAGAGCATTGACTACGGTTGCTATCATTGTGAAAGTATAGCATAATCGCTCGGACTAAGGGGAGAGTATGCGGATTGAAGCCAACGGCGCGACGATGAAAATGAAAAAGCGTTTGTTCTTGATTGCCGCCGCGGCGGCCCTTTCAGTCCTGGCCTTATCCTGCGCGAGCCTCCCCGCCCCGGTCCCCGAGGGCGCGACGGCGGCCGAGATAATCCAGAGGGCCCAGGACAGGTCCGACATCTACGACTGGAAGGGGGCCCAATTCTACTACGGCGTCATCCTGGAGCGCTTTCCCAATGACCTGGAGCTGGTGGCGTCGGCGAAGTACGAACTGGCCTTCATAGAATACAAGCAAGGCAGGTACTCCGAAGCGGCAAAAGGCTTCGAGGAAGTCCTGGCGATGTACGAGGGTCCGCTGGGCGCCCAGCTTTCGGCCCGTTGGAGGATCCTATCCGAGAAGCTGCTGGCCAAGATCAAGGCCAAGGGCAGGTAAGCCCGGGATTTCCGGGGTAAGGCGACCGGCCCTGGTCGGCGCGCAGCCCCCGGTCGCGATCCTTCCTACGCCTCCCCGCCCAGCTCCGTCGCCACCTCCATCCACTCCTCGCTGAGGCTGGCCGCCTCCTTTTCCACCTCCGCCAGGGAGGAAAGGATTTTCCTGACCTTCGCCCCGTCGGAGTAGTTGGAGGGAAGAGCCATGGCCTCCTCCAGGGCTTTCTTGCTTCGGGACAGGGCTTCAAGCCTTTGGGATATCTCCTCTTCCCTTTTCTTCAGCCTTTTTATCCTGGCCTTCCTAGCCTTCTCCTCTTCCCACGTCGATACCTTGGATGCTTCCGTAGCGCTTCCCGGCTGGGGCGACGGCTCAGTCCCGTCGCCGGATTCCTCCAAGGCCTTTTTTTTGTCCAGGTAGTAGCGGTAGTCGCCGTAGTAGAGCCGGGGGGTGGATCCAGCGTCCAGTTCGAGCACCAAATCGGCGAGTTCCTCTATGAATCCGCGGTCGTGGGAAACGAAGAGAACCGTTCCCTCGAAAGCCCTCAAGGCATCAAGGAGCACGTCCTTGGAGGTGAGGTCCAGATGGTTCGTAGGCTCGTCGAGCACAAGAAGGTTGGCGGGATGGAGCAGCATCTTCAGGAGGGCGAGGCGCGACCTCTCCCCTCCCGACAGGACGGCTACGGGTTTTTCCACATCGTCGCCCCGGAAAAGGAAGGCGCCGAGCAGGTTCCGTATCTTCGGCAGAAGCTCGTTGGGGCATACCGACTCTGCCTCCTCCTCCACGCTGCGCTGGGAGGACATCTTCTCCGCCGAATCCTGGGCGAAGTATCCCACTTCGACTCCGGTTCCCAAGGTGAGGCTTCCTTGGAATTCCCTGTCCGCCCCGGCGATTATCCTCATGAGGGTGGATTTTCCCGCGCCGTTTGGACCTACGAAGGCGATCTTCCTTCCCCTCTCTATCTCCAAGCCTAGGTTGTCGATGACCTTCAGGCTCCCATAGGACTTGGAGAGATTCTCGATCTTCACGCTGATCTTTCCCGAACGCGGGGCGGGAGGGAAGGAGAAATGGATGCGCTTCATCCCTTCGGGGATTTCGATGGGGACGATTTTCTCGAGCATCTTGATCCGGCTTTGCACCTGGGCTGCCTTGGATTCCTTGTACCGGAAGCGGCGCACAAAATCCTCGATCTTTTGGATTTCCTCCTGCTGCCGCTCCCAGGCTTCGAAAATCGCCTCCAATTCCTTGGACCTGCGGATTTCATAGGCGCTGTAGCTTCCCGGATAACGGGACAGCTTGCCGGAAAAGAGCTCGTACACTTCCTTTATCGTTACATCAAGGAAATAGCGGTCGTGGGAAACCAACAGGACGCCGCCACGGTAATCCGCCAGGAAACCTTCAAGCCAGGTCCTCGCCTCCAAGTCGAGATAGTTCGTAGGCTCGTCAAGGAGCATGATGTCGGGATCCTCGAGGAGGATCTTCGCCAAAGCCAGGCGCATCTGCCAGCCGCCGGAAAGTTCTTCCGCCCTTCTTTCGCCGTCCCGTGAGGAAAAGCCAAGGCCTGTGAGCACCTCCGCGATGCGTTCCCGACGCCTGAAATACCCCGAGGCCTCCACGGCCCTTCCTATTTCGTCGAACTCCTCCACAAGCCTCGCGGTCTGCCGCTCCTCCAGGCCCTTCGCCTGGAGCTCCCTTCCCACTTCCTCCTGCCGGAAAAGCATTGCTTCGACATGGGAGAAAGCGGACTCAGCCTCCTGGAGTACCGTGCCCTTGCCAAGCACCACGTTGGTCTGGGGGAGGTAGCTGATGCGGGCGCCCCGGGTCACGGCCATCTCGCCTGAGTCTGGCTTTACCATCCCGGCTGCGATTTTCATGAGCGTTGTCTTTCCCGCCCCGTTGGGGCCCGCCAAAGCGGCCCTGGAACCTTCCTGGAGGGTGAGGGTCGCCTGCCTTATAAGATCCCGCGCCCCAAACGCAAGGCTGATGTTGCTGAGTTGTACGAATGCCATTGGATTACCTTCGGGAGAAAGCTATCGTTCCAAGCCTCGATTCCAGGGAGTCGGCTGAAGAGGCGGGACCGGAAGGCGAAAGCCTCGCCAGGGAAAACCCCTCCGGGCTCAGCCTGTAGGCATAATCAGCCCTCCTCCCGGAGGCTTCGGAATACAGGGAAAACGCTCCATCCCATCGGCTCGCGAGGTTCGGGGAAAGCCCGAGGCCGAAGACAATCCTTCCCTTTTGCTCGTCTTCCTTGGCATCGTCGGGAGTGAAGCCCGCGGGGAGGACGGAAGCGTCCATCCACTCGTAGAGCCCGCTTGGCCAGATGGAGAGGGCGCTGCCCTCGGATGTTTGGCTTCGGAAGACTCCGGCGGAGTCGAGAAAGCCCGGGTACTTCTTGGCCCGGTCGGAAAAGAAGCTCCTCAGGGCCCCAGTCCTCCTCCCCTCCTCCTGCCGGATCAGCTCCCTGATATCGCCTTCGAGGACCACGAACCGCGCAGCCGTATCTTGGGGCCTGAAGCCGGCATCCTCGGCGATCTCACCTTCTGGCAATGGTCCCCAGGCCGCCACGAGGGAACCCGGCCCCTCGATCCTGACCCTGAGCGCCGTGCCGTCGAAGACAAGCCAATCCCTATCCTGGCTTATCGCCGAATAGCTGAACACCTTGGAAATCCCAGGGGTCTCAAGCCGCACCTGCCTTTCCTTCGCGTCGCCGAAAAGACCATACCCCAGGGAGAAGTAGTCCAAGTCGATGCGCTCTTCGGCGGCCATGGATGAATACCAGGCGGGCCGCCAGGAAGCGGAAAAAAAGGTATTCAACGCGGCCGGGTCTGTCTGGGGTTTTTCCGCGATGGGAGTCTCTCCCGTCCTTTCATCGAAAAGGCGCATGGTGTAGCTGAAGACATAGCCTTTGCTGCCGTCCATGGTCAGGACCTGGTACCAGTCTCCTGGAAGACGCTCTCCTCCCGTGAAAAGTGCCTCCCCCTCCACCAAGGCCAGGGCCTTCACCAACTCCCTGTCCCTCAGCCTGTAGACACGGTCGGCCGTGTTCGACGGCTTCGCCCGCACAGGGAGCCCATCCCTCCCGGCGATGAGATATATGGAAGACAAAGGACCAAGCTCTTCGGCCCTGCGGGCTGCCTTCCCCTTGGAGGAGTAGAACTCCACCTGCCAAAGGGGGACTTCGATCCTCGCCTTAGCATCTTCCTGCAAGCCCAGCACGAAGTTCTTCGTGATATTTGATTTCAGGTACACCGGCGCCAGGGTACCAGCCTTGGCGCTTGTTCCCTTCACGGTCCAGAGCACCACTCCCCACCCTATGCGCCTCGAGGAGCAGCCCGAGGCCAGAGCCGCGAGGCCGCCCAAGAGGAGAAGGATGAGGATAGGCTTCGCCGGCCGCGGCCGCGGCCTTCGGTCTACGGATGAATACGCCATGGCCGGGAAAGCATACATCGCCCCTGGGCAATTGGTAAAGCCGCGGAGCTCTCCATGTGGACGCAAGGATTTTCATGCTATACTCGCATGATGAATCCAAAGAGCGCCGATCCTGCCAATCCATTGGCGACCATAGAGATCGGTTCCACAGGAATTAGGATCCTCATAGCCTCCATAGGCAAGGAAGGGACGATAAAGGTCCTGGACAGGGCGGGCAAGCCCTCGAGGATCGGGCGGGATGTCTTCACCCAGGGGATCATCAGCCGGGAGGCGATCAGGGAGAGCATAGCCGTCCTTGCGACCTTCAGGGAACTTTTGGCCGCCTACGGCATCAGCCCCGAGGAAACCAAGGTGATAGGCACCAGCGCCTTGCGAGAGGCGGGCAACAAGGAAACCTTCGTCGACCGGATAACCCTCCAGACTGGCTTCAAGACGAGGATCATCGAGGATATCGAGGAAAACCACCTCATGTACCTCGCGGTCCAGCAGGCCCTGATGGACGAGCGGAAGCTCCTGGGAAAAACCAATGCAATGATCCTTGAGGTGGGGGGAGGGACCACGGAGATAATGCTCCTGCGCAGGGGCAGGATGGTGTCCAGCCACAGCCTCCACATAGGAACCCTGCGCCTGGACGAGCAGATGAGGGAGGCGGGCGCCTCCAAGGATTACCTGGAGGAGTACCTGGCCAGCAACATCCGCATGGCCTGCGACCTTATGGCGGACGACATGCCCCTGGAGTCGGTCAAGACCTTCATCGTCATCGGAGCCGACGCCCGGTTCGCCGCGTATTGCATGTCGGGGAAGAACTACGGAGCCTACTCAATCCTGGAGAGGGACCAGTTCATGGGCTTCGCGGAATCCATCTCCCGCCTCTCCGTGGAGGAATGCATAGCCACCTACCGCCTGCCCTGGTCTGAGGCGGAAGGCATCGCCTCGGGTCTGGCGATAGAAGCCCTTTTCCTCGCCAGGACTGGGGCGGAGATCGTCGTGGTGCCCAACGTCTCGATCCGCGAGGGACTCCTTCTGGCCGAAGCCCGGGGCATGGATCCCCGGGTGGAGAACGAGCTCACCAGGCAGGTTGTCGCCTCGGCGAAGTCCCTGGGAAAGCGGTATCGGTACGACGACAGCCACGCCCGCAACGTCTGCGCCTTGAGCCTTTCCATATTCGACGAATTGGCCAAGGAGCACGGCATGGGCTCCAGGGAACGGCTTCTCCTGGAGACCTCGGCCATCCTCCATGACATCGGCACCTACGTGAGGGCGTCGGGCCACCACAGGCACGGGGAGTACATCGTGGCCAACTCGGAGATCTTCGGCCTCAACAGGAGCGACATCAACATAATCTCCAACGTTGTGCGCTACCATAGGAAGAATCCCCCCGCCCCCTCCCATGTGAACTTCATCTCCCTGCCCCGAGAGGACAGGATAACCGTCCTCAAGCTGTCGGCGATCCTGAGGGTGGCCGACGCCCTGGACAGGAACCACTCAGCGAGGATATCCGACGCCTCCTTCGAGCGAAGCGGCGACAGATTCATTATCAGGCCCGCCAAAAACCTGGACTTCTCCCTGGAGCGGCTGAGCCTGGCGGACAAGGGCGATATGTTCGAAGATGTATTCGGACTCCTGCCCACGATCATGTGAGGAATTCCATGGCGCCCCTCCCTTTGTTCAACCGCGAGCTTTCCTGGTTGGAATTCAACGACCGTGTGCTGCGCGAAGCCCTGCATCCCGACATGCCCCTCCTGGAGCGGCTCAAGTTCCTGAGCATCATCTCATCGAACTTCGACGAGTTTTTCATGGTCCGGGTGGCGGCCTTGAAGGCGGCGATCCGCCGGGGTGACCGAAGCCTGGACAACAGCGGCATGAGCTCCTTGAAGATATTCCAGGAGCTTTCAACCCGGGCAAAGCAGATCATGGAGGAACAGTACCGCTGCCTGGTCCAGGAAGTCCTTCCCGGCCTCACGAAGGAAGGCATAGCCATCGTGGGGTCCAGGCAGTGGAGCCCAGGGGAAAAGCGGTACCTGGAGAATTATTTTTCCGAATTCGTCTTCCCTCTGGTCACCCCCTTGAGGATCGAGCCTGACGCCTTCCCATCGGTTGGCAACCTCCAGATCCACTGCGCCTTCGAGTTGGAATCCGAGGAGGGCGAAAACCTCTACGCCTTGGCCCAGGTGCCCAAGAACTCGGGCCGCTTCGTGCCCCTTCCCCTCCACGAGGAAGAGCAGGCCGGGCACATCCGCTTCGCCTTGATCGAGGACCTCATCCTCAGCTTCGCCTCCCGGCTATTCCCCGGACACAAGATCAGGAACAGCCTGGTCTTCAAGGTGACAAGGGATGCGGATTCCGGGGTGGACGAGGACAGGCAGGAGGATTTCCTTGCGGCCATGGAGGAGATCCTGGCGGGAAGGCAGAACTCCACGCCCGTCCGCCTGAGCGTGTCCGGACGCGCCGCATCCTTGGTGGCTGTGCTTCAGCACGGCCTGGCCTTGGGGGAATACGACACCTACAGGGTTTCGGGGCCCATCGACCTGGCGGGGTTCTACGAGCTGGCGACCTTGGAGGACCAGCATAAGGGGAAGAAGACTGGCAACGCCCGGCTGCGGGACAAGCCTTGGGAGCCCGTGCCCTCCCCCGTGGCGGAAGGGTCCACGATCTGGGACGAACTGGAGCGGGGGGACAGGCTGCTGCAGCTCCCCTACCAATCCTTCGCCTTGGTGCAGCGCTTCCTCGAGGAAGCGGCGGACGATCCCTCGGTATTGGCCATAAAGATGACCTTGTACCGCACCTCAGGCGACTCGTCCATCGTAAAGGCCTTGATCAGGGCGGCCAGGAACCGCAAGCAAGTCTCTGTGGTGGTGGAATTGAAGGCACGGTTCGACGAGGAGAGGAACATAACCTGGGCTTCCACCTTGGAGCAGGCGGGCGCCATAGTCACCTACGGGGTCGCCAAGCTCAAGGTCCACGCGAAGCTGGCCATGGTGATACGCAAGGCAAAGGATGGATCGATCCGGAAATATCTCCACCTCTCCACGGGAAACTACAACGAAAAGACCGCCCGGACATATTCGGACCTATGCCTCTTCACCATGAACGAAGACTTGGCGAGGGAGGCCTCGGCCCTCTTCAACATCCTCACCGGCTACTCCACGATCCAGACCTTCACCCACATGTCCTTGGCTCCCTTCGAGTTGAAAAAACGCGTCCTCGCCCTCATCGAGCGGGAGATCCAAAGATCCAGCCCCGAATCTCCGGGGCTGATCGAGGCGAAGCTCAACGCCTGCGCGGACGACGACGTCATCCAAGCCCTCTACGCCGCCTCGAAGGCGGGGGTGAGGATCAGGCTCAACATCCGCGGCGCCTGCACCTTGGTGCCCGGCTTGCCGGGGACCTCGGACACCATAGAGGTGAGAAGCAACCTCGGCCGCTACCTTGAGCATTCGCGTATCCTCCACTTCGGCAACGGCGGGAACGACGAAATCTATCTCGCCAGCGCGGATTGGCTGCCCCGGAACCTGGAACGGAGAGTGGAGCTCATGTTTCCGATCCTGGACGAAAAAACGCAGAAGGAGTGCCTGAGGATACTGGAGGCCTACTTCGCGGACAATTCCCATGCCTACCGGCTCCTGCCTTCGGGAAAATACGAAGCGGTGGAACGGAAGATCGGCGAGAAGTCCCTATATGCCCAAGAGGTTTTGTACAAGAGGGCCAAGCGATCCGCCGAGGCGGCGGAGGCTCCCCTGGAGGAGCTGACCATCCGTAGGCGTTTCAAGTCAAAAGGGTGAGAAAGACCTTAGGACTGGTCCACCTTCCTTAGAAGCACCGGCAGGGAATTGAGTTTCCTTCGCTTCTGCACCATGGTTCCAAAAGCCAAGGCTGCGAGAAAGAGGACTCCCGCCGACGCTACCGCCGGGCCCTCGGTGGAGGCCTTGAATATGACCACCCCGAGGCCGTAGCCGACGAACAGGGCGACAAGGGGCAAGCCGAGGACCCAGAAGGCCCCCTTCGCCTGCTCGATGGTCTTCACCTCGATCTCCACCGCGTCCCCCGGGGAAAGGTCGAGCTTCTTTGCGTTCAAGGTCTTAAGGGCGCTGCGGCCCGCCTTGCAGCTTCCGTTCATGCAGGACTCGCAGCCTTCGTGCATCTCTATGCCCACGACGACCACGTCATTTTCGATATTCTTGACTATTCCCAATTCTCTCATGCGGAATCTCCTTGCAGGGATGGCGGAATCGCTGGACGCCCACGGCCCGACCGCCTTCGCCGGTCTCCAGGACGAGGCCCTGGACTTCCAGCCCCTGGTCCGAATCGCCTTCCCATACCCTGGTGGCGGTCATGAACTCCTTGATCCGTCCCTCGGGATCCATGCCGCCCACGGATAATATACTGCCCGTTCGGCCTGAACAGCTAATGGCGGCGGTTCCGCGGGGGAGGATCCGCTCGTCCGCCGTCAGGACTTTCGTGTGGCTTCCCACCACCGCGGAAACCCTGCCGTCCGCGTAGGCCGCCATGGTGAGCTCCTCCGCTGTGGTGGCGGCGTGAAAGTCCAGGATGATGGTCTTCGTTTCCTGGCCCATCTTCTCCACGATGTAATCCAAGGCGTGGAAGGGATTTTCCCCATGTATCCGGCTGAAACCCGCCTGGCCGAGCAGCACCGCCACCCCAACTTTCCCCGCCGGGCTCTGGTAGATCCTCCAGCCCCGTCCGGGGTTGTCGTACGGGAGGTTCGCGGGCCTCAGGACCCAGGGCGCCTTGGGATAGAAATCCATGAGATCCAGCTTGTAGTAGGAGCTTTCCCCCAAGGTCAGGCAATCCACACCGAGCTTGCGCAGGTACACGGCGTGCTGGACGCCAAGTCCAGCCCCTCCCGTGGCGGAATCCGCGTTGGCGACGATGAAGTCGGGCGAGTACTGCCGCTTGAGCTCGGGAAGGCTGGACTTCAAGGCGAACACGCCGCTCTTGCCAACGATCTCCCCGATGAAGAGGATCCTGGCTCCCATCACTGGTTCTCGTATTTCTGCGTTTCGTCGAACACGTATTCCAGGGAAATCCCCACTTCCGAAAACATCCGCTCGCTCTCGGCCCCGTCATGGTACCTGCGCTCGCAGATGACCCTCTTGATGCCGCAGTTGATGATCATCATGGCGCAGGTCCGGCAAGGCGTCATTCGGCAGTACAAGGTCGCCCCTTGGATGGGGACGCCCTTCCTGGCGGCCTGGCATATGGCGTTCTGCTCGGCGTGCACAGTCCGCACGCAATGCTGGGTTACCGATCCGTCCTCGTGGATGAGCTTCTTGAGCTGATGCCCCGCCTCGTCGCAATGGGGCAGTCCCGAAGGTGCGCCTACGTAGCCAGTGGCGAGGATCTGGTTGTCCTTGGCGATCACGCAGCCCGATCGGCCCCGGTCGCAGGTGGCCCTCTTGGATATGGCGCGGCACACCTCCATGAAATACTGGTCCCAGGTAGGCCGCGTGTAGTGTTCTTCCGACATTTCCCCTCCAGGTCCGCCCGCATCCCCAGGCTGGGTGCGCATGGCCGGGCAGCGACATAATCCCCCCTTGGAGGAATCCGAGTCAAGTACGGCTGGAGCGGTCCGGACCCGGCGGCCGCCTTCCTGCGCGCCTTGTTTTCTGCTAATGTAGCCCCCAGCGGAGGAACAATGAAATTGGCAAAAAAAACTATCGCCGCGGCGATGCTGTGCTTCGCCCTTGTCGGATTCGCATCCTGCCAGACCCAGGAGCGCCCCGACGGATTGTACGCCGTCATCGACACGGCGAAGGGGAAGATCGTTGTCTCCCTGGAATTTGAAAAAACACCCCTCACGGTGGGAAATTTTGTGGGATTGGCGGAAGGCAAGCTCGATGCCGCCAAGGGAATGCCCTACTTCGACGGAATCAGTTTCCACAGGGTGGAGCCGGGCTTTGTAATCCAGGGAGGGGATCCCCTGGGCAACGGCACGGGCGGACCGGGCTACCGGTTCCCCGATGAATTCTCCCCTGAACTCAAGCATGACGGTCCCGGGATCCTCTCGATGGCCAATTCAGGCCCCAACACCAACGGCAGCCAGTTCTTCATCACCCTCGACCAGGCTCCCTGGCTGGACGGAAAGCATTCCGTGTTCGGGAAAGTGGTGGAAGGCTTGGACGTGGTGAAGGCCATCCAGGCGGGGGACAAGATGAACAAGGTAAGCATCGAGCGCCACGGCCAGGCTGCCAAGGCCTTCGAGGCTTCCCAGGCCGCTTGGAACGAAAGGCTCTCCGCGGCCTACGCCACCTTAAGGGCCCAGGCGGAGGAAAAGAAAGCCCAGGACAGGGCCGCCATCACCGCGAAATGGCCCGATGCCGCTCCCGACGAGTTCGGCATCTTCCAGAAAGTCATACGAAAAGGTTTCGGGGAGCCTCCCCAGCCGGGCAACACGGTTTCCGTGATCTACAAGGGCATGCTGCTTGACGGCACGGTCTTCGACCAATCCGCCCTCTCCGGCGGCCCCTTGAAATTCAAGATAGGCTCCGGGGAGATAATCGAGGGCTGGGACAAGGTGGTCTCCACCATGAGGAAGGGCGAAAAGCGCCTGGCCATCATCCCCCCTGAGCTCGCCTACGGCTCGGCGGGCATACAGGGGGTCATCCCTCCCGATGCCTACCTCGTCTTCGAGATGGAGCTCGCCGGCATAGCCAAGTAAGCCGACCCGACCCCTAAAAAAAAGGCGGCTGGAGGTATTGGAGGTTTTTGAGAAATAAAACATCCGCCTCCCGCCGCCTTTTCGTTTGGAGATCCTGGAGATTCCTGTCCTCGGAATTCCCAGGCACATCTCCATGCAAGGCATGATTTTAACCTGCCAAGCCCTATATCCGCGCGCCTCGATCCGAAAGGGGAAGTACACTTAGTACATCCTAATACAAGGAGAGGGATATGAGACGGTCGGGCGCGGCTTTGATACTTTTCGCACTTCTCTTCGCCGCCATGTCCCTCCACGCCCAAGCCACCCCCTCTTCGAAATCCGTAACCATCCACCTCGTCGCCGTGGTGCCTCCCATGCTCAACCTGTCCCTCGATTTTTCACAGAATTCCACCGCCCTCGTCGCAGGCTACCTGGAGGACGGTCAATCCGCCCCGGCGCCCCGCCCCGAGGCCTTCGGCATAAGGGAAGGGGCGAAAGTGGAGTTGGGCAATGCGAGGATATTCTCGAACGTCCCGGGCTACTATTCCATCAACGTGTATTCCGCGAACGGGGGAACGCTGAAGAACGCTTCGGCGGCCCATGGAGCGGACATTCCCTACACCCTCACCCTGGGGGAAAAACAAGCCTCGGCGCGGAACGGCGCCTTCCAGTTCTCCCATTCCGGAGTCTCCTCCCGCGAAGGTTCGCCCCTAAAGGTAGGCCTGGCCATCGCCAGCCTTCCCGCCGGCGCGGTCAGGGGGCTCTATGTCGATAATCTGCTTTTCGCTGTCGCCGCGAACTGAGCGCAGGCCGCCTGGCCTGCCGGCTAATTCCAACACCAAGCAATCCAAGAATCGCGCTCGTCGTGAAGAACACAGAAGGATAGCCTAGGGAGGATGCGGCCAGGGCGCCGAAGATCGGCCCGAAGGCGTTACCCACGCTGGAAACCGAGGAGGAGATGCCGTAGATCCCTCCCTGCTTGGACCGGTCTATCCTCTGGGCTATCAGGGCGTTCACCGCGGGCATGGTGCCTCCCATGAAGAAGCCGGCCAGGAAGCGCAGGATCACAAGATGCCAAGGCTCGGTGGCGAGGCCTTGGGGAAGGTAGAAGACAAAGGATCCTAGGATGCAATAGAGAAGGGCTTGGGCGAACCCGATCCTGGTGGAAAGCTTCCCCGTCACCACCGCGCCCAAGGCCCCTGCCACTGAGGCCACCCCGATTATGAGTCCTGACATGGAGCCCGCCCCCGCCAAGGACTCGGTCATGTCCAGGACTACCAAGGGAATTATGGGAGAAGCCACGGAGTTGGCGAACTGGATGATCAGGATGACGACAAGGAGGGCGTGGATGTTCTTCGCGTCCTTGAGGGCGGAGAAGTCCGGCACCGCGTTCTTCAGTATCGACGTCGACTTTGGAGTGGGGATGAAATCCTCGGTGACGTTGCGCGCCACCATGATCGCCGAGAGGGCGAGCATGACGCCCGTGGCGAGGAAGTTGATCCTCGACCCGGCGAGCTCCGTCACATAGCCGCCGAAGAGCGGTCCCAGTGAGTTGCCGATGAAGACCGACATCTGCAGGAGCCCCAGCCTGTAGCCCGCCTGGGCGGGAGGAACGATGGAGGCGGTGAGGACTGTCGCCGCCGCGACGGTGCCGGTGACGCAACCCTGCAATATCTTCAGGACGAGGAGCTGCCAAGGGGAGGTTGCCAAGGCGAGGAGGCTTATGATGATGGCGCCTCCCACCATGGCGCGGAGCAGCATGAGTTTTCTGCCGTAATTGTCGGCGATGGCCCCCCAGATGGGCGCGAAGATCGCAAGGGCCGCGCTGGAGGTGGCGTTGATGGCTCCATTCCACCAGTTGAGGGAAACCGCATCCTTGACGCCCAGCTCCGCCAGGTAGAGGGGCAGCATGGGGTTTGAAGTGGCGAAGCCTGCGATGGCGAAAAGTTCGGCGAACCACAGGGCGTTGAAGGATTTTTCCCAGGATTTCATCGGATTGGGCCATTATATAGGAAGGCCGGGGAAAGAGCAATTTGGACAGGGAGGAAAAGCAACCCCGGAGCGGCATGAATGGCGTTATTTCCAAATCGAGGGTATATTGTCGGGACAAGGAGATTCGGAATGAAAACCGAGATAAAGAGCGTTTGGAAAGGGCAGATGGCCTTCGAAGCCACCTTGCAGGGACACCCGGTGGTCATGGACGCCGCGGTGGAAGACGGAGGCCAGGACACGGGCGTCAGGCCGAAGTCCCTGCTGCTTGCCGCCTTGGCGGGATGCTCAGGCATGGATATCGTCTCCATCCTCAGGAAGATGCGCGAGCCCTGCTCCTGGTTCGAGACGAGGATAGAGGCGGACAGCGCGACTGAACATCCTAAGAAGTACGTGGACATCAAGGTTGTCTACCAGTTCAAGAAGAGCGACAACCTGAATCCCGAGAATGTGAGGAAGGCCTGCGCCCTCTCCCAGGAAAAATATTGCGGCGTCGCCGCCATGCTGAAGGACTCCGCCCGCCTGTCCTGGGACGTGGAATACCTCTGATCCTTCCTGCCCTCGGCTTCCGGAGGCGCTATGTATTCTCCAGGTATTGAAAAATCATAGCGCCTTCTTTATACTGTATGTAGGTAGCTGAATTTTCTAACAAACGGGATTAACCGCATTCTTTTCTACTTTCTCCCAACAAATGTATGCTTCGCTGCCAAGGGACGTACTCTGACAAAATCGGCGCCCTGTCGTGCCGGTCATTCTATTTCGACGAGGTGAAGGCTCAAGATGTCCATAGACATTAAAAAGATGAGGAACATCGGCATTTCCGCCCATATCGACTCGGGCAAGACGACGCTCTCCGAGCGCATTCTCTTCTATTGCCAGAAGATCCACGCAATCCACGAGGTCAGGGGCAAGGACGGCGCCGGCGCCACCATGGATTCCATGGACCTGGAGCGGGAGCGGGGCATAACCATCCAGTCTGCGGCGACCAACGTCAACTGGAAGGATTACACCATCAATCTCATCGACACGCCGGGACATGTGGATTTCACCATCGAGGTCGAGCGGTCCTTGCGAGTCCTGGACGGAGCCATCCTCGTCCTTTGTTCCGTGGCGGGAGTCCAATCCCAGTCCATCACCGTGGACAGGCAGCTCAAGCGCTACCATGTCCCCCGCCTGGCCTTCATCAACAAATGCGACAGGACCGGAGCCAATCCCTTCAAGGTGAAGGCCCAGCTTCAGGAGAAGCTCGGCCTCAACCCCGCCTTCGTAACCATCCCCATCGGCTTGGAGGACAAGCTCGAGGGCATCGTGGACCTGGTCAAGATGCGCGCCGTCTATTTCGACGGTCCCGCGGGCGAAGATCTCCGCTACGCCGAGATTCCCGCCCACCTCGTGGCGGACGCGGAACGGTACAGGGAGGAACTCATCGAATCCGCCGCCATGTTCTCCGACGACCTCGCCGAGGCATACCTGGAAGGCGAGGTGTCCGAAGAACTACTTGTGGCGGCCATCCGCAAGGGGACCATAGCCGAGAAGCTCGTTCCCGTCTTCGTAGGCTCGGCCTACAAGAACAAGGGAGTCCAGGTTCTCCTGGACGGCGTGGCTTCCTACCTTCCAGATCCCACCGAGGTCCGCAACGTAGCCTTGAACCTGGACGACGGGGAAAAGGAAGTGGAACTCGTCGCGGATCCCAACGCCAAGACCGTGGCCCTGGGCTTCAAGCTTGAGGACGGACAGTACGGCCAGCTCACCTACGTGCGCATCTACCAGGGCGAGCTCAAGAAGGGCGACGAACTCCTCAACACCCGGGCGCGCAGGAGATTCAAGGTGGGGCGGCTGGTGCGCATGCACGCAAATTCCATGGAAGACATCTCCGAGGGCTACTGCGGCGACATCGTCGCCCTCTTCGGCATCGAATGCGCCTCGGGGGATACCTTCTGCGATTCCAGCCTTAACTACGCCATGACCAGCATGTTCATCCCGGAGCCCGTGATCTCCCTGGCCATCGAGCCCAAGGACAAGAAATCCTCGGATCAGATGGGCAAGGCCCTCAACCGCTTCACCAAGGAAGATCCCACCTTCCAGACCTTCGTCGACCCAGAGTCCAACCAGACGATCATCAAGGGGATGGGAGAACTCCACCTGGAAGTGTACGTGGAGCGCATGAAGCGGGAGTACAAGTGCGAAGTCGAGGTGGGCAGGCCCCAGGTCGCCTACCGCGAAGCCATCACCCAGAGGGCGGACTTCAACTACACCCACAAGAAGCAGACCGGCGGCTCAGGCCAGTACGGCCGGGTGGCGGGCTACATGGAGCCCATCACGGAGCAGAACTACGAGTTCGTCGACCAGGTGAAGGGAGGAGCCATCCCCGTGGAGTACATTCCCTCCTGCGACAAGGGCTTCAAGGCCGCCCTCCAGAAGGGAAGCCTCATCGGATTCCCCATCGTGAACGTACGCTGCGTGGTGAACGACGGCCAGAGCCATCCCGTGGACTCCTCGGACATAGCCTTCCAGCTGGCGGCCATCGGCGCCTTCCGGGATGCCTATGAAAAAGCCAAACCCGCCATCCTGGAGCCCATCATGAAGGTCAACGTTGAGGGGCCGAACGAGTTCCAGGGCAACATATTCGCCTCCCTCAACCAGCGCCGTGGCATCATAACCGCCAGCACCGAGGACGGTTCCTTCTGCCGCGTGGAAGCCGAAGTCCCCTTGGCGGAGATGTTCGGCTACTCCACGGTCCTGCGCTCCCTCACCCAGGGCAAGGCGGAGTTCACCATGGAATTCGAGAAGTACGGCAAGGTACCCACCCAGGTTTCCGAGCAGCTTCGAAAGGACTACCTGGAAAAGCGCAGGAAGGAACAATCGAAGTGAAGGCTTCCGGGGGAGAGGTTTTCCTTTGCTCCTCCGGGAAAATGCGGCTATACTTCCATAAGGAGATTACATGCTGAAAGAAGAATTGATAGTGAAAAGCCCTATGCGCATCCTGGAGAAATCCATCGCCGGAGGCCTTGGGGCGGGAAATATCGGTATCGTGGCGAGCCGCAAGGGCGTGGGAAAGACCGCCGTCCTGGTACAGCTGGCCCTGGACAAGCTCATCCAAGGGGAGAAGGTGATCCATGTGTCCTTCAACGCCCATACGAGCTATGTCATTTCTTGGTATAAAAATATATTTGACGAGATGGCAAAGCGCCGCAATCTCGAAAACATAGAGGACGTGAAGGACCAGCTGGTCCGGAACCGGGTCATCATGAACTTCACCCAGGAGGGGGTCACGGTTGAGCAGATCACCCGCTCCCTCAAGGCCATGATCGTCGACGGCGGCTTCGACGCCAAGACCGTCATCGTCGACGGCTTCGACTTCTCCAGGGCCACGGTGGAGCGCTTCGTCAAGGTCAAGGAATTCCTGGGCGAGATGGGCATCGAAGCCTGGTACTCCTGCACCCTCTCCGGCGAGGACCCTCTCTTCGACAAGAACAACATCCCCATCCTGCTCAGGGAGATCGCTTCCCTGCTCTCGGTCATCATCATCATGGAACCCCAGAGGGACTTCATCCACTTCAAGGTGGTGAAGGACCACGACAGGCTGAACCCCAGGGACCTGGATCTCAAGTTGGAGACCAAGTCCCTCCTCATCGCCGAGAGCTGAAAAGTCAATTTATGGGGTCAGACCCCATTTCTTGAACTCGAAGCTGTCTACCGTAATCTCGCTTCTTCCCTTGCCCAGGACCCCGGATGCGCCTTTCACCAGATACAGGTTCATATGGACCGAGGCGGTTCCGGGCAGGGGGATCCCCTTGGGGTCGTTGTAGAGCCATGCATGGATGATCCCTTCGGTGTTGGGCAAAGGCGCGGGGCCGTGTCCCTGCCAGGAAGAGAATTCCACGCGGCTGGGAGTCCATGTGAAGGAGTAGCTTGCGGGCCCTTTTGCCTTGGACAGGTCGAAGAACACCATGTTGCCCGGCAGATCATAGGGCTGCATGACGTATTGCCCCTGGACGGGCTTGGATCGGCTGCCCCATCCCGAGAACTCTATGTCGATCTCGCTGTGGTTGTAAGCAGGATCCGGCGAATAGGTGAATAAGCCAAGGACCAATCCCTTATCCAGCTCCGCGGGAGACTCCCTCAACCGGAACGTATAGGTCCCGTACCCAAACGATTTAACCGTGGATACCTCGGCGGCGAGGCGGATCCCATCCTGTTCGGCTATCCGCAAGGTAAGGGAGCCGTCGGGATTGAGGAACACCGTTTTTCCGGCTCCTCCGAAGATATTCTCCAGCGGGCCCTCAGGTTCGACGCTGCTGCGCGCCGACCAGGAAAGTCGGGAAAAGCTTAACCTGGAGGAAGCCCTTCGCCCCTGGCCGAAGGCCGGGGGAGCTAAAACCGCGATCGCCGCGATCGCCATCAACGCGGGTCCCCAACGAACGACCTTGCGCGGACTTTTCGGCTCATGTTTCAAGATAGTAGATCCTCCCCTTTTTCCCGGCCGCAAGGCCTATGGGCGATTTTTCTCCCCTCTCGAAGGCCTCCAGGGCGGGAAGCTTTTCCTTCCCGCGGACCGGAACGATTATCGCGGCGGATCCCGATAGCAGCCGGATCGAAAAGGTCATCCTGTCCCTGGGCTCCCCGGGAGCCTGGGTCAGCATGGTTATTCCTTTGGAATCCCGCCCCGCTTCATCCTCCCCGCCTCCATCGCCCAGGGGAGGAAAGATTCCTGCTGTGTGTCCGTCTACTCCCATTCCCAAGATCGAGAGGTCGAATCCAGGCTCCCGGCCCCCATGGGCGAGGGGGAAATGGGAAAGGAACTCCTGGGCATAGGTTTTGGCGCACTGTGCGCGCTCGCCCGAAGGCCAAAGGTGGAGCTCAGGCGGCCGCCTCCATGCCGCCAGCCCCTCGATGGCGGGGGCGAGAGCCTTGGCTATCGCAAAGCCGTTTCGCTCATGGCTGTCGGGCGGCACAGCCCTCTCGTCTCCCACCCAAAAATGGATCCGGGGCCCTTGGCTTGCCGAAAGGGTGGGCGATGCGGCAAGCCTCCGGTAGAAGGGCAAGGGAGTGGCCCCGCCAGCCAGGCTGACATGGAAAACATCCCGCCCCTCGGACATGGCCGCCCTTGTCAGCTCCTCGAAATCCCCTACCATCGCGGCGAGCCAAGATTCTTCGGAAACAAAGTCGAGGCGCATATTCTATCGGCTCACTCGTGGGATTGGAGGCTGGGTATGGGAGAGCCCGCGGCGTAGCGGAGCAAACCGCCCTGATCGGGCCTTGCGCTTGGATCGGCGGAGCTCCATGCGGCTTCCAGGGAATCCACTATCCTCCAGGCGAACTTCGACTCGTCCGCCCGTATGAAAAGGGTCGAATCTCCCGACAAGGCGTCGGCGATCAGCCTTTCGTATGCCTCGGGAAGATACTCCGCCACATCCCGGAAGGAAAAGCGCAGGTCGCTTGCCTTTATGGCGGGCATGCCCGGCACCTTCGCGTTGAACCTGAGCCACACCCCCTCGTCGGGCTGGATCCGTATGACAAGGCGGTTGGGAAGGAGGCTCTCCCCGCATTGGGCGGCGAAGAGCGCGGCGGGGGGACGGCGGAAATTGACGACGATCTGGCTGAACTTCTCCGCGAAGGCCTTACCCGTCCTCAAGGTGATGGGAACGCCGGAGAAGCGCCAGTTGTCAAGCTCCAGGGTTAAGGAGACATAGGTCTCCGTGGCCGACCCCGTCCTGACCTTGGGAGCTTCGGCGTAGGCTTCCACGGGGTTCCCCTGCCCGTCCGTTCCTTCCGCGTACTGCCCTCTCCTGGAACGCCGCAGCAGTTCCGGGCCGTCATGGGTGGCGACGGATTGGAGCACCTTCACCTTCTCGTTCCTTATGCTTTCCGGATCGAGGCTCGCCGGAGGCTCCATGGTGGCCAGGCACATGAGCTGGACAAGATGGTTCTGCAGCATGTCCCGGGCCGCTCCGGCGGTATCGTAGTATCCCCCCCGCTGGCCTATCCCCTCGGTTTCGAATACCGATATGTCCATCGACTCGATGTGGTTCCTGTTCCAGATCGGCTCGAAAATCGCATTGGCGAACCTAAGGTACAGGAGATTCTGGACCGTTTCCTTTCCCAGGTAATGGTCGATCCTATAGATATCCCGTTCCGAAAAGTTGCGTTGCAGGACCTCGGTGAGGGCCCCGGCGCTTGCCTCGTCGCGGCCGTAGGGCTTTTCCACCACCAGCCTGCGCCAGCCTTCCCTGGGCTTTTGCCCCCTCCGCGTCCCTGCGCCGCGGCGACCCGATCCAAGCCCTGCCTCGCCCAGCCTGTCCGCGATGAGCCCGAAATGCTCAGGACCCACAGCCAGGTAGAAAAGGGCGTTCCTCGGGAGCGAGAAATCCTGGCCAAGGCCGGCCAGCTTCTCCCCGCCCCCTATCAAGGAAGCCAGGCGGGCGTAGCCAGCCGGATCGGAGACATCGGAAGCCAGGTAGAATATGCGGGAGGAAAAGGAAGCCCAGTCCGCGTCGGAGAAACCCTTGTGCCGGGAATGCCTTGCGCAACCCTCCCTCATGTCGGCCCTGAAGGCCCCGTCGTCAAGGTCCCGGCGGGCGAAGCCCAGCATGACGAGCCGCTGGGGCAAGGTCTTCTCCATGTGGAGATCGAAGAGGGAGGGAAAAATCTTTCTCTTGGCCAGGTCGCCCGTGGCGCCGAAAACTACGAAAAAAGCCGCCTCCGGTTTCAGGGCTCCCGAATCGAGGCTGCAATACGGGTACTCCGAATCTCTTATATTCATGTTTTATAATATATCTTCGTTCTTGCGGGGAGGGAACCAATGGAACCACTGCTCCTCCGCCCCGTTGAAGAAATGGCGGATGATCTGGGGTTCCAATCCGAAGGATGCGCCGAAGTCCTCCTTGTCGGTGACAAAGCCTATCCCCCAGCCCGCCTCGAGATACGCGTCCCGCATAGGGGCCAACTGGGCGTAGAGCTCCCTGGCCTGATCCTCGTCGCCCATCCTGCTTCCATAGGGAGGATTGGCCAGGAGGTAGCCTTTCCTTTCCCCGGGCCTTGAATCCTGCGCGCGGCCCTGGCTCCAGCGAATCCAGTCTCCCACGCCGGCGTCGTAAGCGTTCTTCTTCGCCGACTCCAGGGCCTCGGGATCGATGTCGCTGGCGAAAATCTCGACTTCCACATCGCTCCTGATCCGAGCCTCGAACTGGTCCCTCACGTCCTCCACCGCCTTGCGCGAGCCGAAGGGCATGGACTCGAAGGCGAACTTGCGCATGAGTCCGGGAGCGAAGTCCAGGGCGAAGAGGGCCGCCTCGATGGCTATGGTTCCGGAGCCGCAGAACGGGTCCGCAAGACTGAATTTCCTGTTCCACCCCGAGAGGAAAAGAAGGGAGGCGGCTATTGTTTCCTTGAGGGGCGCGAGCACCGTCCTCTTCCTGTACCCTCTTTTGTGGAGGGGGTTCCCCGATGTGTCCACTCCCACGGAGCAGCGGTCCTTCTCCATGTAGATCCGCGCGGCCACTGCGTTTCCGGTGGCGGGCATGGTCTTCATGGAGTAGGCCTGCATGAGCCGGGCGTAAGCCGCCTTCTGCCCCATGGCCTGGAGGCTGGTCTGGGCGGCCAGGGCCGAGTCGTGGCTCCGCACCCTTTCTATGTGGATGCTCGAGTCCTTGAAGCAGCAGAGTTCCCAGGATAGGGATTGGATGCCTTCGTAATAGGCGTCGAAGTCCCGGGCGGGAAAGTTTCCCAGTTCCAAAAGCACCCGCTCGGCTGTCCTCAGGCCTATGTTGAGCCAGGCCAGGTCGCGGGCAAGGCCAGCCTCGTCCACGGCCACATAGATCCTCCCGGGGCTTCTGTCTGCCACCTTGAATCCCAGGCGTTCGATCTCCGCGGCGCAAATCTTTTCAATGCCCACGGCGCAAAGGGCCACGGCCCTGTAGTTCTTTCCCATGCCTTCAGTATGGTGGAGCAAGAGGAAATGCACAAGGCGCCCAGGCTTGGCGCCGATCGATGGTTCGGCGGTTGACTTCTCCGCCCCAGGCTCTTTATCCTGACGGGCATGCCGACTGCCACCGCGGATCCCGCCCCAACCTCCACTCCGACCTCGGCTGAGGGAATCCGAAAAGCTTTCAAAGCCTCGGTGCCCGTCCTCCTTGGCTATGTGACCATTGGCTTCGGCTTCGGGCTTCTCGCGGTGAATACAGGGTATCCGTCCTGGCTCGCCTTGTTCATGAGCCTCTTCGTCTACGCAGGGGCCGCCCAGTACATCGGGATAGGACTTTTCGCCGCCGGGGCTTCGATCCCGGAGATCGTTCTCGTCACCTTGGTGGCGAACATACGCCATGCCGCCTACGGCCTTTCCTTGATTTCCCGCTACGCCAGGCATCCACGCTTCCGACCCTACCTTGTCTTCGCCCTGACTGACGAAACCTTCGCCCTGATAAGCTCCCAAGATCCCAAGGAGAAGGACAACGGACTCTTCCTCCTCCTCGTGTCCGCCTTGAACCAGGCCTACTGGGTGGGAGGTACCATCCTGGGAGCATTCGCGGGCAGCCTGGCGCCGGAAAAGATACGGGGACTGGATTTCGCCCTCACCGCCATGTTCATCGTGCTCACCGTGGAGCAGGCCCTTAAGCTGAAAAGGTCCATGCCCTTCTTCCTCGCCGCCTTCTGCGCCCTGGCGGCGAAGTTCATCCTTGGGGACCGCCTGGCGATAATCGGAGGGCTGGCGGCGGCGCTTGTGGCCGCCTTCCTTTTGGACCGCAGGATGCCGCAGGAGGAAAAGCCCCATGCTTGAGCCCGCCCGAGCCTTCGCCGCCGCCGCGGCCATGGCGGGAACGGTGCTTTTCTGCCGCGCCCTGCCCTTCCTCTTCTTCTCCGGGAAAAAGCCTCCCAAGGCCCTCTCCTTCCTTGAAAGCTCGACCCCCGCCATAGCAATGGCCGTCCTCGTGACAGTCTCCTACGCCTCCCTGGGCTGGGCTTCGGGTCCCGAGCCCTGGCTCCAAGCCGCGGCGGGGCTCGCCGTCGCCCTCCTCCATCTTTGGAAGCGGAACGCCTTGCTGAGCATCTTGGGGGGAACCCTCCTTTACATGCTCCTGCTTGCGTTTTTTGCCTAATCCGCAGGGCAAGAATATCGACTGCCCGCCTTGACATTCCGGGGCCGTTTTTGCTAGCATCACCTCGCTGTCTGGGGGTGTAGCTCAGTTGGTAGAGCGCTTGAATGGCATTCAAGAGGTCAGGAGTTCAATTCTCCTCACCTCCACAACCGCGTGAAAGACCGGATCCGTCAAAGGATCCGGTTTTTTATTTTTCTTTGAAGAAGAATTTTGACAGGATCACCAGGATAGGCAGGATCCCAAGGATCGGCTGGTCGCCGAAGCCGAAGGCCATCGCCTCGGATCCCTGGATTCATGATATACTTAGCCCCGATGAAAGAAGAATACACCGTCATCCAATCGGTCGACAGGGCCCTCTTCCTCCTGGAATACATCGTGGCGCACCCGGAGAAGAAACTCAGCCTCACGGAGCTGGCGGAGGTCATGGACCTGGACAAGAGCTCGGTCTTCCGGATCCTCACCACCCTGTCGCGGCATGGCTTGGTGAGGCAAGAGGAGGGCAAGAAGCTCTACAGGCCCGGCTTCGGGATCTTTGGCCTAGCCTCCTCCCTCTACGAGCAGATGAAGCTCCCTGCGGTCGTCTCCCCCTACCTAAGGGAAATAGCGAGGAAAACCCAGGAAAACGCCCACCTCGCGGTGAAGTCGGGAACCCAGGCGGTGTTCATCGACCGGGAGCAAGGGACCAACCGGATACTTACCAATACGAACATCGGGGACGCCGAAGAGCTATACTGCACCGCCGTAGGCAAGTGCCTCATCAGCGATTATTCCCGGGAGGAACTGGATATCCTCTTGGGCGGGCGCGTCCTGCAGCGTTTCACGGATAGGACGATAACCGACCTGGACGCCCTGGCCAGGGAACTGGAGGATGTCAAGACCAAGGGATTCGGGATGGACATGGAAGAGTACGCCGAGAATGTCGTCTGCCTGGCCTGCCCGATCATCAACTACCAAGGCAAGATCATCGCCGCCATAGGCATCTCCGGGACCAAAGACAGGGGTTTGCCGGACTTGGAACGCAACGTGGGCATCGTGAAGGAAGCGGCCCAAGCCATCAACAGGCTCCTCGCCGGGGCTGAGCCTACAGGCGAAACAGCTTCTTCAAGCTGAGAGCCCTTTCCACGGATCCTTCCAATTTCAACCTTCCTTGGAGATAGGCGGCCTCGATGGACTGCGCCTTTGAGAGGATGCCCGCCCACACCTTGGCCTCCGTCCTGATCGTGAGGCTCGGCTTGTCGGGCAGGACATCCTCTTCTACGTCGATCTTCCCATTCCGTATTATAAGGGACATGCGCTTTGTTCCCCCCGGAAAGCTGGAATCCGACAATGCAAGGCCGACCGCCATATCCTCACGCGGTCCATCTGGATCGCCCGCCCGGGAGGGCAGCTCCCGGGTGAGCTGGACTGCCCTGACCGCGGCATCGTCTGAACCTATCCGGCCTTCCCCCCTGTGTAGCCGCCGCTTCGCCGCCTTGAATCTCCTAAGTTCGGCCTTTCCGGCGAGATGCGCCGCCCAGGCAGGCACCATGGCGCCGTCAGGCTTGAGGCGTACCTCCCGCCCCGCCTGTGAGGAGCGGGCGATGGCCAGGTCGATGGAGAGGATCTCCATCCCCTCTTGAAAACTGAGCCGGGGCTTCTCCTCCCCCCGTATGGCCCGGATGAAGTTCCACGCCGAGCCCTTGAATCCCAGCTTCCAGTCCGAGGGAATGCGGAACTCCCTCCACCTGTCCTTGGCGTAGAGGCTCACCGAAGGGCCGCCCAGGAGTTCGCCTGTGCATCGGTTGATCCTGAGGATGCCCGCCGAACCCGACACCTGGATCCACTCGTCGTTGGCGTAGTAGCGGGAGGGGATCTCCATGTCCTGGCCGTAGACGTATTCGCAGAGTCCAAAGACATCGCCGTCCCTATGCTTCCACATGATTGCAGCGGGGGAATCGATGACCGAGGCTGTCGTCCCTATCCAAGCCGACACTTTCTCGATGGGCCCCAGGAGAAAGCGAGCCGTGGACCAAAGGTGGTGGCCGTGGTCGAAGGTCTGCATTCCGCGCCCTTGCGCGAACTCCTTGACCCTCCAGGCCCAGGCCGAAGGCGGCACGGGCCACCCTCCCTTGCCTCCGGCGATCAGCTTTATGGAAATGGAGGAGGGAGTCCCGATCCAGCCTTCCCGGATTATCTGGGAAGCGAAGCGTATGGGCGGGTAGAAGACATAGTTTTCCGTCACCTTGCACACTGTCGTGGCATTGGCCGAGGCGGCGACAAGCTTCTCCGCTTCCGCCCTGTCCACGGTCATGGGCTTCTGCAGGGCGAGATGTTTCCCGGCCCCTATGGCGTCCAGGCAGATGCCCACATGGGAAGCATGGGGGGTGAGGATCTCAACCGCATGCACATCCGGATCCTCCAGCAGCCTTCTGTAGTCGGTGTGCCATTTCTTGACGCCCCATTCCGCGGCCCGTCGCCGCGCCGTTCCCTCGTCGGCGTCGCAGACCGCCTGAATGCGCGCGCCGGGGATCCCCGCATAGCCTTCGTAGGCCATGTCGGCGATCCTCCCGCATCCAATGATTCCTATTCCTATACCATCCATAGCCGCACCCTTCCCGCCTTACAGGCGCCCCAACTCCTCTCTCAGCCTAAGGGAGATCGCCTTAGGCGATAGTGTAAAGTGTTCGAGAAGCTGGTCATAGGTGGCGGAATGGATATACCGTCGTTCTCCTTCCGGGTCCAGGGCGTTCAGGGCGACCAGATGCCGCGCGCCCCGGTGTCCGAAGAGGGTTTCCTTGGTCTTCTTATACAGGTACCCATTGTTCTGCTCCGCGACGACGACGGGCCTTCCCGCCTCCAGGAGCAAGGCCATCATGGCTGGGTCGAAGGATGGCATGTCCACCACCCCCGCCCTGATGCCTTCCTTGCCGAGAAGGGCTGCGGCGGCCAGGGCTTCATGGACCCCCCTGCCGGCTGAGACTATCACCGCCTCGTCGTCCCGCCCTCCCTTCAGCCAATATCCCTTTCCATAGGAGAAGGCGAAATCCGAGCCGTACAGCACGGCTGAGGGGGACCTCAAGATCCTGGCGTAGACCAATCCCCTTCCTCCTTCCATTACCCATTTCATGAAGCCTATGAGCTGGTTGGGGCAGGAGATGTCGACGATCTTGAGATGGCCCAGCTCGCTGAACACTAGCGAGTCGTCGTTGCCCATGTGGGTTGAACCATTCGCCCGGGTCTCGAAGTTGGGAGCCGTGGCCAGGAAAGTCAGGTCGGGGGCGTGGCCTTCGGAGAGCCAACTGCCGCTCTCCATTGCCTCGAGCCTCTCCTGGTATCCTATGGCTATCCTGCGCATCACCCTCCAGTCGAAGAAGGGGCAGAAGGTGCTCACCCAGGTGTTGTAGCCCAGGACGGCCAGGGCTTCCCCAATATTCGCCATGTTCGATTCCGCCACCCCCACGTTGAAAGCCTTGGTCGAATCCGCCCAGGCCAGGCCGGACTCCAGGCCGCTGGTGGAGGCGAGGTCGGCGTCCACCGTCGCCACCCTCCCCGAACGGCCGAAGACCTTCATGCATTCAGTGACCACCCAGCTTGCCGCGTAGGATCGGGTCGGATCCAGGGAGGGCAGGGATCCGGAGTCGTAGGGAACCCGCTTCTCCCTGGGCGGGGCCTTCTTGACCAGGGGGCCTGAGCAGCCCTTCACAAAGGTCGTTTCCACCTGCCCAAGCCCTTCGGACAGCTCCCGGTGCCTTTGGATGCGGAGTTCCTTCCTTCTTTCCTGGAACAGGATCTCCTGGGCGGCGAGCTCGGGGGAGATCTCCCCCTTGTGGCTGACGCAGAAGCTCGAAAATCCCCCCTGGCCCTTCCGCGACCGGCACAGGATGGCGCTGGGCTTTCCGTTCCGGGTCCCCTCCTTGAATCGGCCCAAGGCCTCGAGGACGGCCGGGTAGTCGGAGCTGTCCACGGAACAGGTGTTCCAGCCGAAGGACTCGAACCAGAGGTCCATGTTTTCCATGGGAAAGGCGGTGGCCCTGGGATTGTCCAGCTGCCCGCCGTTGACATCCACCATGAGGCAGAGGTTGTCGAGCTTTCTCGCCCCGGCGAACATGACCGCCTCCCAGATCATGCCCGCCTGGATCTCGCCGTCCCCTGTCAGGCAGAACACATCGAAGCGGGGATCCTCCTTGCCCGCCAGGGCGAAGCCCTGGGCGACCCCCAGCCCATGGCCCTCCGGCCCTGTGGCGATGTGGACGCCGGGGAGCAAGGGACCCGGATGCCCGTTGAGGATGCTCTCGTGGGAGCGGGAGTTCTTGAGCAGCCCCTTGTCGAAATAGCCCAGGTCGGCGTAGATCGAAGCCAGGGCGGCCACGGCGTGCCCCTTGCTGAGGACGAACATGTCCTGCCCTATCCTGGTCGGTTCCTCCACCGAATAGCGCATATGGCCCCCGTAGTAGAGAGCTACCAAGGGAACGACGGCGGAGAAGGCCCCGCCTATGTGGATGCCCCTGTCCACCGCGTCCCTGCCCTGTTCGAGGCAGAGGATGCGGATTTCCGAATCCTTGACCCTCAGATACGAATGCAACGCTTCCTTGGCGCCCCGGGTTTCCATGTCAGGCCCTCCCCAGCCGCGCCCTGGCGGCGTCCTTGATTTCCTCTCCTCCCGGAGACTCCAGGTCCACGACCCCTGCCTCAACGAGCCGCCTCAGCGCCGGAAGGACGATCGGATCGGGAAGGGAGAGGATGATCTGCGGAAAACTCCTGTGGGTCGCCCCGGAAATGGCGACGAGGGCTTCCCTCGACTCCCTCTGCGGCTCCCGCCGCTCAGGCGGATACCCCGCACCCCACGGAACCGAAAAAAGAGCGTCGAACAAAAGCCGCAGGTTCAGTTCCCCCGCCCAGCCGTAGCCCTGGTTGAGGGCAAGGGAGACGCAGTTCCCGCTGTTGATCCGGGCGAAGAGTGATGCGTCCAAGGGGGAAACCAGATGCCCGCAGAAGATCCCGGGATACTGCATCACGGAATTGAGGTATCCCTGGCCGGTGCCGCAGCCTCCGACCACGAAATCCGCCAGGCCGAGGTGGATGAGGAAAGCGGAGATGAAGCCCGTGTGGGTGTAAAGGAGCGGTCCGCCTTCTTCCTTGCTCCGCATGCCTGCGTTGATGAGGCTGAGGCCCCTCCCCTCCAAGGCCGCCATGATCGCCGGATTCTTGTCGGCCGCGCTTACTTCGTTGACTACCGCCACTCTCATCGCATCCTCCTTTTCCACCGCCCCGCGCGTCCTCACAGCCCTATCCTGTGATGTTCCTTCTGCACCGCCTCGCACCAGGCTCCGACATTCCAGTCCCCGAAGGCTCCGAGGCCGCCGAGTTCGTCATCCCCCATGTAGACGGGCAGGGTCACGACCGAGAGCCCTGCGTAGGCGTAGGCTTCCTCCAAGGCGCGTACGAAGGAGGCGGCGTCATAGCCGCCGAAGAGCGCCTTGACTCCCTTCACCGATCCCGCCAGGGCCGTATAGTCGATTTCAACGGAATCCCTCGTGCGATAGACATTCCCGTACTGGGCCTTCTGCAGTCCCGCGATGGCCGCCATGCTCCGGTTGTCGAAGATGATGAGACACCCCTTCGCCCCATGCTCCACGGCGTCGAAGATGACCTGGGGCGTCATGGTGAAGCTGCCGTCGCCTGAGAAGGCGAAGGTGTACACGGGATCATCCGCAACGGCGGTGCACAGGAGGCTGCTGGCGGCCAAGCCCATGAAGGACGAGCCTGTGTCCGAGAAGGTTAGGCCGTAGGCTTCGTCCTCGACTATCTGGAACCCGTTGGCCTGGACGTCTCCCGCGTCGAAGTAGCGCGCGGCCTTCCTTTCCGCGGCGAAGCGGTAGGCGATCCCGATGGCCGCAGGTTGGGTGAGGACGCTCCTGCCCCAGACAGGATCGAACAGGGTGGGATTGCAAAACCGCTTATCCTTGAAGGCCTGCCACTGGGCCTTTTTCGCCGCATTCGCTTCAAGCCACGGGGAGGGGGCCGACCCGGCGGCGAAGCCCTCCTTCCTGAGCTGCTCTATCCAGGCGCGGAGATTGCGCTTCGCGTCCCCCAGCACGGCGACGGATCGGTTGTAATGCCCGGCGTCCACGGCCCTGGTGTTGAAGTTGACCACGGCCTTGGCTTTCTTCCACGCCGTGCCTGAGCAGTCCCACTGGCAGACGGCCCTGGCGCCGATGACGATGGCCAGGTCGGCTTCGTTCATGGCGTAGTTTCCGCAGATGCTCCCCTTTGAGCCGCCCACCGCCATGACTCGCCGGGAAGAATAGGGAACGACCCCGGCCATCTTCGCTCCCGGCACTATCACGGCGTCGAGGAGCTCTGCCAATTCAAGGATTTCCGGTCCGCAGCGGGCGGCGCCCCCGCCGAATTTTATCGTCACCGCCTTGGCTTTCCTCGCCAGGCGGGTGGCTTCTTCGAAGACGCCTTGGTCCTGGCAGACCGCCGGGACAAGGCGCGGCGGCGCGGGCAGCTCCAGGAGGTTGCATTCCGCCATGGTCGCCGACTGGATGTTCATGGGAAGCAATAGGAAAAAGGGGCCGGCAAAATCGGGGTTGAACACCGTGGCCGCGCCCAGCCTCAGGGCGGTGAACAATGATTCAGGCGTATGGACCTGGTATCCCGACCCCATTGTCTGAGCCAGTGAAAGGAAGCCTCCCTGCCGCGGGATGGGCACCTGCTGCATGTTGGGCCCTTCGTCGTGTGTCGTCTCGTCGCCGTATATATGGTAGACGCCGATCCCGTTCGATGCGGCTGCGAGGGATCCTGCGAAGGCGTGCAGGGCTCCGGGCCCTATTGAAGTCACTACCGCCGCGGTCTCGCCGTAATGCCACTTGAGCATGGTGGCGCAATGGGCGGCCTCGGTTTCGTTGCGCAGGTTCCACATCCTCAGGGCTCCCGCGGCCTCGTAGCAGGAGAGGACCTCCCCCAGGGCCGTCGTGCCGTGCCCGAAAACTCCAATGTACTTCCTGACTCCCTGGTTCAAAAGTCCTATGACCAGGGCTTCGGCCATGGATACAGCCTGGAACTGCACAAGCTCCCCAGCGTCGATCGCCGCCGCCACGCCGCCGTTTCTCACGATAGCCCGGGCTCGGGATTCCATATCCTGCATTTCCTCTACCATATTCTTCCTCATATTGCTTATTGTACAAGCCTATTTTTCTTTAGTCAACAAAATGAAGGAATTTATTTGACATCTGAGCAAATGGATTGTACAATCAGCAACCAATGGGCATCGTCCTGTTTCCAGGTTTTATCCAAAAAGACCGGTCGGAGGTCTAAAATCTTTGGAGGTAATCAAATGAAGGGAAGAAAGCTACTCTTGATCGCGGCTTCGCTGCTTCTGGCCGTACCGCAGCTTTTCGCGGCGCCGGCTCTGATAGCCTTCAGCGTGTCCACCACGAGCAACCCGTTCTACGCCACCATGGCCCAGGGCGTGAAGGACGAGGCGGCGGCCCTCGGCTTCGATGTCATCATCCTGGACGCCCAGAACAAGATCGAAAAGCAGATGGCGGACGTGGAGGATGCGCTCACCAAGAACATCAAGGTCCTCCTCATCAACGGCGTGGACGACGGAGCCATCCCCCTGGCGAAGAAGGCCTTGGAGAAGGGCATCCCCGTCATGGCGCTGCAGCGGAACCTGGGCGCCGGCAACATGACCGCCTTCATCGGGACCAACAACACCGTGCTGGGCGAGCAGCTCATCCATTGGTACGCGGGCACCCTGGGGGGCAAGGCCTCCAAGGTCCTCATCCTCACCGGAACGCCCGGTGCGGCATCTTCGGAGGACAGGATCAAGGGGATCAACAACACTCTTCCCAAGTATCCGAACATCCAGGTCCTCGCCTCCCAGACCGGCTACTATGACAGGGCAAGATCCTTGCCGGTGGCGGAGAACATGCTGCTCAGGTTCCCCGACGCCGAGGCAATCCTCTGCCTGAACGACGAGATGGCCATGGGCGCCCTCGCCGCCGCGTCCTCCATGAACAGGCGAGTAAAGATCACGGGCATGGACGCCAACCCCGACGCCCTCAAGGCGGTGGCGGAGGGAAAGATTTTCATGACCATCGCCCTCCCCCCCTACGACATCGGGAAGATCGGAGTCCAGTTCGCCAGGGATGTCCTTTCCGGCAAGCAGGTTCCCGCCACCAAGATCATGGATGTCAACTTTGTGACCGAAAAAAATGTCGGACAGTTTAGAAAGTAAGATCAGGGACCAGGACAGCCCCGGGATTCCCTCGGGAATCCCGGGGCTGAGGGTGGAAGGAGTCTCCAAGGGATTCCCGGGCGTCAAGGCCCTGGATGACGTCTCCTTCTTCCTGCGAAGGGGGGAGGTCCACGCGATCCTGGGGGAAAACGGGGCGGGGAAGTCCACCTTGCTCAAGATCCTCTCCGGCGCCCTCCAGCCCGACTCGGGCCGGCTTTTGCTGGACGGAAAGGAGATCACCCTCAGGACCCCGGGTTCCGCTTCGGAACTGGGGATCGCTACGATCTACCAGGAGCTGAGCCTGGTACCCTGGCTTTCGGTGGCGCACAACCTCTTCCTGGGCAGGGAGAGGTCCGTGGGCAAATTTCTCTTGTCCAGGAAGAGGCTCAAGGAAAAGGCTGTCGAGGTGTTCTCCGCCCTAGGCATTTCCCTCGATCCCGCCGCCCTGGCGGGGGACCTGGGCATGGCGGAGCAGCAGCTGGTGGAGATTTCCCGGGCCTTCTCACGCAACGCCCGGTTCATCCTGATGGACGAGCCTACGGCCTCCCTCACGGAAACGGAGATAAACCTTCTCTTCGCCAAGATCGAAACCTTGAAGAAGGCCGGCGTGGGCGTCCTCTACATCTCCCACCGGCTTGAGGAGATCTTCCGAATCGCCGACCGCGTGACGGTCATGCGGGACGGCAAGACGGTGTACTCGGGAGCATCCGGGGAGCTTTCCCTCTCGGAACTCATATCCTGGATGGTGGGAAGGGAGATCGGCAACCATTATCCGAAGGAGAGCATGGAGCCTGGGGAACTGCTTCTCAAGGCGGGGGATGGGCTTTCGGGTCCGGAGGGCATCTGCCTAGAGCTTCACAAAGGGGAAGTGGTAGGCTTGGCGGGCCTTGTGGGAGCGGGGAGGACGGAGTGGGCCCGGAGGCTCTTCGGCGCCGATCCCGATCCTGCCTTCCGCGTATGGATCGGGGGGAAAGAGCGCCCGGTGGGGTCCCCGCGGGAGGGACGCGACCTTGGGATGGGCATGGTTCCCGAGAACCGGAAGGACCACGGCCTTGTCGCCGGCAGGTCGGTGCTCCACAATGTCACGATCACTGTCATGGACTGGCTCGCGAAGTTCGGCATCGTCGATCGCCGGCGCCAGTCGGCCATATCCTCGGAGTACATGGAAAAGCTTTCTGTCAAATGCCATTCGGACGCAGTGGACATCTCGACCTTGAGCGGGGGCAACCAACAGAAGGTTGTCCTGGCCAAGTGGCTCGCCCGGAAGGGCGACATCATCATCCTGGACGAGCCTACCCGGGGCATCGACGTGGGTGCGAAGCTTGAGATGTACCAGCAGATGAACGCCCTTTGCAGGGAAGGCAAGGGCATCATCCTCATCTCTTCGGACCTTCCCGAGCTCCTGTCGATGAGCGATCGCGTCTATGTCATGCACGAGGGGAAATTCGCCGCTTCCCTCTCCAGGCGGGAAGCCAGCCAGGAGAGGATTCTCGAGTACGCCTCGGGCCTCGGCACAAACAAAACCACCAGGAATGGGAGAGAAGGAATATGAAGCTGCTCAAGAGGGACGGCGCGTCCACGTTTTTTTCCCGCTACGGTTCGTTCGTCGTCCTCTTCGCCATAACGTTGTTCATGTCCCTGGCCAACAAGTCCTTCCTCACGGTTCCCAATCTTCTCAATGTCGCGCGCCAGGTATCCATCAACACCATCATCTCAGCGGGGATGACGTTCATCATCATAACCGCTGGCATCGATCTATCCGTTGGTTCACTGGTGGCCCTTTCGAGCTGCGTGGCGATGATCATCATCGAGGCCTCGGGCTCCTCCTTCCTGGGAATTTGCGTGGGCATCCTCATAGGGGGCGCGGCGGGGGCCTTGAACGGGGCCTTCGTGGCCTGGGCGGGCATCCCTCCCTTCATCGTAACCTTGGCGGGCCTGACCATCTATAGGGGGACCGCCCTCATCATCACGGGCGGGACTCCGATCATCCGCTTCGAGGGGGGCTTCCGCGTCCTGGGCCAGGGGTCTTTGCTGGGGATCCCCGTTCCCGTGGTCATCATGGCGGCGGTGGTGGTGTGCATGCAGTTCCTTCTCACAAGGACAGCCTTCGGCACCTATGTCTATTCCGTGGGGGGCAATGAGGAGGCAAGTCGCCTCTCGGGCATCAAGGTCGGGTGGGTGAAGTTCAAGGTCTATGTCATGGGGGGGATGCTCACGGCCTTGGCCGGCATGGTCCTCATGGGAAGGCTTTCCTCGGCCCAGCCCAACACGGGCGAGGGTTTCGAGCTCGACGCCATAGCGGCGGTGATCCTTGGCGGCACAAGCCTCATGGGCGGCCGCGGCGCAATCTGGGGCACCCTCGTGGGCGCCTTCATCATCGGCATCCTCAACAACGGCTTCAACCTCATGGCCGTGGACGCCCACTTCCAGCTTGTCGCCAAGGGCGTGATCATCCTCCTCGCCGTCCTCCTGGACCGCTACCTCAAGCAGAAGAAAGCCTGATTATTCAAGGAAATTGGACGGGATAACAGGATTAACGGGATCCCCAGGAACGAGAATAGTTCCAAACTACTCTTCCATCTCGTGAACGTTAATATGACATGATAACAGTATCTTCATGATTGACAGGATAGGAAAACATATCGGACTCCGTCGTTTCCGCATGGGCAGCAACTATACGTTAACTTTGAAAGGAATTGTTGATTATCTAGCCATTGGTTTGAATCTCGACTTCAATTGGCTGAATTCCCCTCTGCTTGCCTTCGGCGATTCCCAACCACTGGCTCCTGAGCGATATGCCGAAATCCTGGTATCCTGATTTCCTGTACTCCTATCCCATCGCTCCACCGAGTATTGTACGCATAAGCAGACGGACGGTTTTACGATCCTCGTCAGGGAGGGAGCCTATTCTATGCGCTTCCTTGCATTCTATGGTGGCGATTTTCGCCGTACGCACCACCGAAGCTGCTGGCAGGCCAGTCACCTTCAAATCAGAAACCTCCACATCTCCAGGCCAACCCCGATTTGTTGCGCTCGTGATCATGAGAATCCAAAGCAAGCCATGCACTTTCTCGATAGAACCAGAACAAACAACCAAAGCCGGCCTGAATTCACGTACCGGACGATCGGTATAGGGAAAAGGAACCTTCACCACATCCCACACATCAAAGCCCGGCATACGCAGTCCTGTCGGCCTCGGATGCCCACTCATCGAAGGTTGCGAAAGGATCTTCCTTGGCGTCGGATACCGCTTTTGCTAAAATTACCCTTTCACCCTCTATAATATAGACGATTTCATCCCCTTCCCGCAGATGCAGAGCCGTTCTAATAGCGTGGGGAATCGTAGTCTGCGCCTTGCTTGTCAATTTGCTCTTGATCACACATACCCCCAAAGTGACATGTTGAGGATATGGTAAGGAAATTCCTTACCGCCGTCAAGAAATATTTCTATCTAACCAAGGTATGCTTTGGGGAGTCGGAGTCTCATACCATCAGAAACGTTCCTTCACCAGGGTGAGGGTGAGGACGAAGGGCGTGGGGGATGACGAGGCAGGGACGATGGGCATGCTCAAGGAGACTGTGCTGTTGCCGAAAAGTTTAGCCTCAAGGGTCGGCGCATATTGAAAGCCAAAAGGCGAAAACTCCGCCCCCACAGCCCCATAACTGACAGGCACCCTCCCCGTCACGCTGAAATCCTCGTTGAAAGCGTAGGAAATCCATGGGGCTACCCGTCCCGTGGAACCGCCCAAGCCGCCGAACCACGAAGAGCCAACGCTGATGCCGCTTCCTAAAATATCGACCAAGGAAACATTCAGCGCCGTGTAGAACCTATCAGGATGCTCCAGATCCCCGGGAAGAATAGTCTTGGAGACAATCCGAGGATCATTCTTTGCCAAAATGGCCAAACTCGGATCCTCATACCCATCGCCATTGAACCAGAACTGCCCCGAGGCGTTGAAAGTGAAATCGCCCAAAGGATCGACATACTTGTAGTTGAAACCCGCCGTAGCCTGGAATACAACAGCGTCATCAACCCCGTAGGTGCCGCCGGAATCATCGGCGAAAGTCCTATCCGAACCCCAGGAAGCGACCAATTCGAAATACCAATCCACCTGACCAAGCGGGAATGTCGCCATGGCGATCAGCCGAGGCGCCATGCCGAAACGATAAAACCCCGCCAACCCAATCTCCGCCGACCCCAGCACCGTCTCAAACTTGGGCGCGAAAGCCACCTCCGAAACAGATTGGACATCATTGGCGATGACATAGACGTAGAAATTGGACAAAAACCCCGAAACATGTACCTTGAGCGCAACCGGCCCCACCCGCTCCGCATCAGGATCATCGATATCGATAGGCGTGAGATTGAGAACATCGGCGGGACTGAAATAACGCCCCACCCCCCAGGCGATAGTCTGCTTTCCAACCCTGCCGTAAACTCCAGGAGCGATGGAAAAATCGGCGTACAACTCCCTGACCCTCAGAGCATCCTCGCCCAGGAGGAAAGGATACTCGGCCTCTACCTTGCCGAAAAAACGAAAAGCCTCGAAAGGCCGCGCATCGAGATACAATTGCACGAACCCCGCGTAGACAAGGTTATCGCCCATCGCCTTCCGCCAATCCGCGACCGCCTTGAAATAATACTGCCCCCCGATGGAAACCCTCTCGCTCACCAGGAATTCCTCCTTGGGGGGAACAGTCAACGCCTCGGGATCCTCCTCTGTGATCATATCCGGATTAGAGAACATATCCATGAAAGGATCGGCTTCCTGGGCCCAGGCATGCAAAGGCGCCAGGATTAGCAGCAACGCGAATACCCACCGGGAAAAATGAAACGACGCGCCCATCGCAGCCCTCACTTGTTGATCTTCTCGATATATGCCTTGGAGAAAACAGAATCAGGAATCGGCGCCAGGGAAATATTCGACATCGTCAAAGTCGTCTGTTTACCCGCCACCAACTCATCCTTGAAGATAGTGGTCGTGGCGATATACTTGTCCCCTATCTTCGAATACGTCGGATAATACGTTGTGCGAAGCAGCCGGTTTGTCAAACTGAAACTCTGCACCATGAGCAGGACAAAATTGTCCTTCCGCATGTAAGCCTTCTGCGTCGCATAGGGAACTTCCTCGTTGACCGCCTTCAGATCGATGATGTACACATCGTAGGCGCCAAGCTTTCCCTCCTTGAAACCCACAACCTTGTAATCCGTCGCGATAGTCGGCCTCTTGATGTCATTGTTCTTGACATCCGTACCTTCGATATTTTCTTTTAACGTCGTGTGGGTGAATTTCCTGCTCTCGGGATCATAGGTCCACATATTCTCATCGATGCGCAGCTTCCCCTGCCCCTTGTCCACCTCGGGAAGAAGGGTCACCATGACCATGGCGTCATTCCCGTCTCTGCGGAATTGAGTGTACTCCCTCACCTTAGGTTCGGAAAAAGTGGGATCCGTCGAAACCATTTTCATCGTCGCCTGAAAATCGCTATTAGAGAATGTAGCCCGGTAATCCGCAAGGCTTAGTTTTTCCTGCAAGTCCGCGTTGGTGATAGCGGAAACCGAAGTGAGGGACATGAGAAAAACTATCCCCGCCAGAACCGAACGTGGGAAAGCGCCACGTGCTTCCATCATTGACTCCTTCTGTTCAATTGGCGCTGCGCAACGCAGCGGCCGGATCCAGGTGCGACGCTTTCCTTGAAGGGGAAAACGCGGCGGCCAGACTCAAAGCAACCAAAGAAATGACCACTGTCGCCACCATGGCATAGTCGACGACAAAGCTGAGCCGCCCCCTAAGCAGGAAGAGACTATTGACCCCTCCCATCGGAACGGCTTGAGAAATGCTCCCTACAATGAAAGCCAAAACAATCCCCGCAAGACTCCCTCCCAAACCCAGGAAGATCGCCTCGTAGAGGAAAACGCACAACACTTCCTTCCGCTGCATGCCCAACGCCCGCATCGTGCCAATCTCTTTCGTGCGCTCCATCAGCATCATGCGGAAGGTATTGCCGATCCCCACCATCGTGATGACCAAAAGGATCCCGAACGCCCCCTTCCCGACAGCGTCGAGCATAGAGAGCAGATTGTCCACGGTCTTCATCATGTCGTTGATGGTCGTTATGGAATATGTCGGCTTTCCAACCGACCCATCGGGGGTCGACCCAGGGACGCCTGGCACCCCCGCCACAGCCCCAAGGCTGGAACGCAGACTGCTCATTCCTCCGCCCATGCCTCCCCCCATCCCTCCGGGTCCGGGCCTACCCTGGGAAGGAACCTGGCTTGAATCGGCGGCGACGCCTGGGCTTTGTGTTGAAGGCCGGGGAGTTACCGCCAAGGTCTTCGACATCGCCGAATGGAGCAAGGCCGCCGCGGCATTGGCTTGACTGGAGTTTTTCAATTGAATATTGAGAGATTGGAATTCCCCGGGCTTCAAGTTCAGCGCCGCGGCGGTGTACTCGAGATCGGCGTAGGCATAGGCGTCGGCGTAGTCGCTCGTGTCCTTGGCGATGCCCGCCACGACAAAATCAACCACATTGTTCTGATTGGTCGCCGTAGTCATCCGGGCGAGAATCTCATCCCCCACTTCAACCCGCAATTTCGCCGCTAGTTTCTCAGGAATGACAATGGAATTCTTCGCGAACCCCGCCTCGAAGGATCCGGAGTTTAGTGGTAGACGATCCTTCAAAAACCGTTCTTCCTCCCAATCCACGCCTACAATGGTGGCTGAAGACTCAAAACTCCCCATGATCAAGGATCCTCGGATGCTCGTCCGTTTCAAGACCGAGTCAACCTCGATCCCCGATGCGGAAATCGCGGATATCAGGGGCTCTTCGTCGCGGATCACCTGGATGAACGTTCCGCTCTCCATGCGTTCAACACCGCGCACATACACATGGCCCCCGTACAAATTGGTGAGATTTCCCCTCGTGTTTTTTTCGATACCGCCGGTTATCCCTGTAAGAAGGATGATCGCGAAGGCGCCGAAGGCTATCGCGGCGAGAAGGAGGAGAGATCTGCGTTTCTGCCTGAGCACATTCCGCAAAGCGATCTGTCTGATTATCATGCTTATGCTCCTATTCGTTTCGCATGGCGGTGACGGGGGGTATGGCGACGGCTATCGCGACAGGATAGGCCGCGGAGAGGACACCAATGCCGGCGATCATTCCAAAGGCGGCGAAAATTGTATCCCCATGAAGGACTGGATAGAATACCCCTCCTCCGGCTAAAGCCCTGAGGAATTCATTGGCTATGGGTATGCCGACCGAACCGAGGACGAGGACTGCCGATGCGCTTAAAGCAAGCCCCACCACCCCCGCGGCGAGGGCTATGGTAAAAGTCTCAAGGCCGATCATGCGCATTATGAAAGACTTGGTGCCGCCTAAAGCTCGGATGGTGCCGATTTCAGGAATCCTCTCAGACACGGAAATTACCAAGGTATTCATGATGATTATGGCCGCGACTATGGCGATGGCGATAATCACGATTTCGAATATCGTTTTTATATTGTAGACCATCTTGGCATTGGTTCCGGCGCCTTCCAGCCAAGGAGCCACCCTCGCATCTATCCCGTTTTCAGCCATGAAACGTTCAATATCCCTGATCACCGCCGCCTCGGAGAATCCTTCCTTGACATCCACCAGCACATAATGGTAGGCGCCGGAGTCGGTTTTCGAAAGCCGATCCCTCTGGCTGAGATCGCCCAATAGATCATCGAAGTCGGCTGACCCCACTTCCATTTCGATTTCCGCAGCCTCCTCCATCGCGCCGAATAGACTATCTACGGAGACATCAAAGTATTTCGTGTCTTCGACGGTGAGGGCCGGCCCCGATTCGGCGCCAATGGTCATTCCATAAAGCCCGCGCACCGTATCCGCATCCACGATATTGACTGCGTTAAGCTCGCCAGTGGCTTCCTTGAAGGCAAAAAAGCCGCGGACTGTAACCTCCCTCACCTTGACCGCTCCAGTGGAGGTGGTGCCCGTGAGTTGCACCTTTTCGCCCACCTGGATGGGCCTTCCCAGGCCTCTTTCCAGGGAAGCCTTGCCCCGCTCATTCATGAGGATGCCTTCCTCTCCAGGGCTCAAAAAACGGCCTTCAATAATTTTCAAATTGTCGGGGAACATCAGCGCATAACGTTCGGGATCCACGCCGAAAAGCAAGGCTATCCCTCGCCCCACTCCATCCTTGGAAAGCATCCCAAAGGTAGCCGCCTGAGGGCTGAACCCTTGCACTTCCTCCTTGGCGGCGAGGAACTCCTCAATTCTCTTATACTCTGGCACGTTGGGAATGGGCTCGGCGAAGCCGTTCATAGCCTCCTGGCTGATGGAAAAAAGCGAAACGCCCCGGTTGGCGGCGGCGGCTATGATGAGATCGCCGGAGAAATTGTTCGTATAGCTGGTTTTTATGCCCTCCGTGGCAGTCTTCACCAAAGAATTCCCAATCACAAGAATGATCATGCCCAGGGTAAGTATCAGCCCGATTATTAAGGACTTGGTTTTATGCTGCAGGAGATTTCGCAGGGCGATTTTCAATATGACTGGCATCCTAGGCCTCCCGGCGGAAATTCTCGGTTATCAACCCGTCCTTGAGGCGGATAACATGGTCCGCGATGCTCACCACCGTGGGGTCATGGGTGGAAAATATGAAGGTCGTATCCATTTCCTTGTTGATTTTTTTCATCAGCTCTATCACTTCCTCGCCGGTTTTCGAATCCAAGTTGGCCGTGGGCTCATCGGCGAGCACAATGCTGGGTTTAGTCGCAAGCGCCCTGGCTATCGCAACCCGCTGTCTCTGTCCACCGGACAACTCGTTCGATTTGTGATGGATCCACCGCTCCAACCCAACCTGGGAGATCAAGTACTCGACCCATTCCTTGTTGCTCTTATCGCTGTCCGCGCCATGGGCCTTCCTTTTACCCAGAAGCAGAGGAAATTCAATATTTTCAAAGACATTGAGCACGGGGATGAGATTGAAGGATTGGAAAATGAAACCAATTGTCTCGTGACGCAGCATGGTTGTCTGGTAGTCCGAAAGCAGGGAAATATCCCTCCCATTCACCGTCACCTTCCCCTCAGTAGGTTTATCCATGCACCCGATCAAATTGAGGATTGTGGACTTCCCGGAGCCCGATGGGCCGGCGATGGATATGAAGTCTCCCTTTTCTATCTCAAAACTGACTCCCTGCACCGCCGGGACCAGAACCGATCCCAATGAATAATTTTTCTTGACATTTTCCAAGCTTACAATCGCCATGGCACACTCCTTCCCAATATTATTTAGCAATTTGCATGCCAATTAACGAAGTATGCTCGAGAATATCGATGCTGTGATTTATTATGCTTTACTATAACTATTTAAAAAATTATTTTAATAGCGCGGTCGACAAAAATACGCCGCCTTACGCTGCCCGGCCTCGTATGCCCTGGGAATAAAATACCCAATGAGACAATAAGTACCTGTAAATCCTGCCCATCCTGTTCTCCTGTCAAATAAAAAAACCCCGGAGCGCTCCGGGGCTTGGTTAGAGACGGCGTCGAGCCTTGCGGCTTACTTCAGCCAGCCCTGCTCCACGAAGTACTTCCTGGCGCCGGGGTGATAGGGAATGAGCATCTGATCATCCGGGAGGACCAGGTTCTTGGTGAACTGCTTGAGCAAGGGGGAAACCTTGTGCACCTCGGCCAGGTTCTCATAGAGGGTCTTGGTCATCTTGTAGACCAGGTCCGCGTCCATGTCCACCCGGGCCATGATCACGTCGGGGGGAGTTCCCACCGTGGGGACCGGAGCGGGCTGGTGCGGATAGGTGTCAGCGGGGATGTTGGCCCTGGTGTAGGCGGGATTGACCTTCTTGAGGTTGGCCAAGGCGGCGTCGGTGATGGGGATGAGCTGGACCTTGCCGTCCAAAAGGAGCTCGGTCATGCCGGCTGAACCCATGGCCAGGCCGAGGATGGCGCCGTCCACAAGACCGTCCTGCATCATCTCGATGCCCTGGGTATACTCGACGAAGGACACCTTCATGTCCTTGTAGGAAAGGCCGTAGGCGGCCAGGGTCTCGCGGGCGTCCACTTCGCCGCCGGAACCCACGGGGCCGACCGCGATGCGCTTGCCCTTGAAGTCCGCGACAGACTTGATGCCCGAGGCCTTGGAGGCCGCGACCTGGAAGACGTCCATGAAAAGCCCGCCCGTGATGGCGCGGATCCAGGGCATCTTCTCGGGATAGGGAGCGATGCCGTTGGTGGCGCGGTAGGCCTCCAAGGACCTGACCTGGGCGATGTCCGCGTCCCTGGTCCTCAAGAGGTCGATGTTGTGGGGGCTGCCGCCCGTGGCGATGGCCACAGCCTTGATCCCCGGGATATTGGCGTTCCACAGGGCGCACATGGCGATGCCGGTGGGATAGTTGGTGCCGCTGACGCCGGCGGTACCCATGGTGAGATGGATCACCTTCTGGGCGAAGAGTCCACTTCCTCCGAGAGCGAGGGCGACCATCATGATGACGAGCGCCTTGGTTCCGATCTTTTTCATCCTGAAACCTCCTTCAAAACTATATAAAGTAAAACCTATATCATGGCCGGACGCAAGTCCGGCCGGCGAACCAACCCAAACCCCAAGCCTTAGGCTGCGGCGACCCGGTTTCGTTTCAGCACCTGGATGATCACCCATCCGAGGCCCGCAATTCCGAGACCTATGAGGTCGGTGGTGATCCCAGGGGTGATTAAGAGCAAGGCGGCGGCGATGAACACCGGCCGGAGCCATATCGGCAGCTTGATAGTGAGATACCCCTCAAGCCCCACGGCCAGGAGGGCCGTTCCCGCAAGGCCGGTAACAGCCGAGAAAATGATCTGGGTAGCCGAATCCGCGATCAGCAGCATGGCCGGGGAATAGACGAAGAAGAAGGGAACGATGAACCCCGCCAAGGCGAGCTTGAAGGCAGTCCAGCCCACCTGGCTGGATTTTGCGCCGGCGAGGCCCGCGCCCACATAGGCCGCCAAGGCCACGGGAGGCGTGATAGTGGAAAGGCAGGCGTAGTAGAAGATGAAGAAATGCGCCTGGAAAGGTGCCACGCCCATCTTCGTGAGGATGGGGACGGCGATGGATGCGGCGATCACATAGCATGCGCTGGTGGGCAGGCCCATGCCGAGGATGATGGAAACCACCATGCAGAGCACCAGGGCGATGATGAGCTTGCCTTGGGAGAGAAGGACTATGTTGTCCGCCAGGATCGCACCGATGCCCGTCATTGCCAGGACCGCGATGATGAAGCCTGCGTTGGCC
>JBFLXC010000002.1:0-60231 GCA_040757435.1 Spirochaetota bacterium | reverse complement strand
CTTCGCCGCCCTGGGCGTTCCGGTCTTCCAGGGCTACGGCCTCACGGAGGCGGCGCCAATCATATCCTCCAACACCCCGAAGAAGCACAAGTTCGGCTCCTCCGGCGTCATAGCTCCTTCTGTAACCTGTAAAATCATGCGCCCCGACGGCACCGAGGTGCCCTTGGGAGTTTCCGGCGAGATAACCGTCCAAGGGGAAAACGTCATGAAGGGCTACTTCAAGAACCCCGCCGCCACCGCCGAAGCCCTCCACGACGGACTTCTGTGGACCGGCGACCTGGGCTACATGGACAAGGACGGATTCCTCTACGTGGTTGGCCGGGCCAAGGCGGTGCTGATCGCCGAGGACGGGGAAAAGTACAGTCCCGAGGAGATCGAGGAAGCCATCATCACCTCCACTGACCTCATCGACCAGATCATGGTCTGGTGCGACCACAAGAAGTATTCCTGCGCCCTGGTCTCCCTGGATACGGCGAAGCTCCAGCGCTACGCGGCCGCCAAGGGGCTCTCCACCCCGCAGGCGATCCTGGACGCCCTGGTCAAGGAATTCTACGCCTTCAAGTCCGATCCCAAGGCGAAGAAAGTGCAGGGAGCCTGGATACCGGGAACCTTCCAGATCATCGCCACGCCCTTCAACGAGAAGGACGGGACGGTCAACTCCACCATGAAGATCGTGCGCTACAAGGTGGCCGAGGTCTACCGAGAGCTTTTGGAGTATTCCTATACCCCGGAAGGCTCCACGACGGTCAACCCGAGGAACCTGGAAACCGTGGCGCGGCTTTTCAAGAAGGGCTGAAAGGCCTTATCACGCCTCGCGCGCCTGTTGTATAGTCTTCGGCATGGAAAAAAAGACCATATATAAAGACGTGCAGGGCCTCGCGATCCTTCTATCCAAAGCCTCCAGCGTGACCGACTCGGCGGGGGAGAAGGCTTTCCCGGCCTTTCTTCACTCCGTCCTGGCCAAGATTCCCTATTTCAAGGCCAACCCGGGGGACATCTGGCTGCAGAGGATCGAGGGAGACCCCAAGGAACGAAGCAATCTTTTCGCCCTGGTCCGGGGCTCCGGCCAGGATTGCGTAGTCCTCACCGGGCACTACGACGTAGTCCACACATCCATGTACGGCTCCCTTGAACCCTGGGCCTTCGACCCGGAGACTCTCCAGCGCAAGATCCTGGAAACCCTGGGGGAGGTGAGCGCCAAGGACGAGGGACTGTATAAGCTGAGGGCCGACCTTGAATCCGGGGAATTCCTTCCCGGCCGGGGCCTTCTGGACATGAAGTCAGGCCTGGCGGCGGGGATCTCGGTCCTGGCGGGCTTCAGCCTTCCCAGGGAAAGGAAGGGCAACCTGCTCTTCCTCGCCGTGGCGGACGAAGAAGGATCCTCCCGGGGGATGAAGGCCGCGGCCCCCGCCCTCGCCCCCTACCTGGAGGAACGGGGCCTTAGGGCCTCTGCGGTGATCAACTTAGACGCCTCGGTGGACCAGGACGCAGGCGAGCAAGGGAGGGCGGTCTTCGTAGGGTCAGTGGGCAAAGCCCTGCCTTTCGCCTATTTCGTAGGCCGATGCACCCATGCCGGAGCGCCCTACGACGGGATCAATCCCGTCCTCCTGGCCTCGGAGTTCGCCTCGGAAGTGGAAAGCAACCCCGACGCCCTCCAGGAGAGGCAGGCCGCCCCGGGCGAGGAGGCTCCCCCTCCCACGGTCCTCTATTTCCGCGAATCCAGGCAAAGCTACGACGTCACCACTCCCCAGGCGGTGTTCTGCGCCCTCAATGTCCTGAGCCACACCAGGAATCCCGAGGATATCATCGAAGCCATGGGCAAGATCGCCGACACGGCGATGAAAAGATCCATCTCCACCCTGCGGGAGAGGGCTTCCACCCTATCCCGGCGCCTATCCTGGCAATTCAACATCCCCGCCTCCCAACCCGCGGTGGTGGGCTTCGACGAATTCGTACGGATGGCGGAACGAACCAGCCCCGGAATGCTCGAGAGCGCCCGAAGCTTCGCCGCCGCCCAGTTCCCGGACGACAAGGTCCAGCAGACCCTCTCGGTCCTCCAATCCCTCCTGCCATTCTCGGGCCTCGAAGGACCCGCGGTGGTCCTGGGTTTCGCGCCTCCCTACTACGCCCGGGCTGACTTCGACCGGGAAACCCATTCCTCATTCCTGCAGATGCTGAGGGCCGAGCTCTCCCGTTTCTCCAGGGAAATCGGCAAGAGCGTCAGGGTGAGGCCGTATTTCCCCGGCATATCGGACATGAGCTTCCTCTCCCCTTCGGATTCGGCCCAGCAGAGGGCCTTCGTGCGCAACCTGACCCCCGTTGCCGACATCTCCAGCTCCGAGAGCGCAAGGACGAGGGTAGGCTGCCCCGTGATCAACCTCGGGCCCTGGGGCAGGGAGTACCACCAGCTGGGCGAGCGGGTCCACCGCCACTACAGCTTCGAGGAAATGCCCCTCCTCCTGAGCCGCCTGGTGGCGGCGATCCTGGATCCGGAGGCTTGATTCCATGGCAGGAACCCCAAGGCCGCCTTTGTTCCCCCTCCTTTGCCTGGCCATCGCCGCCCTGGCCTTTTCCTCCTGCGCCAACCAGCTGGGATGGAGCCTATACCCCGAGGATTTGGGTTCCATAGACCTCGGCATGTGGAAGGAGGACCTCGCCGCCCTGGAGAAGGAACTCGCCCTTCATCCCAAGCTCCGCGCCGATCCAGCCCTCGCCCAGACGATCAGGCAGGCTATTTCAGCCGCGGCTGAACGCCTAGAGCTTCGGGGAGAAGGAGATCCGGCCTTGGCCGACCTGGGAGTCGCGGAGGTCAGGAGGATCCTGGCCTTGGTGGGGGACGGCCATACCAGGATAAACGCCTCACCCAGGGAGTCTTTTCCCTTCATCCTACGCTTCTTCCCCGCCGAAAGCCTGGGTGGCGCCTCCCCCCGCCTCGAAGGGTTTGCGGACTGGGAAGCCCGGCTCGTGGCCACGGATCCGGCCAACCAATCCTACCTTGGGGCGAAGATCCTCTCCGTGGGGGGCAAGGATATCGCAGAAGCAGCCGAAGACCTGGCGGAATTCCTCTCCCTGGAAGGCGCTGTCCGATCCGGAAAGGCTTCCGCCCTCCTGGCCCATGCGATCAGGAACGAAATCATGCAAAGCTTCGCCGACCCTTCCCTGGTCCGCGGCGCCGGCCTCGCCCCGGCCCAAGGTCCCATGGAAGTCCTCATCCTGCCCAGGGACGCCGATCCCATGGATCCGTCGGCCCAGGTCCTTTTGAGCCTGGAGCCCCAGGACATGGCCGCCCAGGGCTGGAAGACAGTCCTCCAGGCCGTCCCGGCGCAGGACCGGCACTTCACCCGCTCAGGCCCCGGCCTTCCCTGGTGGCACGCAAGCCCCCCCGATAGGGAAGACGTGCTTTACCTCCGCTACGACGACTGCGATTCCCAAGCCTGGGACAGCCTCTCCGAAGTCCTGGCCCTCCTCCCCGACAAGGGTTCCCAAAACCAAGGCCCCTCGCGCCTTGTAGTCGACCTCAGGTACAACTCCGGCGGGAATTCCATGCCCGGAACGCGCTTCGCCAAGGCGCTGGGGAGCAAGCGCGTCTCCGAGGCGCCAGGCGGCGTGGTCGTCCTCGTCTCGGCGGCCACATTTTCCTCGGCCATGCAGAATACGGCCGACATCCTCAAGGCCTGCGGAGCCCGGGGCGTCCTAGGCGGAGGCGGGGACGGAAGCCCAGGCACTGCCCTCCTCCTTGGCGAGCCCTTGGTGGAACCCCTGCGGCACTACGGGGAAGTGCGCCGCTTCGCCCTTCCCAACTCCGGCCTGGTCGTCGGAAGATCGAGCAAGCTGTGGAGATACGACGCCGCCACGGACATCTATCCCGCCCGGGGAGTCCTTGAGCCGGAGGCGGAGCGCGTGGTCGTCCCAGTCTACGCAGAATACGCATCAGGCGGGGATCCGGCCTTCGACGCCGCCCTGGCCTTGCCCTGAAACAGGAGTAATGAATTGACGGAACCGGAAATCCGCACGGTGATCTTCGATTGCGGCCAAGTGATCACCCTGGGATGGAACAAGACCTATGTTGGAAGGATGGCCGAACTCCTGGGCGCCGGGGCGGAGGAATTCGAAGCCGCCTACATCGCCGAGAGAGGCGAGTACGACCGGGGCGTCCTCTCGGTCCGGTCCTATTGGGAAGCCGTTGCCGCCCGCCTGGGCCGAAGCCTCGGCCCAGGCCAGGTCGAGGAACTTTCGGACCTGGACATGGACAGCTGGTTCACCATCAACCCCGGCACCGTCTCCCTGGCCAAGCGGCTTGGGGAGAGGGGCTGCAGGATCCTCATGCTGTCCAACATGAACCTGGAAGGCAAGCTCCGCATGTACGGGAGCGCGCGATGGCTGGGCGGCGAGGACTGGCTCTCCTATTTCGACGATGTCGTCCTTTCCTGCGACGTCGGTATGATAAAGCCCGAGCGGCGGATCTACGAGCACTGCCTGGGCAGGGCCGCGGCGGCGCCCGGGGCCTGCCTTTTCATAGACGACATCGAGAGGAATTTGAAAGCGGCGGAGGAGCTGGGCATAAGGACCCACCTGTTCACCGCCGCCGCGGCCCTGGAAAAAACCTTGCGCGACGACTACGGGCTTCTATAAGGAGGTGGTTCGATGACCTATGTCCTATCCCTGGGCGGTTCGATCATAGCCCCTCCGGAGGGCCCGGACGTCAACTTCCTGGTGGAGTTCCGAAGGAAGCTCGACCATTGGCTCAAGGAGGACGGTTCCCGCAAGGTAATCCTCGTGACCGGGGGCGGCGGCCCCGCCAGGACCTTCCAGGCCGCCTTCAAGGAGTTCCTCTCCCGCTCCGGAAGTCCCGCCGCCCGGGACGAGGTCCTGGACAGGATCGGCATAGCCGCCACCAGGATCAACGCCCAGCTCGTGGCCGCAGCCCTGGGAGAGCTCTGCCTCGATCCCGTGGTGGAGGATCCTTCGGGCCCCATCGCCTTTTCCGGCCGCGTCCTGGTGGCCGCAGGGTGGAAGCCTGGCTTTTCCAGCGACTTCGACGCCGTGTACCTGGGCGAACGCTTCGGCGCCTCCACGGTGCTCAACCTTTCCAATATCGCCAAGGTATATACCGCCGATCCGCGCCTCGATCCCGAAGCCAAGCCCCTGGACGCGATTTCCTGGAAGGATTTCCGCGGCTTGGTAGGCTCCGTATGGGTGCCGGGAGCCAACCTCCCCTTCGATCCCATCGCCTCCGAAAGGGCCGAGAAGGCGGGCATGAAAGTGGTTTGCGCCGCGGGCAAGGACCTGGACAACCTCTTCAGGATCCTGGACGGAAAGCCTTTCGTGGGAACAGTCATCGGTTGAATGCGCCGGCCTCTGGATTTTTGTGAGGAATTTGGTTAATTTCTTTTCCGGCGGGCGCCGGAAAAATCAGGGCCTGCATACCAACGATGTGGCGCCATGGGGCCACAAGGAGCGGATATGGATCACCGCCAGAGGTTCGCGTCGGGAAACGGCGGAGCCGACTCAATCGAGGATCGCAGGGACTATGCCCTGGATGCCCTCACCACCGCCTACGCAAACGGCGGCCTAAGCCTCGAGGACTACGAATCCCGGGCTTCGGCCCTTCAAAAGGCCAAATCCTACGCGGACATAGACGCCCAGACCCTGGACCTCCCCGCCTCGGCGTTCTCGTCTCCCCAGGCCTCCTCCCACCAGGGGAACAAGCCCTCAGGCCGCGGCGCCGCCTCGGCTTCCCGGGCTCCCGAGCGCTATGCTCCCCGGGACTTCCTGGTTGAGGCGCGAAACGGCTCGCCCGAGTTTTCACTCTGCGTCATGGGAGACAGGAAGCTCACCGGGGATTGGCTCAGCTCCGACCAGGCCACCAGCCTCACCCTCATGGGCAGCACCACCTTGGACCTCCGCGACACCGCCCTTCCCCCCGGAAGGCTCAAGATCGAAGCCTTGGCCATCATGGGGGAGCTCAAGATCATCGTCCCTCCCGGCCTGCCCGTGAAGATGTCCGCCTTCCCCTTCATGGGAGAGGCGAACCTGCACAAGTCCGTTGAGAGGCGCGTGGTCCGGGGCGAATCCTACGTGGAAGTCTCGGGCGTCGCCCTCATGGGCTCGATTGTCGTGAAGGCGATGGATTGACAAAAGGGGCCTTCGGTTCCCCGAAGACTCCTTCCTAGATCTTGTCTATGAGCATGGAGCACTTGCCCGAGGGTATGGGCAAGGTCTTCTTCTTCTTGTTCAGCACGTTGATCGTGAAGTAGTAGAGTTTTTCGCTCTCCATGTGGATCTCCCAGCCTCTGCCTGACTTGCTTGACAGGATGGTGACCATGTTCCTCTTCAAGGATAGGTTTTCTATGCCCATGATCTCCAGGTTGGGGATTATCCAGTCCACGGTCTTGCGGGGGAGGGATGCGTAGAGTCCCACGATGTTCTCGATCATCAGGGTCACGCTGGCCAGTCCATTGAAGGGCAGATAGTGGGGATAGGGCCAGTCGGGGCGGCCTTCCCAGTATGCCTTGCCCTCCGCCTGGGGCTGGTAGGCCCCCCACACGATGGGCTTGTGGTCCTTGCCGTGTCCATGGCCTCCCGAGGAGTGGCGCTCGGAAGCCTCAGGCTCGCCGTCTTCCCCCGACTCCCTGCCTTCCTTGCCCTCATCGTGGCTTCCCGCGTGCATGGAATCCAGGATGAAATAGAGGTGCCGGATGGCGCAGTCCCGGGCGAATTCATAGAAATTGTATTTTTCCAGCCCCTTGATGACCATGAAGGTAAAGGCGGTGACGACCGAGCCCTTGTAGCCGTTGCCCTTCCTGTCGTAGTCGGGATGGTCAGCGGCGAGGGTGGGAAAGGGGTTTTCGGTGCCGAAATAACGGGAATCCTTCAGCTTGGCCACCAGCTTTTCCGCCCTTTCCTCGTTGGGAATCTCGGCGAGGAGCAGCCAGTAGCTGCCTATGGTCTTGACCTTGACCTGGCCTTCCTCTTCGTCCAGGTCGTAGTAGAAGCCGTCCTCGGCGTTCCACATCTTGCCGTTTATCCGGGTCTTGAGGGAGAAGTAATCCCGCTTGTATTGGAAGGAGGTTTCCTTGTCGTTGAGGATGTCGCCCATGGCGGAGATGTACAGGGCGTTCATTGCCATCGCGGCGTTGAAGTCCACCAGGAACTTGGCCTTGCCACGGGGCGAATTGGGCATTCCGCTGGAGGCCACGGGCGTGGCGTAAAGGCCGTTGGCGTTCTTGTAGGTCTTCTCCAGCCACTTGTAGTGCTTGGTCAGGAAGGGAAGGATGTCCTTCACCCGCTTCTTGTTGGCCGTCTTGTGGTACAGGTTGTATTCCGCCCAGGCGAAGAGGGGAAGGATCACTCCCTCGGGGTTCTCGGGATCGTAGATGGGGGAGCCGGTTTCGACGTCGTAGGCCCAGCGTATGGCTCCGTCATCGGACTGGCGGGCGTAGAGGGCGTCAAGGCCGTTGGAGGCGGCGAAGATCCTGTTGCTGTACACCAGGAAGAAGGATGAAAACACCTGCTCCATCACATCCAGCGAGGGTTTCTGGGGATAATGGAAGAATTTGATCTTTTCGAAGCCCGAGCCTTGTCCGCCGCTGGTCCAGCAATCGGCTACCCATGCCCATGTTCGGTCGTATATTTCTACGAAGTCCTGGTCATAGAAATGGACACGCGGAAAGTCTTTTTTATTCAAGAACGAACCCTCTCTCGGATGCTTTCACGGACTGCGACGCCTGTATTCTTACGCAAGTATCAGCAAAGTATCCCGTTTGGCGGATTATGGCGAAATATGTGTAACCCACTATAATGATCTTATCGGTATTTGTCAAATTTTCTTCAATAACTATGCGAAGTTCTGAGCCTCACCAAACAGTCCTCTAGCCTGGCCTGGCCCTTCACCATGTCCTCCGCCAAGGCCGCGCAATCCGGGGCTCCGCAGGCCCCGCAATCCAGTCCGGGCAGGGACGCGACGATCTTTTCCATGGCTTCGGCCATCTCCAGGGCCTTGGCCATGTCCCTGTGGAGGACCATGACGGGTTTGGGCGGCAAATCGCTTTCCCAAAGGAGGGAGAAATCCGGGGCTTCGACGGCGTAGCCCGAGGCCGCCTCCCTGGCCATGGCCTTGATGGCTGTCCTTGCCACGTGGGGGTTGGCCACCGCCATGGGTCCGCCCACGCATCCCCCGGGGCATGCCAGGGCCTCGATATAAGGGATTTCCTCCAGCTTCCCGTTGTCCAATTCCTCCAGCAAGGCGATCACGTTGCCGATCCCGTCCACCGACACGGCCCCCGCCAGGTCCAAGGCTTCCAGCTCTCCGTCCGACCTTGCCCAGCCCAGTCCTCTTCCTATGCGCAGCTTGGGCGCCTGCGCGGCCTCCCGGATCCGTTTCCAATCGGGATCGGTATTTTTATGCACGATTCCTTCCCGGGCGTTCCGCTTCAGGGCCTGCCTGAGGCCTGCGTAGAGATCATGGAAGGAAAACACCGCGTCCACGGCGGAGGCGCCGTAGCCCAGGGGAGACCTGATGGCGGTGACCTTGGAGGTGCAGGGGCTTATGAAGAACACTCCCACCCTCGCCGCCCTTCCCTCCCTCTTCCCCCGGATCTCCCGGGCGGCGATTTCAACGGGGGGCAGGAAGGGCACGAGGTTGGGAATGAGGGAAGGAAAACGAAGTTGGATGAGGCGCACCACCACGGGGCAGGCGCTGGAAATCCTGGGCCGGGCTGTACCATTGTCCTTGGCGATGGCGTCGGAGAGGATCTCCGCTCCCCAGGCGACGTCGAAGACTTCATCGAAGCCGACGGAAAGGAGGGATTGCGCGATCTCCTCCAAGCCATAACTCCCGCCGAACTGCCCGTACAGGGAAGGGGCGGGAAGGGCGATCTTATAGTCGAAGCCGTCCATGAGGGCCAAAGGGTCGGAGACGGATTTCTTGGCGCCCTTGGGACAGGCGCGTATGCATTCGCCGCAGTCTATGCACCGCTCCTCCATGATATGGGCCTTCCCGTCCCTCACCCGTATGGCTTGGGTAGGGCACCGCTTGATGCAGGTGGTGCAGCCTATGCATAGGGACCGGTCGAGATATACCGAATGGAAGAGATTTTCGCTCATGCCGTCCCGCCTGCGGCTCCTCGGTCCGTCGGGATGGCGAAGCGCAGGAGAACCTTGGTTCCCTTGGCCGGGGCGCTCTCGATCTCAAGGGAGTCGGCGTTGCGCTTCATGTTGGGAAGGCCCATGCCCGCCCCGAATCCCATGCTGCGAACCGCTTCGCTGGCGGTGGAATACCCTTCCGTCATGGCAAGCCCAATGTCCTCTATGCCCGGGCCCTGGTCCTCAAGGCGTATTTCCACCAGGGAAGGGTCGACATCCAGCTCAACCGATCCCCCTCCCCCGTGGATGGCGATGTTCATCTCCCCTTCGTACATGGCCACGACGACGCGCTTAATGAATTCGGCGTCCAATCCCAACCGGGCCAAAAGCCTCTTGACCTCCGTGGACGCCTTGCCCGCCGCCTGGAAATCCATGGCGGGTATGGTGTAGCTGACCCTCACCTGCGGCCTCAGGAAATTTCCCGCACGCCGCCGCTCCTTAGGCCCGCCTCGTAGAGCCTGCCGCAGGCCAGGAACATGGAATACTTGGTGGTCATGAGGACCATGCCCGACTCCTCGGCCATGGCGATCAGATCCGGGGTGGGTTTCTTGCCCCTCACGAACACTACGACCTTGATGTCCAGGAGGTCGGCTGTCCTAAGGGCCTGGGGGTTCATGAGCCCCGTGAGCAGGACGACCCGTTCCTTCACGAAGGCCATGACGTCGCTCATGAGGTCGGCTCCGCAGGCGGCCTGCACCTCAAGGCCGAGCTGGCTTTCGCCGCAGTACACGTGGGCGTCCAAGGTGCGGACTATGTCGTGGATGAGCATCGCTTCTCCTTATGGATCAAGGCAATTAAAGGGGCGTCCTTCCCAGGAAGGACCTCGCCAAGGTCAGCCGGTCGGCGTACTCCAGGTCCCCTCCCACGGGTATACCCGTGGCGAGTCGGGTGACCCTTACGCCTTCCCTTTCCAATACTTTCTTGATATAGAGGGCCGTGGTGTCTCCTTCCACCGTGGGGTTGGTGGCGAGCACGACTTCCTGGATCGGGACGGCGGCATCCCGGATGCGCTGGAGGAGGGAGGATATCCTCAGCTTGTCCGGCCCTATGCCGTCCAGGGGAGAGAGGAGTCCTCCCAGGACGTGGTACAAGCCCCTGTATTCCCTGGAGGCTTCCAGGGTGAGGACATCCTGGGGCTGCTCCACCACGCAGATGATGCGGCGGTCCCTGTCAGCGCCCTGGCAGACCGGGCAGGGGTCTTCTTCGGTATAGGATCCGCAGACCGAGCAGAACCGCACCTCCTCCCTCAGCTTCCTGATCCTCTCGGCCAGGGCGTCCGCGAACTTCTGGTCAGCCTTGAGGAGGTGGTAGGTCATCCTCAAGGCGCTCTTGCGCCCTATGCCGGGAAGACGGGTGAAGAGGGAGGCAAGTTCCTCCAAGGCGCGCATCAGAAGCTGCCGAAGGGGTTGCCGTTGCCGAACATTCCCGGCGGCAGGGGAATGTCGCCCATGCTTTCCGCCAGCTGCTGCCTGATGGCTCCCTGGATTTTCTCCGCCGCGTCGTGGTGGGCGGCCCGCACCAAGTCCCCTATGATCGCCGGATCAGAGGGATCCACGATCTCGGGAGAAATCCAGCACTCCAGCATTTCCATTTCTCCGGAAAGGGTGACCTTCGCCATTCCTCCCCCGGACTGGCCAGTGGCCCGCAAGGCAGCGGTCTTGCGGCGAAGCTCCTCGGCCCTGGCCTGTATGGCCTGGGGATTCTTGATCATATTGAATAAATCGTTCAGTTCCATGGGTTTTCTCTCCCCTTCCCTTGAGTCCGCAATTTAATTTAGTCGCCCAGATCCACGGGATCGGGCCTGTCGTCGTAGTCGGCGCCGTAGGAGGAATCCACGGGACGCCGCCCTGGTTTCTCAGCCCCAGGAGAACCCAGGGCCTTTTCCCCCGACGACCGCGAGGGCGCAGCGTAGCCTACCACGGATCCCTTGAAGAATCTCTCCACCATCCCCACCGCCTCTTTCTCCCTTTCATCCGCGACATATGCCGCATCCGCGGCGCCGGAAGTTCCTAAGGACGGGCCTGTGTCGGCGCCCATGCCTATATGGGCGGCTTGGCCTTCCCTGAACCGCCCTTCCCGCACGGCCGGATCCCTGGCAATCCTGGGAGGTTGCTCCCCGCCCGTACCTTCCGGCCGGAAGGGAGAAAGCGAGGCCGCCTGCTCCTGGGACTGCTCCTGGGGTTGATCCCGAGGCTGTACCTGGGACTGATCCCGGGCCTGTTCCTGGACCGGCGCGGGGGGTCTCGCCGCGTGGCGCGCCTCGATGTCTATCCGCAGGGAGACTCCGTACTTTCGAACCACGACTTCGGCGATTATCCCGACGAAGCGGCGCAGGAGGTCGAATTCCATGGCAGAGGCCGCGGCCAGGCTGAGGTTCCCGCCCCCAAGCTTCCAATCGGCGCTCTTGTCCAGGGTCGTGGCGAGAAGGACGTTGTTTTTCCTGATCTCCGCCACGAGGGATTTCTTCAGCTCCCCCAAGGAGGGGAGGGCTTGGGGCTGCGCCTGGGGCTGCGCCTGGGGTTGGGCTTGGGCTTGGGGCTGCGCTTGAGGCGAGGACGGCGGCTGGACCTGGGCAGGCGGCTGGGACCTAGCCGACGGCTGGGCCTGGGAAAGCGGCTGCGTCCGAGGCTCCGCCCCTTGAGCCCTCGCCTGGGTCTGGGCCTGGGCCTGGGTCGGGGAGGCTACCCGGGGCGAGGAGCGGATCTCCAGGCCTTGGCCCGAGGAAGGCTGGGACAAGACCTGCCTCAGGGTCCTCACCGCCCTGGAAAGCTCCCCCGGGGAGACGTAGTCGGCGATATGGGATGCCTTGGCCGCGGCCAAGTCAAGCTCGTAGCGCGGATCGATGGAATCCTTGAGTGTCCTGTAGGAGGAAAGGAAGATCGAGAGAAGCCGTTCCACGCTTTCCGCGCCCAAGGCCTCGGATACGGAGAGGTCGAAGGAGGACAGCGGGGCGCCGAGGAGGCTCTCCTTGGTGATGCCGTTCTTGATGAGCAGAAGGGCGCGGCAGTATTCCACCGTGTCGACGATGAACTGCTCGGGCGAGACTCCGGAGGAGAGGAGGGAGTTCAAGTCTTCCAAGGCCCCCGGCGTATCCCCGGCGACGAAGCGGCCGAATAGGGCGTTCATCCTGTCCTGGCCAACCAGGCCCAGCTTGTCCCGGATCAATGCTGCGCTGATCCTGCCCTCGGCGAAGGATACAACCTGGTCGAAGAGGGTGTAGGCGTCCCGCACGGAGCCTCCCGATTCACGGGCGATCCAGAGCAGGGCTTCCTCCTCCGCCTCCACCCCCATCTCCCGGGCCGCCTGGCCTAGGAGGCCCACGATGGTTTCAGCGCCTACGAGGCGGAAGGTGAATTGCTGGCAGCGGCTTTTTATGGTGGCCGGCACCTTGTGCTGCTCCGTGGTGGCGAACATGAAGACCACATAGGGAGGAGGCTCCTCTATTGTCTTGAGCAGGGCGTTGAAGGCGCTGGTGGAGAGCATGTGGACTTCGTCGATGATGTAGATCTTGTATTTCGAGGAGTTGGGCGGAAACAGGACTTCGTCCTTGATCTGCCTCACATTGTCCACGGACGTGTTGGACGCCCCGTCTATCTCGATCACGTCGAAGGAGGAGCCCGCCGCGATGGACTTGCAGGAATCGCAGGAGCCGCAGGGATGTGGGGTTGGTCCGGTCTCGCAGTTGAGGGCCTTGGCGAGGATCCGCGCCGTGCTGGTCTTGCCGCAGCCTCGGGGCCCGGAAAAAAGATAGGCGTGGGCAATCCGCCCCGTCTCCAGGGATTTTTCCAAGGTCGCGGCGACAAAATCCTGGCCCGCCAGCTGTTCGAAGGATTGGGGTCTTTTTCGCGAGGCGGTCACTTCATAGGGCATGGGATGAAAATAGCACGGAGGGCGAAGAGGGTAAAGCACTTGGAGCGCAAGAAGCCAGGCGCTCTGCGGCACCGCACCTTCCGCGTACCGTTGCTTCCTTCCGGACCTGGCGGGGTTCCGCGGCGGTTACGAGCACAGTGCCTGGCTTCTTGCGCTCCAGGATGCTACGGAGAGAGAGGGATTTGAACCCTCGGTACCCTTACGGATACACGCGACTTCCAATCGCGCACCTTCGGCCGCTCGGTCATCTCTCCAAGGCGAAAAACGAAACGAAGACAAAAACCGCATCTTTCTTCCGGGAGCGAAGGCAGAAGGCGGCTAGGCGGAGAGAGGGGGATTCGAACCCCCGGAACCAATGAAGGTTCAACGGTTTTCGAGACCGCCCGATTCAGCCGCTCTCGCATCTCTCCACAAGAAGAATGAGGCTAAGAGGATTCGAACCTCCGACCTTCAGATCCGCAATCTGAAGCTCTATCCAGCTGAGCTATAGCCTCGCGAAACGGAGAGGGGGGGATTCGAACCCCCGGTACCCTTTAGGGGTACAACTCCTTAGCAGGGAGCCCGATTCGGCCGCTCTCGCACCTCTCCTGGCAGGACCTAAGGCTACGGAGCAGGGGGGATTCGAACCCCCGGTACCTCGCGGTACAACGGTTTTCAAGACCGCCTCCTTAAGCCACTCGGACACCGCTCCACACGCAAATCCAATGAATCGGCGAGTGATGACATTACGCGAAAGGAAAGGGGTTGTCAAGACGTGCCTAGGGACGGGTATAGTGGAGCCATGGGAATCTGGGAGAGGCTGAAAAACTGGCGGAACTCCGCAGGCCCCAAGGCGCCGCCCATCCGCGAGGAGCTCTGGGCATGGGCTATCAAGGAGCATCCGATTTTCCGCGGCCTTGGGGAGCCGGACTCCCTCCGCCTCAGGAACCTTGCCGCCGCCTTCCTGGCCGCGAAGCGATTCATCCCCGTGGGGGGCGCCGCGGCCGAAGAGGAGACGAAGGTTTCGGTGGCCGCCCAGGCCTGCCTCCCCCTCCTTGGCCTTGACCTCGGCTGGTACAGGGATTTCTCCACCATCTACCTCACGCCAAAGGCCTACCCTGTGACCCAGAAAATCGAGCTTGAAGGCGGGGTCGTCCAGGAGTACGAGGACGAATTCGCCGGAGAAGCCTTTTCCCTAGGCCCCGTGGCCCTCTCCATCCCGGACATCGAAGCCTCGGGCTGGGGAGAAGGCTACAACGTGGTGATCCATGAGATGGCCCACAAGCTGGACGGCCTCGACGGCGCCTGCGACGGCTGCCCTCCCCTCCACAGGGGCATGGACCAAGACGCCTGGACCAGGGACTTTTCCCAGGCTTTCCAGGATCTCAAGGGAAAATCCGCCCGAGGAAAGAGAAAGCGGAGTCCCATCGACGCCTACGGGGCCGAAAGCCCGGACGAGTTTTTCGCCGTGGCCTGCGAGTATTTCTGGGAAACCCCAAGAGTATTGGCGGAGGAATATCCCCAGGTGTACGCCCACCTGAGCCTATTCTTCCGCCGCGATCCGAGGACCTTCAGGACCTGATTTCAGTAGAGGAACTTGGTGGCTCCGCCGTCCACCATGATTGTCTGGCCGGTGATGTAGGAAGCGGCGGGGGAAAGGACGAAGGCTCCGGCGGCTCCGAACTCCTCGGTTTCTCCTATCCTCCCCAAGGGTATGGCGGCTTGTCGTACCGCCCTCTGCTCCTCGGGCCTGATGCCTTTCTGGGATGCTTCGGAGGCGATGAGCCTGTCCAGCCTGCCCGTGGCAATGTTTCCCGGGGCGATGTTGTTGACCCGCACCCCCGCGGGCGCCAGTTCTATCGAAAGCGACTTGACCAGGCTCGCCACCCCTGACCTCATGATGCCTGAGAGGATAAGCCCCGGCCAAGGCTCCTTGACGGAACTGGAGGTGATGGTGAGGATCGATCCCCTTTGCTTCTTTATCGAGGGCAGGACAGCCCGGATGAGCCTCACGGAGGACATGAGGGTGAGTTCGAAGGCCGTGTACCAGGCCTTGTCGTCCGGGATTGACTCAAAGTCTCCGGGAGGCGGCCCGCCTGAGTTGACCAGTACGCCCCAGGGTTCGCCCAAGGCTTTCATCCCCTCCTCCACCCAGGCGAGGATGGACTCGGGCGACGCCATGTCCAGCGCAAAGCCCGCCGCCTTTCCGCCCGAAGGCCCGGCCAGGGCGGAAAGAGCCCCGACGGCCTGGTCAAGCCTCTCCTTGCTCCTGCCGCCTAAGAATACCAGGGCACCTTCCTCGGCTGCCTTTTTGGCGATGGCGAGCCCCAGGCCGTCGGTGGCGGCGGAGGCGAAAATGACTTTTCCTTTCAGTCCAGTGTCCATTGTATCTCCTTGCATATTGAATATACGCAGGATTTGTTTCAGGAAAAAGCCACGCCGAAGGATTCGTACCTGCCTGTCGGAGTCGCCCAGGACGCATCGACTCCCCTGACGACGGCGGAGGAAGGGCCCTTCCAGAGCCAATCCTCGAAGACCTTGAGGTCCTCCTCCCGCCCTTCAGCCCAGACTTCCACGGAGCCGTCCTCCAGGTTGCGCACCCAGCCGACCACTCCCAGCGAGCGGGCCTCCCTGGCCGCGGAATAGCGGTAGCCCACGCCCTGGACTTCACCCCGGACGAAACAATGGATCGCCTTCATTCGCCGCCCCCTTCCGCATTTGATCCGCATAGCCGGCCTTGCCGGGAGCCCCGGGATTCCAGCTCCGCCTCCACCGCCCTGTGGAGCTGGAACTTCTCCGGCGGCGGAAACAGGTCAAGGCACCGGCCCCGGGGGAAATCGGCGCAGAGCCGCAGGATTTCCACATGTTCGGGAGTGATCTCCAAAAGATCCGCAAGCAGGCAAGGAAGGCGTGAAGGATGAAGGGGCGCGAATTCTCCGGCGGGGAAATTCCGCTCCAGGGCGGATCCGCGGACCAGGCGGAGATCATGGAACTTTAGCCCTTCCATGCCTGCCTCCACGGCGCTCCGTACCGTCCGCTCCATGTCCCGCTTCGACTCTCCGGGCAATCCCAGGATGATGTGGCTCGCCCTCCTAAGCCCGAGGTTTTCCGTAAGCCGCGCCGCCTGGACAAAGGAGGAAAAGCCGTGGCCTCGGTTTATCCTCTCCAAGGTCCTGTCCGAGGCGCTCTGCAGACCAAGCTCCAGCCATACCTCCAAGCCACGCGCGGCATACCCGGCCAACAATTCCGCCTTTTCCCGGGAAAGGCAGTCCGGCCTGGTGGACACCACGAGGCCCTTCAAGGTTCCGGGCGCCAGTCCGTCCAGGATGGCGACCGCCCTGCCGTAGATTTCCTCCAGCTGTTCCGCCGGGAGGTTGGTGCATGTATAGGCTTGGAAATAGAGGAAGAATGCCTCGGCTCCATACCTGCTCCGGGTGAAGCCCAGGGCGCGGCGGATCTGCTCCTCAAGGTCCACCACCCTCTCTTCGCCATTGTGCTGGTAGGCCGCCAACCCGGCGTCGGGCGAACAGAAGGAGCAGCCTCCCCCGCCCCTCCCTCCCTCCCTGTGGGGGCAGGAAAAACCCGCGTCCACGCCCAGTCTCCAAATCCTATGGCCATGGCGCTCCAGGAGCCTGTCCCCATGGCGGTTCCAGCGGGATTCCCGCGGCGGTGCTTCCATGTCCATCCTTTCGGCCCCGTTGCCAGAGGCTGCCGTACGCTATATGGTCAAGCCATGGCGCGCATCGGCTCGATCTTCCTTGGACATTCTGGCAGAACCTTTCCAAAGCTGGCAAGCATTCCCTCGGATTCGCCGCGGAAAAACCGAAGGTCGCCTATGCCAAGCGTCCTTCCCCGCCTTTTCATCGCCGCCGCGATTATCGCGGCCCTGTCGACCTCCTGCGCCCTAGGCGGCTCCATGGCCGTCCTGTGGACCGACACGCCGGAGATCCTGGCGGCGGCGGAAATGTTCAACGCCTCCCAGGATCGGCATAGGATCGTGGTCTCCTTCGAGGAGGACCTGGCGACGAGCCTTTCAAGAGCCGCGGATTCCCAGGAGGAATTGCCCGCCTTGGCCCTGGGCAGGGGGCTCAGGACCTCCAGCCTCAAGGATGCCTTCGCAGGCCTGGACCATCTTTTCGGCGGCCTCGGCCTTGAAAAGGAATCCTTCTATCCTTCCCTCCTTGCCGCCGGAGGAGTGGATGAAAGGCAAGTCCTCCTTCCCGTGAGCTTCAACGCCCTCATGCTGATCTCCAAAAGGGATTTCCCAGGGGGAAACCTGGAGACCTTGGAAGCCCCGGCATTGGAGACTCCTCTCCTGGGGATGGAAGGCTTGAGGAGAAACCTGGCTCGGAACCCGGCGGGCGAAGCGGCTATGGGATTTTCTCCCCGCTGGCCCGACAGGGACTTTCTATTTCAGTTCGCACAACAAAGAGGAGCAATGTTCGCCGAAAGGACGGACCGGCGGGACAAGGCTTCTTCCCCGGCGCCCTTGTCCTGGAGCGGCGAGGGCTTGGAGAAGGCGGCCCGGGACCTCGAGGATTTCATCCAGGAGTTCAATGCCTCGAAGGAGAAGGAAGACGCCTTCGCCTTCAGATATCTTTCCGCCCCAACCTACCGCAACGTCGAATCGGGCCGTCTCCTCTACGGGGCCATGGATTCCTCCGCCTATTTCCTCCTTTCCCCTGTGGCAAAAGCGAGGCTGGGCTTCAGCTACTTCGGAGAAAACGGCGTGCTTATCGCCCTGGAGGATATACGCTACATGGGAATATTGAAAAAGGCGAAGGGAAAGAGGGCGGCGGAAAAATTCATACTCTGGTTCTTCGATCCAAGGAACCAACAGGCTTTGTTGGAGCGTTCCAAGATCCGGAGATCCTCGGAAAGCTCCTTCGGCATCGCAGGAGGCTTCTCCGCATTGAAAAATGTCACCACCTCCGACTTCCCCTCCTTCTACCCCGAGCTGAGGGGGCGGACCCCTCCGCCGGAGTCCGTGGCCGCGCCGGCCGTGATGCCTCCCGGCTGGAAGCGGCTTAAGGATGAGCTTGTCATACCGTGGCTTTCCGATGGCGGCTCTTCGTCCGAAGATTTCGCCTTGCGGTTGGATGCCTTCCTGAAAAGGAATCCCGAGCTTAGGCAGGGCTACTGACCCTGGGGGAAGACCTGCCCGCGGGAATCCCGGCCCTGTCGCGCCATGGGCCTGCCTCCCGCTCTAGTCCAGGGGTATCCTGTATTCCACCCAGCGGACCCGCCCCTCCAGGATCGCGTCGCGGATGCTTCTTTCCCCGGCTCCAAGCTCTGAGGAGCCGGTCTTGACCTCCACGAATACGATTTCGTCGATCCCCCCGGCTTCCTCACCGGGGAAACAGACGAAGTCCACGGGCTTTCCTAGGAAATGGGCGGTCCTGGGAGGGCAGGGAAAATCGGGAAGGTAGGGGGCGAGCTGCTCCGCCACCTGGCCTCCCACCACCGCCTTGGACCGCTTGACCGCGTCCTCCCGTTCAAACCCTATCCTCTCCCCCAGGCTGGCTTCTATTTTCGCCCTCTCCGCAAGCCTCCCCGCCGTCACGCCCAAGAGGACTGCGGCCAGGACCACGATGCCCGAAAGGAGGGCCAAGGCCAGGGAAGGATTCATGGATTCCCCGGAAGGGAAGCTTCCAACAGGGCCTTGAGCCGCAGGAACAGGCCGGTGTTGTCGTAGGAGCCGGTGAAAAGATCCTCGCCCGCTCCCTGGGCGAAGACCGGCACCCTGGCGGAGCTGTGGCCTGTCTTGGACCAGGAGAGGCGGCCCAGTATGGAAGCGCCCGCGTCTGCGATGGAGAGCCCGCCGGTCTCATGGTCGGCCGTCACCACCACCAAGGTTTCCCCGGGCCTTTCCTTGAGGAAGGCCAGGGCGGTCCGAATGGCGGCGTCGAAATCCCTCATCTCCCCCAGCATCCTCGGACCATCGTTGTCGTGACTCGCCCAATCCACCTTGCCCCCCTCCACCATGAGGAAAAAACCTTGGGGATTGTCGAGGATACGGATGCCCGCGGCGACGAAATCCGAAAGGCTCTGCCCTCCAGCGCTCCGGTCCGCGAGGAAGGGGATGGACAGGTCCGAGTCCAAGGGGTCGGCGAACGCGATCACCCGAACGTCCCCTGAACCCAAGGCCTGGAGCTCCGTCCGGCTCTCCAGCACCCTGTAGCCCTTTTTCGCCGCCTCGTCCCGAATATCCGGCTTTGTTCCCCCTTCGCCCCGGGGATCCAGGATTCCACCGCCGCCGAAATAATCGAATCCCGAGGTCAGCATCTGGAGGGCGATGTCGTAGTAGTCGGAGCGGGAATCGCTGAAGGCATAGAAGGCCGAGGGCGTGGCGTGGTTGAGGGGCACGGAGCTGACCACCCCCACCCGGCGCCCCGCGGAGGCGGACAGCCGGGATATCGTGGGCTGAAGGATCTTCCCAAGGGGGTTTACGTTGATTTTGCCGTTCAATGTCTTGGATCCCGTGGCCAAGGCGGTCGCGGCGGCGGCGGAATCCGTGGTGCCCCCCAGGGCGTTGTTCGTCGCTGTCTCGCCCTCGACGGGGAAGACCTCGAACACGCTGCCTTCCGGGGCTCCCCTTTCGGCTTGATCGATGATCGACGCCTCCACATGGGCCTTGCCCATCCCGTCGCCTATGAAAAGAAAGACAAAGCGCGGCCCCTGGTCCGGAACCGGAAACTGCTGGGCCGCCAAGGGGCAGGATGCCAGGACTAGGGCGGAGACGAGGAGGATGAGCATTCTTGCGCGCGGCGCCTTCATGGTTTTCCCTTTCCGATCCCTATTCCGGCATGTGGATGGCATAAGCCCCAGGATCAACTATAATGATGACCTATGGCCTTCCTTCCCGCAATACCCGGCGAATCCGCCCAGGGATACGACGTCATCATAGTGACCGGAGACGCATACGTAGACCACTCCTCCTTCGGAGTAGCCCTTCTGGGGCGGCTTCTCGAATCCGAAGGGTATTCCGCGGCCATCCTCGCCCGGCCGGACCCGGACGACGTGGAGGCCTTCCGCAGCCTGGGACGGCCTAGGCTGGCCTGGCTTGTCAGCTCAGGGGCCGTGGACTCCATGGTTTCCTCCTATACGGCGAACAAGAAGCCCCGCTCCCAGGACGACTACGCCCCGGGAGGCAGGCCGGAGTTGTGCCAAAGGGCGGATGGAAGCATCGGCGAGGGGATAGGGGGGCGGAAGAACGCCCGACCGGACAGGGCCGTGATCGCCTACACATCCCAGTGCCGCCATGCCTTCAAGGGAGTCCCCGTGGTCATAGGCGGACTGGAGGCCAGCCTGCGCCGCGCCGCCCATTTCGACTATTGGTCCGAGACGGTGCGAAGATCGATCCTCCTGGACTCCAAGGCGGACATCCTGGTCTACGGCATGGGTGAAAGCCAGATCCTGACCATCCTTTCCCGCCTCGCCGCATCCGGCCCCGAGGCCGATCTATCGGGGATCCGCGGAACAGTCCGGGTAGGCAAGGCCGACGACGCGCTGGCCCTTCCTGGCTACGACGAAGTCCGCGGCGCCGACCAGGCGTCGAAGGAGGCCTACGCCCGGTCCTTCGCCCTCCAGCATGCCAACACCGACCCATATACGGCGAAAAGGCTGACCGAATCCTATGGCGACAGGTCGATACTGCAGGAGCCCCCCGCCTTTCCCTTGGACAGGGAAGCCTTGGACCGGCTCTACGCCCTTCCCTTCCAGCGCCAGGCCCATCCCATGTACGCCCCCTTCGGCGGTGTGCCGGGCCTTGAGGAAGTGAAGTTTTCCCTCCTCTCCTCCCGAGGCTGCTTCGGCGCCTGTTCGTTTTGCGCCATCGGCTTCCACCAGGGGAAGAAAGTCACCTCCCGGAGCGTGGAGGCCTTGGTGGAGGAAGCCAGGATTTTAAGCTCCCTCCCGGACTTCAAGGGCTACATCCACGACGTGGGCGGGCCCACGGCGAATTTCCGCTTTTCAGCCTGTCCGAAGATGGAGCGTAGGGGGGCCTGCGAGGACAGGCTCTGCCTGGCTCCCGAACCCTGCCCGGCCCTCAAGGCTGACCACGGGGAATACCTGCGCGCCCTGAGGAGCCTCAGGGCCCTGCCGAAGGTGAAGAAGGTCTTCGACCGCTCCGGGATACGATACGACTACGCCATGCTCGACCCCGATCCGTCCTTCCTGCGCGAGTTGGTGGACCACCACATCTCGGGGCAGCTCAAGGTGGCTCCGGAGCACGTGGCCGAGAACGTTCTCCGCCTCATGGGAAAGCCCCCCCGGTCAAGCTACGAAGCCTTCGAAAAAACCTACTCGAAACTGAACGCGGACCGAGGGAAACCCCAGTATCTGATCCCTTATTTCATCTCCTCACACCCCGGGTCGGGGCTCAAGGAGGCCATAGAGCTTGCGGAATATCTGAGGGACAGGAGGTTCGCCCCCGACCAGATCCAGGATTTCTATCCCACCCCCGGAACCCTTTCCACGGCCATGTGGTGGTGCGAACGGAATCCCCTGGACGGGAAGCCGGTCTACGTGGCGAAATCCGTGAAAGAGAGGGCCATGCAGCGCGCGTTGCTCCATTTCAAGAATCCGGAGAACGCAAGCCTTGTCAGGGAGGCCCTCTGCCTCGCGGGAAGGGAGGACCTCATCGGCGCAGGCCCCAAGTGCCTTGTTCCCGAAGAGCCTAGCCGACCGGACAGCCGCTTTCACAGCCCCCATGGAAGCCGCCCAGGGGGGTCCGGGCGATCCTCGTCCCCCCAAGGCGCGCCTTTAGGCTTCCGGCGCCAAGCTCGGCCAGGCGGCCGTCGAACTCCTTGAGCCTTTGGCTGGGGATCTCGATCTCCAAGGACACGGTTTCGCCGAAGCCGCTTTTCACCACCGCCGCCTTGGTCTCGGCGGCCAGCCTCGCGAAGGGATCGTAGAGCCTATAGGGTAGTTCGATCGAGAGGCGGGATATTTCGGTGAGAACCGCCTTTGGCGCCGACTGCAGCACTTTCCTGCCCGCCTCGGAATAGGCCTTCACAAGGCCTCCGGTCCCCAGGAGGGTTCCGCCGAAATACCTGGTCACCACCAGGACCGCGCAGCCCAGACCCGAGCCCTTAAGTACCGCCAAGAGGGGCTTGCCCGAGGTGCCCGAGGGCTCGCCGTCGTCGGAGCAGAATTCGATCCGGGATTTCCCTCCCCCTACGACGAAGGCGGGCACGTTGTGGCTGGCGTCGGGGAACTCCCCGCGGATTCGGGCGATGAAGGCCTTCGCGGCCTCCACGGAATCAATGTAATCCAGACTTGCTATGAAACGGGAGTTCGATACCTTGGTCTCGGCCCTCGCGAAGGCCAACGGAACGACGAGAGCCTCGGGCGCCATGGTCAGTAGGCTACGATTTCCATGCCGCCGGCGACTCCGTCCCGCTGGGCGCGCCTGCGCGCCTGGCCCAGGGCGGAGGCGCAGTAGGAGTAGATCTGGGGGAATTCCAACTTCCTGCCCGCGGGATACTCGAACCATACCACCCCAATGTTGAGGGCGTATTCCACCCCCTCGGGCCGATCGGATTTCACAGCCTCCAAAAGCGTCTTGGCGAAAACCCTCACGGAAGCCTCGTTCTCCACAGCCTGGTAGACCATGAAGTCGTCCCCTCCCATGCGGCCGACGAAACCTCCCTTTTCCACGGCCTCATCGAGGCGGGTAGCGGCGTGCAGGATGACCGCGTCCCCCGTCTCGTGGCCCCGGGCTTCGTTGATCTGATCAAGCTTGTCTATGTCGCATAAGGCCACGGCGAAGGAAAAGTTGTGGTAGTTGGCCTTTTCCAGCCTTTCCTCAAGGTCGGCTATGAAGCCGTCCCGGTTGAGGACCTTGGTGTGGCGGTCGTACTTGTACATCCTGAGGAGCTGCCTGTCCGTCTTTTCCTTGGCCAGGAGGATTATCCCCACGCCTCCGAGGATCGCGTAGGCCGAGAGGCTCGCCACGGCCGCAAGTTCCCCGAAGCTGGAACCCAGGGGTTCCAATGCCGGCCCCAGGCGGATGGCGTCGATGATGCGTATGACGAATCCGGCCATCATGAGGATGAAGAGGGCGCCCAGGAGGAGCCTCAAGGGCGAGGGATCCTTGGCCTTGAGCACCTTCACGGCGGGATGGACAAGTATGACGGTGTTGCAGAAGGCGAATACGATCACCCGCACGAAGGGGCGGGGAAAAAGGATGAAGCTCAGGGCGAAGAGGAATATCGAGACTCCGAGGAGGGTCCCGTACAGCCGCCTCGACCTTCCGTCAAGGGCATCGGCCAGGCTGAGCAGGGCCAAGGCCTCGAAGTAGGAGCCCGCCAGGAGGAACACGGAATTGAGGAACGGGAAGATCCAAAGGTTGGAAACCAGCCGCAGGATGATGAAGACCATGGAAAGCGTGGTGAAGGCCTGGGATCGGAGATGGAAGGAAACAGCGGGTTCGGTGTTGCTTCTCCTATGGAAGATGAGGAGCAGGAGGATGAGGATATTTTCACTTAAGAGAAGGACAAAGGCTGTTTTGACATCCATGCTTCATCCTTTCACCGCTAAAGTCCCCTGTCAAGGTTCGCTTCGCACAGTCTCCACGCGGATCATGTTGGTGCTGCCCTGCTGGGCCAGGGGAAGGCCGGCTATGATCACCGCCTTGTCGCCAGGCTTCAGGATCCCTTCGGCCCTGCAGATGCCCAGGGCTTCCTCCACCACCTCGTCAAGCCTCGTCCCCTTGCCGCTGTGCAGCATGGGCCTCACGCCCCAGTTCAAGGCGAGCTGGTTGTACAGCTTCTTGTCGGTGAGGAAGGCGAGGATGGGCATCCTGGGCCTGAGCCGGGAGATGAGCCGGGCCGCCGAGCCCGTCTCCGTGAGGACGATGACAGCCTTGGCTCCACAGAGATAGGCCACGGATACGGCCGAATAGGACATGATGGCGGGCACCTCCCCGGTCTTCACCTCCGGGGGGACCAGGAGGTGGAAGTCGTCGTAGTCGAACTCCTCCTCCACGGCGCCGATGATGGAGCGCATGGTGCGTACTACCTGGATGGGATGCTTGCCGATGGCCGTCTCGCCCGAGAGCATGACGGCGGAGGTGGAGTCGAAGCAGGCGTTCGCAACGTCCGAGGCCTCGGCGCGGGTGGGCATGGGATTGTCGATCATGGACTCAAGCATCTGGGTGGCGGTGATCACAGGCTTGGCCGCAAGGTAGCCCTTGCGGATAATGTTCTTCTGTGCGATGGGGACGGTCTCGATGGGCATCTCCACGCCCATGTCCCCCCGGGCCACCATGATCCCGTCCGCCTCCCTGATGATCTCGTCCACGTTCGCAAGGCCCCGGGCGGACTCGATCTTGGCGATGAGCTTGAAGTTGGGCTTCCTGCCCGCGGAGACGGCGGCCCTCTGCACCAGGCGCCGCACCTCCTCGATGTCCGTGGCGCAGCGGACGAAGGAAAGGGCGATGTATTCGATGTCCTTGCCCACCGCCCAGAGGATGTCGGCGATGTCCTTGTCCGAAAGGAAGGGGATGGGGTAGTCGGCCCCGGGTATGGTGAGGTGGGCTTTGGGCCGCAGGGCTCCGTCGTTCTCGATCCTTACCGTCGCGAAGCCCTTCCCCACCCTCGCCACGGTGCAGGAGAAGTATCCGTCCATGAGGACGATCCTCTGTCCGGGGGAGCAGAGCCTGTCTATGTCCGGCAGGTTTGTGTAGACCAGGAAGGGGGAGCCGGAGGACAGGGCCTCTATCCCAGCGGGCTCGCGGCTCTCGATGGTGAGCTCGTCGCCCTGGCTCAAGGCCAGGGCTTCGGAATAGCCGTAGAGCCTCAAGGCCGGCCCCTTTATGTCAGCCATGACGGCCACGGGAGCGCGGAGCCTCTCCCTGGCCTTGCGTATTTCGTCCACCGTGCGGTCCGCGATGCCGTGGTCGGCGTGCGAGAAGTTGAGCCTGAAGACATCCACGCCCTCCCTGATGAGGGATTCGATCATCTCCGGCTTCCACGAGACCGGTCCCAGGGTCGCAACTATCTTCGTCCTCTTTGCCATTCCATCCTCCGCGCCTATCCGGGGCGCACTTTTCCAACGCTCCCGCTTTCCGTACTATTAGTATAGAGTATGGCAGACATGAGTGACGAGGTCCCCGGGGCGGGGGGAGAAAAATACAAGCGCCTGAGGGCCCAGGCCCGCCAGGCTCCCGAATCGCCGGGAGTCTATGTGATGAAGGACAGCGAAGGGGCCATCATCTACGTAGGAAAGGCCAAGGTCCTCAAGAACCGCCTGGTTTCCTACTTCTCCGGCAAGAAGGATACGAAGACCCGCCATCTGGTCTCCCACATATCCAGCATCGAATGGACCCTGGCGGGCAGCGAATACGACGCCCTCATCCTGGAAAACAACCTCATCAAGGAACACAAGCCCAAGTACAACATCAGCCTCAAGGACGGACGGACCTATCCATCCATCAGGATCACCAACGAGGAGTTCCCCCGGGTGTTCCGCACCCGGCGCATCATCGCCGACGGGAGCGAATACTTCGGCCCCTTCCCAAGCGCCGAGACGATCGACACCTACCTCGGCCTCATAAAGGAGCTCTTTCCCCTCCGCCGCTGCGCGGTGATGAAAAAGCGCCAGAGCCCCTGCATGTACTACCACATAGGCCGCTGCCCAGGTCCCTGCGCCGGCAAGATCAGCAGGGAGGCCTACATGGAAAGGGTGGACCAGATCCGCAAGCTCCTCTCCGGAGAAACCGAGGCCCTGGCGGCGGAACTCAGGGCGAAGATGGACGCCGCGGCGGCGGAATTCCGATTCGAGGAAGCCGCGAAGCTGCGCGACGCGGTCAGGGCCGTGGAAGGCTTCGTGGGGAGCTCCAAGGTGCAGGACTTCGATCCAGAGGCCCGGGACTACCTCGCCTGGCATCCCGACGGGGATCTCATCTCCTTCGTGGTGTTTTCCATGCGGGAGGGCAAGATGGTCGGCAGGGACAGTTTCATATTCCCCTTCTACGACGAGGAGGCTGAGGCCGTCCAGACCTTCTGCGCCTTCTACTACCACCAAGGGCGCCTGCCCCCCGGCCTCCTCTACCTGAGGAAGACCACGGGATTCCGCGCCGTGGGCCAGTATTTCCGGCGCAGCCTTGGACTGAAGGTCCAGCTGTTATCCCCCAAGGAAGCCCGGCACGAGGCGGTCATGAACCTGGCCGTCCAGAACGCCAGGGAGGAACTGGTCAAGAAGCGCCGCGAGGCGGGAGACGCCGCGGCCCTCCTCCAGCTTAAGGAAGCCTTGGGGCTGCGCTGCCTTCCCCTCAGGATCGAGGGCTTCGACATCGCCCACCTTTCGGGGAAGCACACCGTGGCTTCCCTGATCAGCTTCAAGAACGGGGTTCCGGACAAGAAGAATTACCGGCATTTCAAGATCAAAAGCCTGAAAGGCGCGGTGGACGACTTCGGCGCCGTCAGGGAGGCGGTGGCCCGGCGGTACACCAAGCTGGTGAACGAGGAGGCGGAGCTCCCCGACCTGGTGCTGATAGACGGAGGCGCGGGCCAGGTTTCGGCGGCCAGGGAAATCCTGGATGCCCTGGGCATGGATTGCGACCTCGCGGGGCTGGCGAAAAGGAACGAGGAAGTATACCTGCCGGACCGGACAGAGCCTGTCGTCCTTCCCAAGGATTCCCCGGCCTTAAGGGTCCTGGTGGCGGTGAGGGACGAGACGCACCGCTTCGCAACCGGATTGTCCCGGAAGCTGAGGGAGAAGGACCTGAGGCTCTCGGTCCTCACCTCCGTGGACGGCATAGGGGAAGCCAGGGCCAGGAAGCTGATCACAGGTTTCGGATCCCTGGAGAACCTTGCCTTCGCGGAGCTCGCCGACATCGCCAAGGCAGGGGGGATTTCGGAAGCCCTTGCCCTCAGGGTCAAGGAAAAGGCGGTGGCGGCTTACGGAACTTTCGCCTAGCCTTTGTGGGGCGGGCTACAAATACCGCACGATTGGATGTATCTTACCTTAAGCATTCGTAAAGGAGTTCTTCGTATGGATATAAGATCCCTGGAAAAAATCGCCCTCTCGATGCGGAGCCTCAGCATCGACGCGGTGAACAAGGCAAATTCCGGACACCCCGGCCTTCCCCTGGGTGCGGCGGAGCTGGGCGCCTACCTCTACGGCGTGGAGATGAGCTACGATCCCACCGATCCCTACTGGATCGACAGGGACAGGTTCGTCCTCTCCGCGGGCCACGGCTCGACCTTTCTCTACTCCATCCTCCATATGGCCGGCTTCCCCTTGAGCCTGGAGGACATAAAGAGCTTCCGCCAGATAGGCTCGAAGTGCCCGGGCCACCCGGAATACGGCCTCACGCCGGGAGTGGAAACCACCACCGGCCCCCTGGGCCAGGGAATAGCCACGGCTGTGGGAATGGCCATGGCGGAGAGGATCCTGGCGGACAAGTTCAACGCTCCGGGGAAGGAAATAATCGACCACTACACCTACGTACTCGCGGGGGACGGCTGCCTCATGGAGGGCGTGGCCTCGGAGGCATCCTCCCTGGCGGGCCACCTGGGGCTCGGGAAGCTCATCGTCTACTACGACTCCAACTCGATCTCCATCGACGGCTCCACCGACCTTGCCTTCACCGAGGACGTGGCCAGGCGCTACGAGGCCTACGGCTGGCAGGTCCTTTCGGGGGACATGTACGATTACCAAGGCCTCGCCTCCCTCACCGCCCAAGCCAAGGCCGACTCCAAACGGCCTAGCCTCGTGATCCTGCGGAGCATCATCGGCAAGGGATCCCCCAACAAACAGGGCACCGCCGGAGCGCACGGCGCCCCACTGGGGGAGGAGGAAGGGAAAAAGACCAAGCTCGCCTTGGGAATCCCCACGGACCAGCCCTTCTTCGTCGCCCCCGAGGCCTACGCCTATTTCGAAGGCAGGAAAAAGGAACTCCTGGCCCGGAAAGCGTCGTGGCAGGCTTCCTACGAAGCCTGGGCCAAGGAGAACCCTGCCCTGGCGGAAGAACTGAGCTTCTGGTACTTCAACCGGCCGGTGGCGGAGCCGGACCTCCCCTCCTTCGCTATGGGAGAAAAGATCGCCACCCGCAACGCCTCGGGAAAGAGCCTCGCCGCGGTGGCCAAGGCCTGGCCCAACCTGGTGGGCGGCTCGGCCGACCTCACGGGCCCCAACGTCACCCAGCTGCCCGCCGATCCCAGCGGGAAATCCTTGGTTTTCACCAAGGACCACCAAGGCGGCAGGTACATCTATTTCGGTGTGCGTGAGCATGCCATGGGCGCCATAGCCAACGGACTATCGCTTCACGGTGGCCTGCGGCCCTTCGCCGCCACCTTCCTGGTCTTCGCGGACTACCTGAGGCCGGCCATCCGCCTAGCGGCACTCATGAAGCTGCCCGTCATCTACATCCTCACCCACGACTCCATCTTCATAGGCGAGGACGGACCCACCCACCAGCCCGTGGAAACGATCGCCTCCCTGCGCGCCATCCCCAACCTCGCTGTGGTGCGCCCCGCGGACGCCGAGGAGACCGCCGTGGCCTGGAGGCAAGCCATGGAGAGGCTGGACGGCCCGACCGTCCTTGTGCTGTCCCGGCAGAACCTGCCTGTCTTCCAGAAGGACGACCCCGAGTGGCCCTACACCATGGGCTTGGGCGCCTACGTGGCCAAGAATCCCGCCAAGGCCCCCGACGCCGTCCTCCTCGCCTCGGGATCGGAGCTGAGCCTTGCCATGAAGGCCGCCGAGATTGTCGAGGCCAAGCGCCCGGGCCTGGCTGTCAGCGTCGTGTCCGTACCCGACCGGGAAGCCTTCCTCAGGGCGCCCCAGCCCGTGAGGGACGCCATCCTCTCCCCGCCCGCCCAGGTGTTCGTGGCGGAGGCCGGCATAGCAATGGGATGGGAGGCCCTGGCCCCGAGGGACCATATCCTCTCGATCCAGCGCTTCGGCGAGTCCGGCCCCGGCGACGAGGTGGCCGCACATCTAGGCTTCACCGCCCAAGCCTTCGCCGCCATGATCGAGGGCAAGCTTCTTTAGGCCGGCCCGCCGCAGCGGGAATTCGGATCTCGCGCCGGGAAATTTCCATTTGCCGGCGCGAGATCCTTGCGTCCCTGTCCCTGCGTGCTATACTTCCCCGAAACACATCCATCCATGCGGAGAGAATGATAAAGGAAGAGGCGCATTTCCATGTCCATGACGAGAACGGGGAAGACAAGGGATAGATCTCTTCCGATCCAGGGCGGCTGGCTCCTGCCCGCCGGCTTCATCTTCCTCCTCTTTCTGGCCCTGGCCATCTTCGCATACTCCTATGTAGGGAAGATCATGGCGGATACCTCCGCCCTCCTGGACAGCGTCGCCACCCAGAAGGTGCGGCAGATCCAGCAGCTCAGGAAGGGCTACCTCAAGGAGGCGAAGACCTTAGCCGCCATGGAGTATATAATCGAGGACTTCCGCAGGCTGGCGGAGGGCAAGGATTCATCCGCCAGGGCAGAGCTGAGCGCCACCTTCGAAAACTTCAAGGAGAATTACCCCTACTCCGCCATACTCGCCCTGGGCCCCGACACTTCCCTCCTCATCTCGACCCACCCCTCCGTGGCCTACGACGCCTCCCTGGACCGGTTTTTGCGCTACGCCTCGGTCACCCGGGGACCGGTCATGACGCCCCTCTACCATCTGCCGCCCTTCGGCATACCGGGATTGAACATCATCATCCCCATCTTCGGGGACCGGTCGCCTGAAGCCCGCCTCCTGGGCTTCATCGTGCACTTCCTCGAGGCGGACAAGGAGCTTTTCCCCATCATCTCGGAATGGCCCGGCCCCTCGGAAACCGCCGAATCCCTCCTGCTCAGGAAGGGGAAGGGAACCGTGGAAGCGCTGGGAAACCTCAAGGCCCTTCCCAGCGCCGCCCTTTCCACCTCCTGGCCCCTGGAGGGCCGGAGGACCGTCGAAACTCTGGCGATGGATGAGGGCCGGGACCTCATCGTCGCCAAGAATTACCAGGGCCGGTGGACCTTCGGGCTTGCCAAGCCCGTGGAGGGAACGGACTGGATCCTGGTGTCCACCATATCGAGGAAGGAAGTCTTCGCCCCCTGGATCATAAACTTCGTCTTCGCCGGGCTGGTGTTCGTAGCCGGGAGCCTGGCCTTCATCCTCTTCGGCTCCGTGGCCATCCACGCCAGCACCTCAAGGCGCTACAAGAACCTTTTGGAAACTGAAAAAAACCTGCGCACCGCGGAGAGGAAATTCCTGGCCTTCATGGACCGCATGCCCGCCTTCGTGGTGATCAAGAACGAAAAAGGCTTGGTCCTCTTCGCCAACAAAACCCTCCAGGACAGGGACAAGGGCAAGGAATGGGTGGGAAAATCCGTGGAAGAGCTCTTCGAGCCCGAGGTGGCGAACAGCATCCGCTACTGGGACAGGGCGGCCATGGAAAAAGGCTATGTGGAATTCGAGGAAACCTGGCAGAACCGCGCGGGAGAAAAGCTGCACCTCTCAACCCAGAAGTTCAGGATCGACCTGGAGGGGGGAGTCTCCCTGATCGGCGAGATAATGACGGACATCACGGAGAAGGGCCGGACCTTGCGACAGCTCAGGGAGATGAACGACAGCCTGGAGGACAGGGTCCGGGAGCGTACCATGCAGTTGGAACGCACAAACCAGGAGCTCCAGACCTTCGTAAACACCGTGTCCCACGACCTGAGGAGCCCCTTGAGGTCCCTGGAGGGCTTCGCGGAGCTCCTGGAAGAGCAGCATTCGCGGAGCCTTGACGAATCGGGGAGGCATTACCTGGCGAGGATCAGGAAGGCCGGGCACAGGATGACGGAGCTCATCAACGACCTGGTCGCCCTGTCCAAGATTTCCAACGTCGAGCTTCGCCGGGAAACCGTGGACCTGGGACACATGGCCAACGCCATCGTCTCGGAATACATCAAGCGCGAGCCGGACAGGGTGGTCTCCATATCCATCAAGACATCCATGGCCTGCGAGGGGGATTCCATCCTCCTGGAAGCCCTCCTGAGGAGCCTCATAGACAACGCCTTCAAGTTTTCCCAGGGCCAACCCAGGACTGTGATCGAGATCGGCTCGACCAACCGCCATCCCAAGCATCCCGGTTCGACAGCCTACTTCGTGAAGGACAACGGGATAGGCTTCGACATGGCCTACGCCCAGTCCCTCTTCCAGCCCTTCCACCGCGTCCACGGGGTGGACGAATACTCCGGGAACGGCATAGGCCTATCCATTGCCAAGCGCATAATCGACAGGCACGGGGGAAGGATCTGGCTTGAATCGGCGCCCGGCGAGGGCACCACGGCCTATTTCTCCCTCAGCCCTGGATGAACTTGATGTAGTTGGCGATCCCCCCCAGGAGCATCTCCACGGCGATGGCCGTGAGGACCAGTCCCATGAGCTTCTCGACGGCGCTCAAGACCCGGGATCCCAGCCATTCCGATAGTTTGCCCGAAGACAGGAAGGCCGCCGTGGTCACCGCCATGGCGATGAAAATCGACCCCACCCATTCCAGCATCCTCTCAGGCGAGCCCTTGGAGAACAGCATCACCGTGGTCATGGCCGAGGGTCCGGCGATGAGGGGGATGGCCACAGGGACGATGAAGGGTTCGGCTCCCGCCTCCTCGTCCACAAGACGCGCCCCGGTGCCGGGGAAGACCATGTTCATGGCGATGAGGAAAAGAATCACTCCCCCCGCGATCCTCAAGGTTTCATCCGACAGGTGGAGTGCGGAGAGGAAGCCGTTGCCGAAGAGGAGGAAGATCACCAGGGTGGCGAAGGCGATGGCGCATTCCCGCAGGATCACCTTGGCGCGCCGCGACGGCTCCACGTGCTTCAAGGCGGCCACGAAGAGGGGAATGTTCCCCAAGGGATCGGTGATGAGTATGAGGAGGATCGTTGAGGAAAGAAAACTTTGGTTCATCATATTACCGCGCCGTCCTTGTCCTTGCGTTGCGCCGCACCGAGGCGACGGAGGAGCTGACCACAGCTCCCAGGATTATGGAACCGCCGGCGAAGGCGCTTAGGCCCGGAGCCTCGCCGGTGGCCAGGAATACCCAGAGGGGGCTGAAAAGAGGTTCCACCACCGCGGTGAGGATACTCTCCAGGGCGGTGATCCTCTTGATCCCGTAGGCGAAAAGGAGGGCCGGGACGCCGATCTGCAGGACTCCCATTGAGGCTACGGCGGCGATGGAGCTGAAGCTGAACCGAGGAGCGGGGAAGGATAGGGAGATGGCCCCGGCGATGAGGGCGGTGAAGATATGGCCCAAAAGGAGGGAGTCGATGGGCGAGGCATCCTTCTGCTTGCGCAGGAATACGATGTTGGTGGCGAAGGTGAGGCCGGCTATGGCGGCCACGGCGTCACCAAGGAGGCTGCCGCCCCCCAGGGACTCGACGAAAAACACCACCATGCCCACCACAACGGCGGCTAGGGCGAGGACGTGTTCTTTCCTCGGCTTTTCCTTGAGTATCAGGGAGCCAAGGATGGCCACGTATACGGGAGCTCCATACTGGAGGAGGATGGCGTTAGCGGCTGTGGTCTTCTTGTTGGCGAAGACGAAGAGGATCATGGTGGAGGCGTAGGCCAGGGCGGAAACCATCTGGGGAAAGGAAAACGTGAATTTCGGCTTCTTGACGACGATCCAGAGGAATACGGCCGCCACGGAGCTCCGGATCCCCGCCAGGGCGAAGGGTTGCCAGTCTATGAGCTTGATGAACAAGCCGGCGGTGCTCCAGAGCAGGGCGCAGCCCAGCATCGCCAGGATGCCCGCCGCCTGGTCGCTCCTGTGACGCCTTCCAACAAGGTTCCCGGCGAATTTCATATCCCGGAGTCTATCAGAACGGCGGCGCCAGGTTCTAGCGGTGGGTTTGGGCCGCCACGCCGAACGTTGGGGGCCGCCACGCCGCACGTTGGGGGCCGCCACGCCGGCCGATGGGGGCCGCGGCTTGGGCAGGGGGCGCTAAAAATGAAGGTTTCTTATTGACAACTATACTTTAGTCGACTAATATAAAAATAAGATTCCCAGCAATTGTGGAGGATATCCATGGCGGACAACAAGAATTACGCGGTCATGCGGGACTGGAACAAGGAATTCCCGATCATCGAGCGGGCGGAGGGGATCTATCTTTACGACAGCGCAGGCAACAAATACATAGACGGATCGGGGGGCTCCTCGGTCTGCACCTCCCTGGGGCACGGCGTGGAGGAAGTCTACGCCGCCATGTTCGAGCAGGCGAAGAAGATATCCTACGCCCCCACCCACGCCTTCACGGGGGAGGCGGTCCTCAAGCTGGCGGAAAAGGTGGTGCAGAAGGCGCCGGGAACGCTGAAGGGAACGAGCAGGGTCTGGTTCTCCTGCACCGGCACCGACTCCACCGACGACGCCGTCAGGCTCGCCAGGCAATATTGGGTGGAAAAGGGAAAGCCCTCCAAGTTCCAGGTCATCTCCCGCTGGCAATCCTTCCACGGGAACAATATCGCCGTGGCGGGTTTCTCCGGCCTCACGGCCAGGCGTAAGCTTTTCCAGCCCATGTTCGTCGACTCCCCCCACATCCCTCCCGCCTATTGCTACCGCTGTCACTATGAAAAATCCCATCCCTCCTGCGGCCTTCTCTGCGCCCGTGCCCTGGAGACCGCGATACGCCAGCAAGGCCCGGAGAACGTGGCGGCCTTCATAGCGGAACCCATGGTGGGCGCCGCCCTGGCCGCCGTGTCCGCCCCGGAGGGTTACTTCGAGCTGATCAGGAAGATCTGCGACGCCTACGACGTGCTCTTCATCGCCGACGAAGTGATGACAGGCTGGGGCAGGACGGGCAAGGCCTGGGGCATCGACTACTCGGGCGTCACCCCGGACATAGTCGCAACGGCCAAGGGAATGACCTCGGGATACATACCCATCGCCGCCACCATCGCCCGGGACGACATATGGGAAACGTTGGAGAAGAGCAACTCCGCCTTCAAGTCCGGCCACACCCTCAACGCGAACATAGTATCCTGCGCCGCCGCCGTGGCCGCCATAGACTACATGGACCGGAACCATCTGGCGGAGAACTCGGAAGCCCGTGGGAGGCAGCTCAAGCAAGGCCTGCAAAGCCTTTCGGAAAAGCACCCCATGATGGACAGGGTGAGCGGCCAGGGGCTGATGGTAGGCTTCGAATGCGTGGCGGACAAGAAGACCAAGGCGCCCTTCCCCGTCTCAGCCAACGTGAGCAGGATGGTGGAGAAGGCCGCCCGGGACCGGGGTCTCATCGTATTCCCCTGCTACGGCTGCCTGGACGGGGTGGAAGGAAACATGATCATGCTCGGCCCGCCCTTGGTGATCACCGAGAGACAGGTCGAGGATTTGTTGGGTATACTCGACCAGGCCCTTTCGGATGTGGAACGCAAGCTGGGCCTAACACTCTAGCCGCCTAAGGAGTCCTTCATGAAAAACGGATATTTCCACCGAGTCCATAGACTCTCCCCCACCATGTTCTGGATCAACAATCCGACCAGGGAGGAAGCCAGGCTCGCCATAGAAAGCGGAGCCCTCGGCTGCACGAACAACCCATCCTACAGCCACAAGATGCTCACCCACCTCCAGGAAGGTTCCTACGCCCGCCCCTTCCTCCTCGAGGCTGTGAAGGAAAGCTCCGACGACGACGAGGCCGCGGCCATTTTCCAAAGGAAGCTGGTCAAGCCGATCCAGGAAATCTTCTATCCCCTCTGGAAGGAGAGCGATGGAAAGCACGGCTACGTGAGCATCCAGGGGGATCCCATCCATGAGCACGATCCCCAGGTGATCATCGACGAGGCGCGGAAGAACGGAGCCCTGGGCAAGAACATCGCGATCAAGATTCCCTGCACCAAGGCTGGCCTGAAGGCGATGGAAACCCTCATTCCCGAGGGCTATCCCATCAACGCCACGGAGATCATGTCCATCGCCCAGGGGATAGAGCTCTGCGAGATGTACGAGGCGATCACCAGGAAGGCGAACAAAAGGCCTCCCATATGGCTTTCCTTCATCACCGGCATCTATGACGAGTACCTGGAAAACTATGTGCGGGACAACAAGGTGGATATCGAAGGCGACGTTGTCCGCCAAGCCGGCATGGCCGCCACGAGAAAAATGTACCAAGTCCTCCACGACCGGAATTACGCGCCGGTCATAATAGGAGGCGGGGCGCGGCAGCTGCGGCATTTCACCGAAATGGTGGGAGGGCACCAGGTGGTCACCATCAACTGGAAGGGCACGGCGGACACCCTCATAGAGCAGAATCCCGACGTGGTCCATCGCTTCTTCAATCCCGTCCCTCCCCTTGTGGTGGACGAGCTTCTGGAGAAGCTCCCCGACTTCCGCAAGGGCTGGGACCCCAAGGGCCTTGAGCTGGACGAGTTCGAGGAGTTCGGCCCCGTGGAGCTTTTCAGGAGCATGTTCCTCAAGTCCTGGAAGGCGGTGCTGGAAGAGATCAAGGCGCTTCGAAAAGCTTGAGGCTGATAAAAGGTTCGAACCGAGGCGAAGGTTCGGACCTTTTTTTTATTTCATGAAACTTTATGGAGCGAAACCATATTGCGGGATGTTTCACAGGTCGGTATAATTGGTCGACTCTTCGCAAAGAGTTACCGAAAAAGCGCCGAGGTCAAAAAGGATGAAAAAGAGCGAGCAACGTTTCCAGAACCTTTCCGAGTTTCTCTTCGACAAGATCGCGGAGAAGATTTTATCCGGCGAATATGAAGTTGGCCAGAAGCTCATAGAGACTGATGTGATGGAAGAATTTTCCGTCAGCAAGTCGCCGGTTCGGGAGGCCTTGCAAGGCCTGATGAAGGTCGGCCTGGTGGAATACAGGCCCCGGAGAGGCTGCTACGTCAAAACCATATCCACCCAGGACGTGCTCAACCATTTCGTGGTGCGCACCACGGTGGAGGGACTCGCGGCCCGCCTTGCCTACGAAAGGGTCGGGACTTCCGCGGCGGCGGAATTGAAGAAATTCTACGGGCTCATGAAGGAGGCTGCGGAAAAAAAGGACCTGCGCAGCTTCTTGGATTCCCACGACCAGTTCCATGAGTTTTTCGCCGAGAAAAGCGAGAACGAAATCCTTGCGGATTTCTGCAAGAGTCTCAGGATACAGAATATCCGATACCGACTGCAGTTCATCAACATCAACATGGATTTCGATCTCCACACCCACGACGATCTTGTGGCCCACATGGAGACGAAGGACCTGAGCCCGGAGAAATACGGCGCCCTCATGGAGGAGCACATCAAGGCGGGGCTGGTCAATTTCCAGAAAACCTACGGGAAGAAAAAGGCCTAGGAATTTTCCTTAAGATAATGGTACATGGCTCCTATGTCCTTGTCCCCATACCCCGCCTCGCTCGCCTTCGTCAGGAAGGAGTGCAATTCCTCGGCGAAGGGCGAGGGAAAGACATCCCTGCAGTAGCCTATGTCCTTGAGGGCGAGGCTGAGCTCGAATTTCCTCGCGAAATCTCCTGACATTATGCGATACATCATGAGCCTGAACCCGCCGCTGTTCGCGCTGCTCTTGCCCAAAAATTCGGTGTAAACGTTAGGCGATATTCCATTCCTGTCGAGTTCGATGGAAATGCGGGCTGTCACCGCCTGGTCGAGGATGGCCAGCAGGTTGTTGGCTAGCTTCACAAGGTTGCCCGATCCGCTGGGTCCGGCGTACAACGCAAGGGCCGATATTTTCCGCAGGAGGGGCTCCACGCGGCGGAACACTCCCTCCTCTCCCCCTGCGATCAGGTTCAGGGTTCCCTCCTTGGCTTCCCTCACGCTGCCCGTCATGGGAATGTCGAGGAAATCCACGCCCTCGCCCTTGAGAAGGGAGTGTAGTTTCCTCGTGGAATCGGGATGGGCGGTGGAAAAATCCAGAACCGTCCGGACCGTCGTGCCCCTGGCCTCCGCCAATCCCCCAGGGCCGAGGATGATGGACTCCACGTCCTCCGAGCGGGGCAGGCAGATCGCAAGGACGTCGGCCTTCGAGAACACTTCCCCCAAGTCTTCGCAAGTTTCGGCTCCAAGGGCGGAAAGTTTTTCCGCCGCGGCCTTTCCCGATGGCGTGGGCCGATGGAAGGCCCATACGGGATGGCCGGCCTTGAGGAGGTTTTCCGCTATGCCGCTCCCCATGGCGCCTATGCCCACAAGGCCTATGCGTTCCATCGCCCTACCCCAGGAAGAACGGCAGGGCGGCGTAGACCTTGGCCGCCTTGTACACATTGGTCAGGCTCACATGCTCCGTGGCGGTATGGGCGTCCGCGACCTCGCCGGGGCCAAAGAGCACCGTGGTGACGCCAGCATCGTTGAGCACCCCCGCGTCGCCCCAGAAGGGAGCGCCGAATATCTCAGGCTCCGACCCGAGCACATCCCGTCCCGCCTTGAGCATGCCCTGCACGATGGGGTGCTCCGCGGGAACATCCATGGGAGTCTTGCTCACCAGAAGGCTGTAGGGCATGTGGTCGTAGGTTACGGGATATCCCTCGTATCCCACGTTGCATTCCGCAACGATATCGTCCAACTCCTTCATCACGCTTTCCAACGTCTCGCCGGGGATGTAGCGCCTTTCGATCTGAAGATGGGCTTCCCCGGGGACAACGTTGGGCTGCTCCCCTCCCCATGCCTTCCCCAGGTTGACCAGCGAGGAGCCCAGGAGCCTATGGGTGCGTTTCTTCAGCTCTGGCTCCAGTTTCCCGTTGATCAGGCTCATCAATGCGTTGAGGCGCTTCAAGGCGTTTATGCCCTGGGAGGACACGCTGGAATGGATGCGCTTGCCGGGCACGTTGAACTCGAACCAGTGCAGGCCCTTCTGGGCCGAGGCGATCTTGAGCCCCGTGGGCTCGCCGCACACCCCGTAGTCCGTGAGAGGACTGTGCTTCACGTAATGGGTCGCGCCAAAGCTCCCGTACTCCTCGCCCACCACCGCGGAGAGCACTATGTCTCCGGGAGGGGCGAAGCCCGACCTCTTTATGGCGATCATGGCGTAGGCCATGGCGATTATGCCGCTCTTCATGTCGCTGGCGCCGCGGCCGTACATCATGTCACCGTCGATCCTGCCCGAATAGGGCTCGGCCATGTCGAAGGGAGGGATGCTGTCTATATGGCCGTTGTAGGTCACGCTCTTTCCGCCCGAGGATCCCTTGATGACCGACAGGATGTTGGCCCTCTTGCCCTCGACGAACTGCATCTGGGTCTCGATGCCTTCGGACCTCATCCTCTGGGCGATGAATTCGCCCATCTCCTTCTCCTGGTCCGGATATTCGATGTGGCTGGGTATCTGCAGCGCCTTCTGGAGGAAATCGGTCAACTCGCCCCGGTCTATGAAATCGTACAACTTTTGCGCCTGCTGCTTGTCCATGAGTCTCTCCTGTTGGGCATCGTCAATTATTCGTAAAGGACCACCGCTATCACTTCCATGTCTTCGTTGCCTGTGTTTTCGATGGCGTGGCTCTGGAGATTGTCGATGATCCCCACGTCGCCTTCCTTGACGGGGACCAGGGTTCCGTTGTCGTTGAAGACTCCGCGGCCCTTGGCGATGTAGTAGACTTCGAAATCCCCCACATGCTGGTGCATCCCTATGGAAGTTCCGGGCTTGAGGATGTTCCGGGCGAAGAGCCTCCCGTGGCCCTTCATCTCATCCTTCTCCAGGATGTGCATCACCGCCACCTCGCCCTTGCCCCCGCCCATGTGGCGACGCAGCTCGGCGCGCATCGCTTCCGAATCTCGGACCATGGATCACTCCTTTCAGACGCCGCGGCCGCCGTCCACGTCCAGGATGGTCCCCGTCACCAGGGACGCCTCGTCAGACGCCAGGTAGAGGGCCGCGTTGGCTATGTCCTCGGGCTGGGCGAACCTGCCCAGGGGAATCGATTCGGTGAAGGCCTTCCTGGCTTCCGCCTCGTCCCGGTCCCCTATGAAACCGAAGAACATCGGGGTGTCAACGGCCACGGGATTGATGGCCACCACCCTTACCCGCATGGGAGCCAGTTCCCCCGCCAACGCCCTTGTCAAGGTCACCACCATGCCCTTTGAAGCGGCGTAGATGTTCTGCCCCGGCCTGGGCCTTGAGGCTGCTATGGAGGCGGTGTTGATGATCACCCCGCCCCATCCCTGCCTTTCAAAGATGGGAACCGCGTGCTTGCAGCCCAGGAAGACTCCCTTGATGTTGACGCCGACGATGCGGTCGAACAATTCCTCGGGATAATCCTGGATCTTTTGGTTGGTCTGGGGAAGGCCCGCGTTGTTGAACAGGATATCAAGGCGCCCGAATCGATCCACCGCCATGTCCAGCATGGCCTTCACGTCCGGGGACTTGCTTACGTCCGCCTTGGCGGCCACGGCCTTGCCCCCTGCTCTCTCGACAAGGACGCAGGTCTCCTGTGCGGCGGCGAGATTGATGTCAGCCGCCACCACCCCGGCTCCTTCCTTGGCGAAGCGGATCGCCGCAGCCCTGCCTATGCCTGAACCGGCGCCTGTTATGACCGCCACCTTTCCTATAAGCCTGTCCATTATATCTCCCTAAAAGCCCAGGGCCCTGGGCAACGTTGTGGCGATCGCGGGAAGGTAGGTGATGAGAAGGACGATGGCGAATTCCGCGATCATGAAGGGTGTGACGTTCTTGATGACCCGCTCGATGGAGATCTTGCCTATCCCGGCGCCTACGTAGAGGCATACCCCGACAGGCGGCGTTATCAGGCCGACAGTGAGGTTGAGGCAGACGACGATGGCCATGTGCAATGGATCGATGTTGAAGTACCGGGTGAGAGGAACCAGCATGGGGGCCAATATTATTATTGCCGCCCCGGGATCCAGGAACATGCCTGCCACCATGAGCAATACGTTGAGGAGCATGAGGAACACATAGGGGTTTTCCGATATGGAGGTCATGAGGATAAGGGCCTTCTGGGGCAACTGCATGATGGAGAATATCCACGCGAGGCTCGAAGCCGTGGAAATCACCAGAAGGGCTATGGATATTGTGACCGAGGAGTTGACCAGGATCCTGTAAAGATCCTTGAGCTTGTATTCCTTGTAGACGAAAATCGAAAGGATCAACGCGTAAACCGCCGCGATGTTGCCCGATTCCGTGGCGGTGAAGACACCGCTCAACACTCCGCCTACGATGATGATGGGCATGAAGAGCACCAGCATGGCCTTCCTGGTAAGCTTGAAGAACTCCTTGATGCCTGGGAAGGGGGCGTCGTTGCGGGGATACTTTCTCTTCACGGCGTAGTAGTACGCCATACCGCCCAAGACCAACCCAAAGAGCAAGCCAGGCACTATGCCCGCTACGAACAACGCGCCGATGGAAGTTCCCGTGGCCATGGCGTATATGACCATGATGGTGCTAGGCGGGATGATCGGACCAACCACCGAGGCGGCTACCGGCAACGCCGTCGCGAAGTCGTCGTCGTAGCCTTCCTGCTTCATGGCAGGAGTCAGCATCGAGCCCACGGCGGCGAGGTCCGCCACAGCGGCTCCGCTGATCCCCGCGAAGAACACGCTGGCGGCTACGGCGGTCAGGGACGTTCCTCCGCGAACCCTGCCGATTATCACCTTGGAGAATTCAACAAGCCTTCTGGTTATGCTCCCCGTGCTCATGACTTCCCCGGCCAGGATGAAGAACGCGCCGGCCATGAGCGGGAAGGTATCGATACCCGTGACAAGCTTTGTGGTGATGGCCGTCGGCGAGATCCCGCTGTCGAGGAAGCTCGCTATGACCGATGTGAGCCCAATGGTGAAGGAGATGGGCATCCCGACGAAGAGAAGGACAACGAAGGCTACGGATACGATGAACACTATCATGATGCCGCTCCCGTTGGATTCTTCGCCCCCTCTTCCCGGGCGCCTATCAATTTCGCGAGGATGGGGATGAGCTGGACTATCGCCAACAAGCCTCCTACGGGAAGACAGGCGTAGACAAACGCCACAGGCATCTGCAGGCCCGGCGAGAGCTGGTCGAAATTCTGAAAGGTGACGATGGTCCCGTAATACGTGATGTTCAGGGAAAAGGCTAGAAGCCCAAGGTGGGCGACAATGCCGTAAAATCTCCGCATCTTGGAGTTGGACCTCTCCACGAACCATGTGAATCCCAGGTGCGCCCCTTTGCGGATTCCGATGCTCGCCCCAAGGAAAACGATCCAGATCATCAGGTAGCGGGCGGCTTCTTCAGTCCAATACAAGGGGGCGTTGAGGACATACCGAAACAGCACCTGGCAGAAAACGATGACTGTCATCGCAGAAAGAAGGACGAACAGAATTTTTTCAGTGATCGAGCTCAGCAACTTCGCCAACCACACCATGACGCTCCCCTCCGTATTTGATCCTTAGGCCGGAAAAAAAAGGATAGGGCGCCAGACCCGAACGAATCCGGCGCACTATCCATCTCAATCGAAAAGGCTTATTCGCCGTAGATCTCCAACTCGGCTTGCTTGACCGCCGCCTGGACTTTTTCGATCCATTCGCCGCCGATGGTGCCTTTCATGTAGTCTATGACCGCAGGCTGCGCCGCCGCCCTAAATCTTTCCTTCTCGCTGGGCGGCAGGGTGTAGATTTCCTTCACCAGGTCCTTGAGGATGAAGAACGAAGCGACGGAAGCGGTTTCCTTGGGACCTTCTAGGTGGGACTGCCAGATCCTGGCACCATTCATGATGACCAGCTGGTAATCCTTGGGCATGGACTTAAGCTTCTTGTCGTCGGCGAAGAGGAATTTCGTGCTGTAGGTGTGGGCGTCGACGGTGATGTAGGGCTGCTGCTCGTACAGCTTGTAGGCGTAGATACCGTCCAGCGGGTTTTCCTGTCCGTCCACCACTTTCTGCTGCAGGGCGCTGTACAGCTCGTTGCCGCCTGCCATCGGGGTCGCCATCGCTCCAAGGGCGTTCACCATGGCCACATAGGTCTTGTCCTGCATGACCCGGATCTTCAGGCCCTTGAGATCTTCCAGCTTATAGATCGGCTTCCTGGAATTGGTAAAGCTCCTGAAGCCGTTCATGCCGAAGGCCAAGACCCGCAGCTTGCCCTTTTTCCAGATCAATTCCTTCAACTCTTCGCCGAAGGGGCCGCTCAGCACCTTCCATGCAACGGGACCGGCTTTGAAGAGGTAGGGGATCGAAAGGACGGAGACTTCAGGGACGAATCCGGCCACAGGACCTTCCGCGGAAGTCCCCAGGTCGACGTTGCCCGCCTTGATGGCCTCGACTATCTCACGTTCGTTCCCGAGCTGAGCGCTGGGGAAAAGCTGGATTTGGACCTTCCCGCCCGTCTGGGATTCCACATAATTCTTGAAGGCTACGGCGGCGTTGAATTCCGGATTGTCGGCGCTGGGCTCCTGAAGGGAGAATTTCAAGGTGTAATCCGCCTTGACACCTTTGAACTTGCTTTCCGCGATGACTGAACTCGCGCTTCCCGGCTTGGCCTGGCCAAAGGCGCCGAAGACCAGCCCAAAGAGCATAAGGGCTATGGCCGCGACAAAAAATCCTTTCCTTTTCATGCTTTCCTCCTTTCGAACAAGTAAAAACCTCGCTATGGAAGACTCGATTTCCATTAGGTGAGTTTAATAATAGTCGACTATTTTATAGTTGTCAATCAACATTTTTTCCCTTGCCTCTTCTTGGGGAAATCTGACAATTATATTTATCTATTGAATTTATCAGAGAAAGCGCCTAGTAGTGGATGGCGCAGTCGAAATAAAACACCCCGAGGACATCCTGTAATTTGACGTCCTCGGGGCTTGCTTTGCACCAGGGTGGGGCTGAAGGATCTCGGCGTTTTACACCCTCAGCGCTCCAGCTTCCGGTACACGATCCTGTGGGGTCTCTCTGCGTCGATGCCCAGGGTCTCGCGGCGCCACTGGGCGTATTCCGACCAGTTTCCGTCGTACCAATGCACCTTCGACCCGTCCTCGAAGGCCAGAAGGTGGGTGCAGACCCGGTCAAGGAACCAACGGTCGTGGCTCACCACAAGGGCGACGCCGGCGAAGGAATCCAGGGCTTCCTCCAAGGCGCGCATGGTGTTCACGTCCAGGTCGTTGGTGGGCTCGTCCAGAAGAAGGACGTTGGCCCCCTGCTTCACCATCATGGCCATGTTGAGCCGGTTGCGCTCCCCGCCGGAAAGGACACCCACCTTGCGCTGCTGGTCCTGGCCGGAGAAGTTGAACCAGGAGCAATAGGCGCGGGAATTCACTTCCCGCTTGCCCCCAAGGACGATGATGTCCTGGCCGTCGGAAAGCTGCTCCCACACGGTCTTCTCGGGATCCAGGGAGGCGCGCATCTGGTCCGCGTAGGCCAGGACCACCGTGTCTCCCAGGCGGATCTCCCCGGAATCGGGCTTTTCCCTTCCTGTGATGAGGTTGAGGAGGGTTGTCTTCCCCGCCCCGTTGGGACCCACGACGCCAACCACCGCCCCGGGGGGAACTTCGAAGTCCAAGCCGTCGAACAAAAGCTTGTCCCCGTAGGCCTTGGAGAGGGCCTTGGCCTCGATGACCACCTTTCCCAGCCTGGGACCGGCGGGAATGACGATCTTGGATTCCTTGAGCTTTTCCTTTCCGTCCTCCGCCAGGAGCTTTTCATAGCGCTCGATGCGGGCCTTGCTCTTGGCGTGCCTGCCCTTGGGGCTCATGCCGATCCAGTCGAGTTCCCTGGCCAGGGTCCTGGCCCTTTCGGATTCGCCCTTCTCCTCCTGCTCCAGGCGCTTCTTCTTCTGGTCCAGCCAGGAGGAGTAGTTGCCCTTCCAGGGGATGCCTTCCCCTCGGTCCAGCTCAAGGATCCAGCCGGCGACATTGTCCAGGAAATAGCGGTCGTGGGTAACGGCGATCACCGTGCCCTCGTAGTCCCTCAGGTGGCGCTCAAGCCAGGCTATGGTCTCTGCGTCCAGGTGGTTGGTGGGCTCGTCCAGGAGAAGGATGTCCGGCTTTTTCAGAAGGAGCCTGCACAGGGCCACCCGCCTCCGCTCCCCTCCGGAAAGATGGTCCACCAACTGGTCGGGAGGCGGGCACCTGAGGGCTTCCATGGCGAAATCCAGCTTGGAATCCAGGTTCCAGGCGTCGAAGGCGTCGAGCTTTTCCTGCAGGGCCGCCTGCTTCGAGGCGAGCTTGTCGAAGTCCGCGTCCGGATCCCCGAAGGCTTCGTTCACCGCGTCGAATTCCGCCAAGGCGTCCACGATCTCCTGCACGCCCTCGCTCACCACCTCCCGGACTGTCTTTCCGTCCTCCAGGTGGGGCTCCTGCTCGAGGAACCCTATGGTGTAGCCCTGGGCGAGGCTGATCTCCCCCAAGTAATCCCCGTCCTTCCCCGCCATGATGCGAAGGAGGCTGGACTTCCCCGAGCCGTTGAGGCCGATGACGCCGATCTTGGCGCCGTAGTAGTAGGATATGGAAATGTCCTTCAGGACCTGCTTCATGCCATGCTTGCGGGAAACCCGGTACATGGAGTAAATGATTTTCTTGTCGTCGTATGTGGCCATGGGAAGACTATACCCCGAAAGGCCGGGGGTGGATAAAGGGGGTGGGTCGGGACCCGCCCGCTTCCAGAGGCCGGCGGTTTCCCAGGCTTGTACATATTGCTTATACTATATGCATGAACCACGATAAAAGATTTTTTCCCCTCACCCTGGGGATAGGAACCTTGTTCCTCTTTTCAGCCTGCACGGGAACTCCCGCCTCCGCCCAGGAGCAGGAAACCCCTTCGTCGAAGCTTCCTGCGCCGAGCAGGTCCGGAGCCCCTTCCCTCCAGGCGGCGCCCGCCCCGGGGGCGGAGGATTTCCCCTGGAGCAAGTCGCCGCCCTTCTCAAGCCACGACTTCGACAAGCCCCTTCCCAAGGAAGCCAAGGACGGACTCCAGGTAGCCATCCTGGCGGGAGGCTGCTTCTGGTGCCTGGAGGCGGTGTACGAACTCATGCCCGGCGTGATCGACGTAGTTTCGGGATACATAGGCGGAGAGGGCGACAGACCCTCCTATCAGTACGTATCCATGGGCCGGTCGAACCACGCCGAGGCGGTGCGCATAGTCTACGATCCCGCCATTGTGAGCTACGACCAGCTCCTGGACATGTTCTGGAAAATCCACAACCCCACCACACTCAACCGCCAGGGCTACGACATAGGCACCCAATACCGCTCGGCGATCTTCTACATGGGGGAGGAACAAAAAAAGGCCGCCGCCGCTTCGATACAGCGGCAGCAGCCTAAGTGGGCGAGCAAGATCGTCACCGAAGTGGTCCCCGCCGGCGATTTCTGGATCGCCGAGGAATACCACCAGGATTTCTTCCGCAAGAACCCGGACTACGGCTACTGCGTAGCCGTAGTGGCGCCCAAGGTGGAAAAATCCGGCCTGGCCCGGTGAGCCCTGCCCGTCAGTACTTGGCCAGTTGAGTCTGGAAGCTCCGCAGGTGGTTCTCCGATGCCTTCATCAGGTTGGTGAACAGCGTCTTCAGGTAGGTGTTGGCGGGATCCTTGACGATCGAAGTGGCGAGGAATTTCTCGTACATGGCGATGTTGTCGATCTCAGCCTTCACCCCCGTCTCGAAGGCTTCCTTGAGGGTTGATGGGACGTGCAGGTATGCCTTGGAGGCGTCGGAGGGAAAGGCCAGGCCGTAGGTGGAAAAGGCCGCCTTGAGCAGGTCGAGGTGGGTTTCCTCGGACCTCATGATGTTGCTGAAGGGCCTGGCCACTCCGAACTTCCCCATGATGGCCTCGTACTCGCCCCGGGCGAGGTATTCGTCCTGGGCAGCGTAGGTGAGCATCTCTTCTATGGTGAGGGAGTCGTCGGCCTTGGCCGCGGCGTTTCCATAAAGGGAGGGAAGGGAGGTGGAATCCGCGGCGCCGGCCGCGAATGTGGCGGCGAGGATCATGGCCGCGATCGTGAGGGCTTTATAGGTTGCTTTCATCTGGTAACTCCTGTATAGCGTAATTGTTCGGGCATCATTGCCTCGACACAATTTATAAAGCAAGAAGTGTGCCAAATAGCAAATATTCATCGTATTATACTTATATTATTATATGAAAACAAATTAAAAAATCAGTCCTCCGTATCGCAAAGCTCTGCGATTTCCAGCGGTCAGCTTATGGGCAAATTTTTCCCTACGCCAGGCCGTTCTCCAGGTTGGCTGCCTCGATCTCGGCGAAGTACCGCACCGTTCCCACCCTCAGTTCCACCGTCGCGTCCTCGTCCGCCACGATGATCGCCTTGGGATGCAATTGGAGGCAGGAGATGGTCCACATGTGGTTCACGCCGAACTCCACGCCGTGGCGCAAGGCACGAGCCTTTCCCTGGCCCGTGACCAGCACCAGGACCTCCCGGGCTCCCATCACGGTTCCCACGCCCACCGTCAGCGCGGTGGAAGGCACCGAGGCCGGATCTCCGCCGAAGAACCTTCCGTTGGCCCTGCGCGTATCGGCCGTGAGGGTCTTTATCCTCGTCCTGGAAGAGAGGGATGAGCCAGGCTCGTTGAAGGCGATGTGGCCGTCAGCCCCCACGCCGCCCACGAAGAGGTCCACGCCACCAGCCGCCTCCATGGCCGCCTCGTAGCGGGCGCACTCCTGCTCCAGGTCCTTGGCCATCCCGTCCAGGATGTGGACGTTCTCCTTGGGGATGTCGACGCGGGAAAAGAAATTGTCCCACATGAACCGGTGGTAGCTCTGGGGGTGGCCATGGTCCAGGCCGACATATTCGTCCATGTTGAAGGTGACGACGTTGGAGAAGGAAACCTTGCCGGCCTCGTGGAGCTGGATCAGCTTCCTGTACATGCCCAGGGGAGTCGAGCCCGTGGGAAGTCCGAGCACGAAGGGCCTCCCCTTTTGCGCCGCGGCGATCCGGCGCGCCACATGGTTGGCCGCCCATTGGGCCACTTTTTCCGCGTCGGGCTGTATGATCACTCTCATCCTTGCTTCCTTTCCCCGCCGTAGACGAACTCGCCCTTCACCATGGAGGCGAGGACCTGGAATTCCCTGGTGAGGAGGGTCATGTCGGCCTGGAATCCCGGGCTGATCTCCCCCATCCGCTTGAGGTGGAGGATCCGGGCCGGGTTGGGCGAGGCCATCTTTACCGCCACCTCCATAGGAATACCGTAGGAGACGAGATTCCTCAATCCGTCCAGCATGGTGAGGGAGCTGCCGGCAATCACATGGTCGCTGGCCCTTAGGAATATGCCGTCGGAAAAGTAGACTTCCTCATTGTTGGCGAAGAAGGGCCCCTTTTTCTGCGCCGTAGGCTTCAGGGCGTCGGTGACAAGGACGATGTTGGTGTCCGGCTTGTCCCGCACGAGAAGCCTCACCAGGTCGGGATGGACATGATGGCCGTCGGCGATGATCTCGCAGGAGAGGTCGGGCTGGATGAGGATGGCGCCCACGGCGTTGGGGTTGCGGTGGTGGAGGCGGCTCATGGCGTTGAACACATGGGTGGAATGCCGGATCCCCGCCTGCATTCCCTCTATCATGTTCTCATAGGTGGCGTCCGTGTGGCCGGCCTGGAGGACAATGCCCTTGTTGTTGCAGTACAGGGCGAGCTCCCTCATCCCCTTGAGCTCGGGCGCCACGGTCATGTTGACGATCTTGCCTTCGCTGGCCTCGTAGAGCCTCTGCATCAACTCTATGTCCACCGGCTTCACGAACTCCTTGCGCTGGACCCCGAGCTGGTGCTCCGATATGAAGGGTCCCTCCAGGTGGACGCCCAGCACGGTAGCTCCCCTCTCCAGGCCCATGGCGGCCACGATCGCCCGTATGCCCTTGACCATGTCTTCTTCGGCCATGGGGTAGAGGGTGGGGCAGAATGCGGAGACTCCGTATCCCGCGAGCTTTTCGGACATGTGGAGGATGGAGTCAGTGGACAGGTCCTCGGTTCCGTATCCCGCGAAGCCGTGGATATGGGAGTCGATGAGCCCCGGAACCAGGTAGGATCCTTCCGCGTCGATGACTGTGTCGTCCCGGGAGAAGCTTTTCTGCCTGAAACGCCGCTCCGAAAACACTTCCACCACCGAGGCGCCCTCCACCAGGACGGCGCTCTCGGGCATCTGGGCGTAGCCCGCGACCACCGTGGCGTTGTGAATGCAGGTGTATGCCACCTTCCTACCTCCCGTACTCATCCAAAAGGCGCAGGCAAACCAGAAGGGCCCGGGGAGTATGGAACATGCCCTTCCACTTGCCGCCCTTCAAGGTCAGGGCCGGATTTCCCCGGCGATCCAGATAGCCGTACCACTCGCCGAAGCGTGGATCGGAAAAATGCTCCCTTGTCCATGCCCAGGTCGATTCGAACCAGTCCCAGAATTCCTTCCTGCCCGTCATCCTGTGCGCGAGGAGAAAGGCGCAGAGGGCTTCGGCGTGGACCCACCAGAGCTTCATGTCCGCCTCAAGCTTTTCGGTCGGCCTGTCCTCATAGTCCCTATAATAATAAAATCCCCCGAACTCGTGGTCCCAGCCCCGCTGGGCGGTCCAGAGCATGGCCTCCGCGACCTGATGCACGTCCTTCACAAGGCCGCCGAGCCTCCGCTCCGCCGCCAGGACGAACCAGAGGGTCTCCAGGGCATGCCCCGGGGAGAGGAGCCGCCCATCCATGCCCTGCGGCCTGCCCCCTCCGGCGAGCACCCGCTCGAACACCGCCTTCCGCTCCCAGTCCACATGGCGGGTGAGCACATCCTCGACGCTGGAAGCCACCACCGGCCCCGTCTCCCCAGGCTCCAGGATCCCCTGGAAAACCTCGGCCATCCAGAGGTTGATCATGGCCATGGCCATGGCGCGGACCGGGCGGTTGGCGGCTATCTGCTTCGTCCATATTCCCTTGGGATTCGCCTTCCTCGCCTGGATGCGGCGCCAGGCGGCGGCAGCTTCCTCCGCCGCCCAGGATTCTCCCGAGGCCTTGGCGTACTCAGCCAGGCCTGAGGCGCAGAAGCAATCGGAAAAAATATTGTAGGGCTGGACGAGGGGAAGGCCCCGGCGGTCCAGGGAAAAGTAGTAATCCCCGTTTTCGGCCTTGCCGAACTTCCTAAGGAAATCCGCACCCAGCCTCGCCAGGTCCAGCCAGGCTTCCTTCCGCTCCACCTGGCGATAGAGATGGGAAAAGCACCAGAGCTCCCGGCCCTGCATCCAGAGGAACTTGTCCGTATCGAATACGGAGCCGTCCCTGTCCAGGCAGGAGAAGTAGCCCCCGAACTCCCGGTCAGGGCTGTGGCACTCCCAGAACGGCACCACGGAATCGAAGAGCTCGCTGCGCATCTGGGCGCCGATCAGCGCCGCCCGGGCGGGAATGTCCTTGTCCATACACACCTCGCTTTACTTGACCGCCCCGGCAGTCATCCCCTTGATGAAATACTTGGCCATGAAGGCATAGAGCAGGAGCATGGGCAGTATGGCCAGGCTCAAGGCGGTGAACAGGAGACTCCAGTCCGTGGAGTATTGGCCGAAGAAATTCGTCAGCCCCAGAGGCAGGGTCTTGAACCTCTGGTCCTGGAGGAACACAAGGGGGAAGAAGAAATCGTTCCACACAGGCACGGAATTGTAGATTGTCACCAAGGCTATGGCGGGAGCCACCACGGGCATGACCACGTGGCGGTAGATCATCCAGTCCGAGCAGCCGTCGATGCGGGCGGCGTACTCAAGGTCCTTGGGAATGGTCTTCATGAAGCCCGAGAGGATGAAGATCGTGGAGGGAAGGCTCATTGCGATGAAAATGAGTATCACCGAGATGGGCTTGTTCACGAAGTCCAGCCTTTTCATGATGATGAAGAGGGGGATCACCGCGGCCTTCAGTGGCAGCATGATCCCCGACAGGAAGACGAGGTAGACCGCAGTCCTCAGCTTGTAGGCGTACCTCGACACCCCGTAGGCTCCCATGGAGCCGAAGAGGAGGACGAAGGCCATGGTGGTGGCCGTCATCCACAGGCTGTTGAAGAAAAACCTCCCGAAGCCCCTGTCCACCAGGACGGTCTTGTAGTTGGAAAAATCGAAGGATCTGGGAAGGGCGAAGGGAAAGCGCAGGATTTCCCTGGTGCTCTTGAAGGACGACATTACCATGTTGAAGAGGGGATAGAAGATAAGCAGGCAGTAGATGATGAAGAACAACTGCACCGCCGCCACGAGGATCTTCCTGCCCGGGGAGGATGAGGAGAATCGAAGGTCGGCGCTCACAGCTCCACCTCCTTCCTGCCCAGGGAAACTATGGAGATGAGGGAGGCCGCGAGGGTGAGGATGTAGATGATCACTCCGATCGCTGATCCCACGCCGATCTCCGGATTGCCCGAATCGACGGAGCCGAAGCCTGTGCGGTAGAAGAGCGTGCCTATGGTGTCTGTGGAGAAGTTGGGCGATCCGTCCAGGCCGGCCATGGTGTAGATCTGCTCGAAGACGTTTAGGCTCCCTACGATGGTCAGCACGGTGATGATCAGGATGGAGGGCACGATGAGGGGAAGGATTATCCTGAGGAAAACCGTCCTGTCCTTGGCCCCGTCAAGCCAGGCGGCCTCCATGCATTCCGCCGGGATGTTGTCTATGGCCGCCAGGAAGACGAGGCTGGGAAAGCCCACCCAGCGCCAAATGTTCACGGCGATTATGGAGAAGGTGGCCAGCTTTTCGTCGCCCAGCCAGGCCCTGGCCATCTCCGGGGCGCCCAGGAGCTTGAAGAATCCGTTCAAAAGGCCGTTGGGCTTGAGGTACAGGCCCCAGAGGAAGCCCACCGCCACGATGGAGAAGAGGACGGGTATGAAGATCACCCGCTTGTACACCTCGCTCCCACGGATCCGGCGGGAAAGGAAATACCCCATGGCCAGCCCCAGGGTGTTCTGCACCGCCATGGTGGCGGCCAGCCACACCAGGTTGTTCCCGATGGCGTTGGAGAACCGGGTCCTGTAGGGTTCGGTGAAGAACACCCGGCGGAAGTTCTCAAGACCGACGAATTGGTCGCGGATGAGCTGGCGCCAGGAGAAAAGGCTGTTGAACAAGGACATGAAGAGGGGCAGGAGGATGATGGAGACGACGATGGCCAGCGCCGGGGTTATGAAAAAGGCTATCCAAAGCCTTTCGGAGTTCTTCTTTCGCATCTGTGGCTTACCTTACGGCGGCCCGAGGGAAAAAGAAAGGCGCCCCGGGCGGTGGCGGGAGGCTTCCCGCCGCCGCCTACAGGCGCCTATCATTTCCGCAAGGGGAAAATCCTACTTCTTGAACGGCGCGTAGTAGGTGGCGATGCCGTCCTGGACCTGCTTGCAGAGATCCGCGGAGCTGATGGTCCCCCCGAAGTATCCCTGGGCGGCGGACTGGTAGAGCGCCGATCCCGTGGGCTGGTTGTAGCGGAATCCCACGAGGAAGATATAGGGCGTGTTGTATTTCTGGAGGGCCAGGACTTCCTTGATGTACGGAGACTTGGAGGTGTCGGCGCCGGGAACGGCCGAGACCTGCTTGAGCTCGCTGATGAAGAAGTTGCCCGTTTCCTTGCTGGCGAAGAATTTAAGCAGCTTGGCGGCGGCGTCCTTCTTCTTCGATCCCGCGTTCATGCTGAAATTTCCGTCCGCGTAGACCGAGACGTAGCGGGGGTCCCCTGCCTTCGCGGCTGGGCCCGGGAAGATCCCGAAGTCGAGCTTGGGATTCTGGGTGGAGAAGTAGCCGGCCTCGAAGGATCCGCCCACGAAATGGGCCGCCATTTCGTTGATGAAGGAAGCCTGCATGTCAGTGTAGCTCACGCCCATGAAAAGGTCGGGCATGAAGGGGGTCAGTTCCTTCAGCTTTTCGACGGCGCCCTTGAAGCGGGGATCGAGGAAATTGGTCTTCCCGGCCACCACGGCCTGGAAGAAATCGTTGGCGCCGTAGAAATTGGGCGCCAGGGCCCCCATCATGACTTCCAAGGTCCATCCTTCCTTGCCGCCGTTCGCCAGGGCCTGATACCCCGCCTTCTTGCAGGCCGCCAGGTTGGCCAGGAACTGGTCCCAGGTCTCCGGGACCTTGAGGCCCAGTTCCTTGTAGATCGCCTTGTTGTAGAAGACGAAGAGGGTCTGGCTCGCGAAGGGCACCCCGTAGACCTTGCCGTCCTTTATGGATGTGGCGCCGCCCAAGGGAGCCTTGTCGAAGCCCTTCAGCTCCGGCACCCAGGCGTCCAGGGGTTCCAGGTAGCCCGACTGGGCGAAGGTCTCGAGTCCTCCGTAGGCTCGGCTCTGGAAGACGTCCGGACCCGATCCTCCCGCCAGGGCGGCGGAAAGAATGGTGTTGTATTCCGTATTCTTGAATGCGGAAATCTTCACGGTTATGCCTGGATTCTGCTTTTCGAAGGAGGCGAGGAGGGTTTGGTACTTTTCCGTGTCCTCGGGCCTCCAGGTCCAGAAATTCAACTCCGTCTTCTGCGCGAAGACTGTTCCAACGGCGAGCGTCGCCGCCAAGGCGAGGATCGCGATTCTCTTCATACGCATCGTAGCCTCCTACTGCGTCCCTAGGATTGAAATTTATTTTCATTGTAAACCTTAACTGGAAAAAGTCAATGAGAAATCCGCCCAAGGCGGCGATTGACAGCGTCAATCCCAGGCCCGAGAATGGGCGATCATGGAGAAGGAAATTCTTTGCTTCGGCGATTCCAACACCTGGGGCTTCGATCCCTCGGACGGCAAGAGATACGGCAGGAGCGTGCGTTGGCCCTGCGTGGCCCAGGCCGCCCTGGGCCAGGGGTGGCACCTCATCGAGGAGGGCCTGAACGGCCGGACGACGGTGTTCGAAGACGAGATAGAGGCGGGACGACGGGGCCTTTCCTCCCTGGTGATGCTCCTTGAGACCCACATGCCGCTGGACCTTGTGGTCATCATGCTGGGCACGAACGACCTTAAGACCCGCTACGGCGCGGCTCCCAGGGACATCGGCCTTGGCTGGGCCCGCCTCGCCAAGGCTGTCAGGGAACGCTGCCTCTGGTTCCCCTACCCGGCTCCACAGATCCTCCTGGCCGTCCCGCCTCCCGTGCTGTCCTGCCCCGCCCTGTCGGAAAGCTTCGCCGGGGCGGTCGAGAAGTCAGCCCGCTTCGCGGAGACGGGGAGGCAGGTCGCGAAGGAGAACAGGCTCCTTTTCTTCGACTGCGGCTCCGTTGTAAAGAGCAGCCCGATCGACGGGATCCACCTCTCCCCGGAATCCCAGAAGGCCCTCGGCCTGGCCATGGCTTCGTATCTCCGCGCCTGGGCGGCGGGAAATCCAGCGGAAAAGGGTGCCGCGAATCCATGAGCGGGAGCGTGGCGGAGGGCTGGGTCTTCGGCATCGACGGGGGAGGAACCACGGCGCGGCTCAGGGCGGAATTCCTTTCCGGAGATGTCTCGGCCCGCTTCGAGGCTTCGGGCATGAATCCCCGATCCGCAGGCTGGGAGGGCGCCCGCAAATCCATCGCGAGCCTTTTCCAGGGGGTGGCGCTGGACGGCCGCTTCCCCATCCGAGCCTGCGCCGGAGGCTTCGCGGGAGTGGCGGGCGTGGGGAGGACGGGGGACAGGGAGAAGCTTCTTTCCCTGATAAGGGAAGAGACCGGCCTCTCCTGTCCCCTGGAGGCGGATACGGACGCCCTCCCCGCCTTGGTGGGAGCCTTGGGCAGCCGGGAGGGGATCCTCCTCATCGCCGGCACGGGTTCGATCGCCCTGGGGTCCCGCAAGGCCATGGCCGGAGTGGTGCGTTCCGGGGGATGGGGCCATATCCTGGGCGACGAGGGTTCGGCCTACGACGTCGGCCGGAAGGGGATCTCGGCGGCTCTCCGCTTCCGAGACCGCCGGGGTCCGCCTACGGTCCTCCTGGACGCCATGTTGGCATACTTTTCCATCCAGGATCCTTTTTCCATCATTCCGGAGGTCTATGAAAGCTTCGACAAGGCGAGGATCGCGGGCTTCGCGGCCGAGGTGGGCAAGGCCAGGGCCTCAGGGGATCCTGTGGCGAAGGAGATCTTCGACTCGGCGGTGAGGGAGCTTGGCGATTTGGTGGTCTCGGTGGCGAAGGAAATCGGATCGACGGAGGAAGAGCGCAGGATTTCTATGGCGGGAGGGCTTGTGGCCAACGACGGATTCCTCGCCGCGGCCTTGGAAGAGAGCCTTGCGGCAAGGCTCCCTTCCTATAGGTTTTTCCCTCCCCGGGAGGATGCGGCCCGGGGGGCCTGCATCCTCGCCCGGGAGCTTGCCGGGTTTTAGTGGATCACCAATCTTCGCTGGAGGCGGCAGAGGTGGCGTCGGCGTCCTCGGCGGCTTCGGTTGCCGCTGGGGTGGCGGCAGGAGTCGACGCCTCGGCTGCCGGGGTCTGGGTTTCCGCGGGCTGGGCCGCCGCCTGCTCTTCCTGGGCTTTCTTGTAGCCAGCCACGGCTTCCTCCCACTGTCCCCGCACTTCCTGGATCATGCCGAAAATCTCATGTCCTTCGGGATACGCCTTCTTGAAGTATTCCTCAGCCGCGGCGAGGTCCGCCAAGGGTCCTGCGAGGGATTCGGGATTTTCCACCACTTCGGCGCCCAGGAGCGCCTTGTAGAAATAGAGGGCCGCCTTGGCTTCGTCTCCGGGAGCGGTCTCCAGGGATCTCGCCAGGTAGTCGAAACCCGACTGGGGGTCGTTGGCGGAGAGCCAGGTGGAGAGGATGGACCTGATGATGTCCGGGTTGCCGGGGAACTTGGCGGTCACGGCGTCCGCGGCTTTCCGGGCTCCTTCCTGATCGCCCAGCTGGACCGCCACGAGGTGGCGGATGAGCCCTGGCATGTAGTCCATGGGGAAGGCCGCCTCGAGGCCGGAGATGTATTTCTCCAGGCTTTCCGCGTCCTTGAGGGAGAGTCCCGCCTTGATGGCCACTATGTAGCCTTCGTTGAGTTCCTGGTCGTCCGCGGCATGGGCGATGATTTTGTCCGCCAGGGGGAATACTTGCTCGAAGCGCTGCGAAGAGAAATAGATGTTCGCCAGGTGGAGCATGAGGTGGCTGTCGTCGGGCTGGATTTCCAAGGCTTTGGACACCACGGCTTCGGCGGCGTCGAACCTTTCCAGGGAGAGAAGGATCTCGGCGTGGCGGTCCAGGCTCCCGGGGGTGAAGGTGTCGTAGGCCAGGGCCCGTTCGTAGTGTTCCGCAGCGAGGCTAAGGAGGGTGGTGTCGTCCTGGACCCACTGGCCCTGGTAGAGCATCCATACTGTTTGGTAATAGTCGCCCATGGCGAGGGAGAGGACGGGGGGCACCGCTTCGCCTGAATCCTCGATGGCCATGGCGAGGTCGCCGGGGTTGAACTCCACTGGTTCAATGCTGTCGTTCGCTTCGTACCTGAGGGTTTCCAGGTCCTGTCCTTCCTGAAGGTCGACGAATCCGAATACCAGGTGCATGGTGGTCTGGACATGGCCTTCCATGGCTATCCGAATCTTTTCCGCCAGGACGAAGCCGTTTTTATTCTCCGGGTCGTAGGCTGAGAGGGCGTTCCAGGCTTGGAGCCACTTGCCCTGTTCGGTCAGTGTTCGGGATGATGCTATCGCGGCTTTGTCCGCCTCCGCGGCGTCTTCGAAAAACTGGGGAACAGCGGCCTGGGCGAAGGCCGAGGCGGCCATGGCCGCCAGCAGGAGCGCCAGGATCGCGGCCCTGGGCGCGTATTTCCTTGTTGCGGAAAATAATTTCATGCTTTCTCCTTTAACCTTTCCATCGCAATGCTCGGGCAGATGGATTTAAGCTCCAAATATACTCCAAATCGAATTTTTGGCATACTCTCTAACCAACAATTCAGGAACGCTTCCGTTTCGCAAAATTTCTCCACCCCGGGGCTGGTCCTCGCGCGGGGAATACGACAGGATAACCGGATCTGTCAGGATAGACGGGAAATATTTTTATATTTTATTGGAGAAAGGGGAAAAGAGGACAGGATTTTCAGGAATGGAGAGGATTTATTAGTTCATCGAAGAATGTTGCGAGAGGGCAGGGAGAATAATCTCCATACATCACATCCTCCTGAAGCATGGATGCACTTCGTGTGCGTCTTCCTCACATGGATACTTCCTTCACTCCCCCTTTCTGCCCCAATCCCTCATGCCGCCACCACCAGCATGACCGAACCCCGCACCCTGAAAGGCCCTTCTTCCGTCGGTTCGGGTCCTTCCACTCAGCCCGGGATGGCTTCGTCCCTCGGTTCCGCTGCTCATCCTGCCATGCGACCTTCTCAGCCTCCACCTTCTCCCTTGACTACTACGCCAAGCGAAAGCTGGACCTCCCCCAGATCTTCCGCTCCATCACCGAAGGCGAATCCCTCTCCGCCATCGCCCGCCATCTCTCCTGCTCCTGCGCATCCATCCAAAACCGCCTGGATCGCCTCGGCAGGGCGAGCCTCGCCCTCCACGCCCGCCTCTCCTCTTCCCTCCCCCTGGCCGAGGACCTCGTCGCCGACGGCTTCGAATCCTTCGAACGTTCCCAATACTTCCCCTCCCACCTAAACATCCTCGTCGGCTCCAGGTCCCAGTTCCTCTTCGGATTCACCCACTCCACCCTGCGTCGCAAAGGCCGCATGTCCGATCTCCAGAAACGCACCCGCGCCACCCTCGAACACCGCTTCACCCCTCCCAAGTCAGCCCTCTTTTCCTCCTTCTCCCTCCTCATGCGCGAGATCCCCTCCCACTGGAACCATTCCCTCCTCCCCTCCCTCACTCTCACCACCGATGAACATCCCGCTTACCCCCGCGCCATCGCCTCCGTGCCCGAGCTCTTCCCCACCGTTTCTTCAAGCGCCTTCTCAAGCAGCTCCTCAACCGTCTTCCACCACCGCCGCATCCCTTCCTCCGCACCCAGAACCGTGACCAATCCCCTCTTCCCCGTAAACTACTACGACCGTGAGCTGCGTAAGGACCTGGCTGCCTTCCACCGGGAATCCACTTGCTTCACCCGTAATGTCGCTGCGGGGCTCTTGAGATCCGCCTGTTATCTCGCCTGGCATAATTATCAAAGGCCTCATAGGATCAGACGAACGGCAGCTGCGCCGCCTGTCGCATGTCATGCTCATGTGGCGGGGATAGATCGGGAGGATATTGCGAATGCGTGGAAACGGCTATTTACAGAGAGGCCCTTCGTCTCGAGGGATGCGTTGCCTGAATGGGCGCTGATGGTATGGGAGAAGCGCTGCCCTACGCCGCTTGCCGCCCATCCCGACTTCCTCCCTAAGTATGCTCTTTCACACCAGCAACAAGGTTCGATGTACTAACAAATCCTTTCCGATCCCAATTCCACCCCTCCTTCATGGCCGCGACCTTGCAAAAGGAAGCGATGGTCGATAGCCTAGGGAACCGGACACAGGGACAGGAATGAAGAAATACTTGGTGCTGGCGGGGAACATAGGGGCGGGCAAGTCCACCCTCGTCGGCCTCTTGGCCGAAAAACTCGATTTTTACCCCTATTACGAACCAGTGAAGGAAAATCCATTCCTGGAACGATTCTATGGAGACATGAAGCGCTGGGCCTTCCAATCACAGGCTTTTTTCCTGGCATCCCGGGCGCGGTGCCACCGCCAGATGATGGACGATCCACGCTCCGTGGTCCAGGACAGGTCCTTGTACGAAGACGCGCAAGTGTTCGCCCGGAACCTTTACCTCCAAGGCTCAATGGAGGCCGAGGAATGGGGCGTCTACAAGGAACTCTACGCCACCTTGGCCGAAACCCTCCCGCCTCCGGACTTGGTGATCTACATCCGCGCCTCCGTTGATACCTTGAGGAAAAGGATTTCCCGGCGGGGCAGGGAATTCGAGCTTAATATTTCAGGAGAGTACCTCGAGCGCCTCAACATGCTCTATGAGGAATGGATCCAGTCCTTCGAGCTCTCCCCTGTCCTCACCATACCCGGGGACAGGCTGGACTTCGTGGAGGACTCCCAGGACCTGAAGGCCATCGTGTCCACGGTCCGCCAAAGGCTGCAGGACAAGCAAACCCTCTTGTTCCCCTACGACATGTAGGCTGGATGGAGGAAGGGCGAGACAAGGAGGAGATATGCGATTCTGCTGGGTCACCCTCAACGTGCGGAACATGGAGGAATCCCTAGCCTTCTATCGGGATGTGCTGGGCTTGGCCGTGCGAAGGCGCATGAACCCCATGCCGGGGACGGAGATTGCCTTCCTCGGGGTCGGGGAAACGGAAGTCGAGCTCATCCACAACGCGAAAAATCCGGAACCGTCCCATGGAAGGGACATCTCCATCGGCTTCGAGGTGCCTTCCCTGGATGAAGCCATGGAGGGATTGAGGGCCAAGGGAGTGACGCGCATTTCAGGCCCCTTCCAGCCGGGTCCGACGGTGAGGTTCATCTACATCGACGATCCCAACGGAGCCAAGGTCCAATTGGTGGAAAGCCGAAAGGGATGAATTTGCCGCCGGGGATTATCCTGGCTATGTTATGGATATAACAATCCGACTTTCCATGGAGGAACAAAAGTGGCGAACATCACGTTCAAGGGAAATCCCGTGCACACCTCCGGAACCCTTCCCGCGGTTGGAAGCAAGGCTCCGGATTTCAAGCTGACGACCAAGAACCTGACCGACGTATCCCTCAAGGACTACGCGGGGAAGGTGAAGATCCTCAACATCGTTCCCAGCATCGACACCGGCGTCTGCGCCGCCAGCGCCCGGGCCTTCAACAAGGCCGCGGACCAGCTGGGTAGCGCCGTCGTCCTGACCATAAGCAGGGACGCCCCCTTCGCCCAGATCCGCTTTTGCGAAGCCGAGGGAATACGCTCCGTGGTGACTCTTTCGGAGCTGAGGGACAGATCCTTTGGAGAGGCCTACGGCGCCGCCATGCTGGACGGCCCACTGGCGGGCCTTCTCTCCCGCGCCGTCCTCGTGCTCTCCTCCGACGATCGGGTGGTCTACGTCCAGCAGGTTCCCGAGATCGCCCAGGAACCGGACTACGCATCCGCCCTGGCCGCCGCCAAGCAGGCCAAGTAAACGCCTGTCCAGGCGGGCATTGAGAAGGGCGCCCCGGGGTTTCCGCCGACAGCGGACCCAAGGGCGCCCTTCCAATTTTCCAGGCGTCGGCGCCTACCGTTCCCAACGGTCCAGAATCTTGATGTATCGTTCCTTCACTTCCATGACCACGTCCTCCCAGGTCCTGCAGAGGGTCTTCTGGGCGTTGCGCGCCACATTCCCGTGGGTTTCGGAATCCCCCAAGGCCTGGACCACCCGGGCGGCGAAGGCCTCCAGGTTGTTTTCCGACAGGTAGCCGTTGTCTCCGTCCCGTATCACCTCCGCCGCGGTGGCTCCCTTTATGAGGACCGCCGGGCTCTTGTAGGCCGCGGCTTCCCGAACCACAAGGGGGGCGTTGTCGTACAGGGAGGGGAAAAGGAAGATATCGCTCCTGGCGTATACCGCCTGGAGCAAGCTTCGGTCGTAGATCACGTCGTGGAACAGTATCTTGTCTGCGATTCCAAGCTCCTTGGCCAAGGCTTGGAGCTGTGGCTTGGCGTAGCCGCCGCCCACGAAGACCATCCTGAACTCAGGGAACCTGGCCATTATGGCCGGAAGGGTCTTTATAAGGAATTCGAGGTTTTTCTCCAGGACATGCTGGCCTACGTACAGGCCCACGGGGATGCCCTCGGGGAGGCGCAGGTAATCTGCTCCCCGCCTCCGGGGCTCGGATATGTCCTCCACGGCCTTCATGTCTATGCCGTTCTCCACCACATCGTAGGGACCCTTGTAGCCGTATTCCCTCAGGGTCCGGGCCACGGATTCCTGGGGAACCCAGACATGGTTGACGCTGTAGTAGAAATCCACGATGCGCTTTATCTGGTCGTCCACGATGGACTTGATGGAGATGAAGCGCTCGAAGTCGTCCTTGTATTTAGAATGGAAGGTGGCAATCACGGGAATATGTCGCTCCCGGGCTACGCGGCGGGCCAGGAGCCCCGCGCCGAAGGGGGTGTGGGCGTGGACGATGTCGAATTGCCGGTTCTTCAGGAGGAATTGGAGCCGCAGGTCCAGGTCGGGAAGGCCGAGGCGGTAGGGAGGCCTGATTATGGTGGGGACGGAGAGGAAACGGATGACCTTGTAGGGTTCCGATTCGTCGTAGTTGGGAACATAGGGAGTGACCACGTAGGTGGGACCTAGGAGCTTGTCCAGCCAATACGCGTAGTTTTTCACCGTCATCGTCACTCCGTCGATGATCGGGATGAATCCATCGTTGAAGAGGCCCGTGGTAATGCTCATTACAGAAGACGATACCGCCGGGATTGGGGAAAGTCAATTAGGGGCTCCTGAAAAAGTAATAAATTGTTAAAAAGTATAGAGATATATGATATAATCAAGGCCTGAAGTGCACGAAAATAGGGTAAAAAGGATAAAAACCCGTGCAGATGAGGGCGCAGGATGTACCG
>JBFLXC010000001.1:17075-64022 GCA_040757435.1 Spirochaetota bacterium | reverse complement strand
GCAGACGCATTTCCTTCCCCCCGGCTCAACGACAAAATGGCCAATCTCCACGGCCCTGTCGTTCCTTCCCCCAAGGAGGTCCCCGTCCACGACATAGCCCCCCCGCTCCCCGTCCCCAACCCGATGAAAAGCAGGATCTTACCTTTTTCCCGCCGGACCGCCCATTCAGCGTAGGCCGCTATGTTGCCGTCATTCCTCACCGTCGTAGGCGCCCCGCCGGCCATGGCGCGGATCCGCTCCCCCAGGGGGGTGCCGTACCAGCCCGAGATGTTCGCGGACATCCCAACCACCCTGCCTTCCTTGTCCACCCCGCCCGGAGTACCCACGCCGACTGAAAAGACAGCCTTCCCCCCGGTCAGGACCTCGACCGTCCTTCCGATCGCAGAGAGCACCGCCTCAGCGCCATCCTTGGCGGGGGTGGGAAGGGAATACTCTCCCGCCACCCTCCCCTTGCCGTCCAAGGCGATTCCCTTGATGGATTGCCCGCCTATGTCGAGTCCGAGATGAAGATTTTCCATTGATCCTTTTCCTTGATGGGCTTTACAGCCGATAGGTCTCTCCGGCCTTGACTATCGTCGGTTCGGCGTAGCCTGCCTCGACTATCCTTTCCTTCATGCCTTCCAAGGCATCCGATTCGCCGTGGACGAGGAAGATGTCCTTCAATCCCGCCAGCTCGCAGGAGGAAAGCCACTGGATGGTTTCCTTCCAGTCCGCGTGGGCCGAGAAGGCGTCGATCTCCTCCACCTTGAAGTTGACGGGATAGAAATCCCCGTGGATCTTCACTTCCCGGGCCCCGTCCTTGATCCTCCGCCCCAGGGTGCCCTCGGCCATGTATCCTACCATGAGAAGGGTGTTTCTCGGACTCCTGATGGTGTGGATGAGATGGTGCTGGATGCGCCCCACTTCGCACATCCCGTCCGCCGATATGACAATCATGGGTCCGTCTGCGAGGTTCAATGCCTTGGATTCCTCCACGGAGCGGGAAAAGCGTAAGGTGGAAAAGCCGAAGGGATTCTTGGCGTGCTTCGTGAAGGCTTCGTGGGTCTCCCTGTCGTAGCACTCCGGATGGAGTCGGAATATTGATGTCGCGTCGATGGCCATGGGCGAATCGACCCAGATGGGAATGTCCGGTATCCTGCCCTGGTCGAGGAGCAGATGGAGGATGAAGACCAGTTCCTGGGTCCTTTCCACCGCGAAGGCCGGGATCACCACCTTCCCTCCCTGTTCCGCAGTCTCGTTCACGACCCTGGCTAGATGTTCCATGGCCTGGCCCGTCTCCTCGTGGAGCTTCCGCCCATAGGTGCTCTCCAGGACCAGGTAATCCAGGCCGTGGAGGTGGTCAGGATCCCTTATGATGGGCTTGCCCTTCCTGCCCAGGTCGCCCGAGAAGCCCAGGACCAGCTTCCTTCCCTGCCTGTCCTTTATTTCCATGCGCACAAGGGCCGATCCCAGGATGTGGCCGGCGTCGAAGAACTCCACGGCCACGCCCTCGGAAATCCTCAAGGGGCGGCGATAGTCCGCGGTGACGAACTGGCCCATGACCTTCACTACGTCGAGTTCGTCGTACAAGGGCTTCCAGTCGAATTTCTGGCCGCGCTTCTGGGCCTGCCGGGAAAGATAGTCCGCGTCCCTTGCCTGGATCTTCGCCGAATCCATCATGACGAGGTTGGCCAAGTCCCGGGTGGCGGAGGTGGAGTACACGTTGCCCGAGAAGCCCCGCTTGGCGAGGAGGGGAAGCATGCCGCAATGGTCGAAATGCGCATGGGTGAGCACCACGGCGTCCACGGAACCCGCCGGAACATCGCCCAGCAAGGCCCTGTTCTTGGCGTCGCTCTCCGCCCGTCGGCCCTGGAAGGCCCCGCAGTCCACAAGGATACGCGTCCCGTCCACTTCCACAAGATGCTTGGAGCCCGTCACTTCGCCTGCCGCGCCGAGGGATCTCAATGTAATGCTCATGGATCAAATATATACTTCGCGGGAGGCGGCGGAAAGCGGGAAGCCGTTGAAAGCAAGGAGCCGCGGAAAGCATCAAGCTGGGAAAGCGTGGGGCAGGGAAACTTCCCTGGCGTACTTGCGGAAACCGGGAAAAGATGCCTATCATCGAACAGCATGGAAGAGAGGATGGTCCTTACCGTCGAAAAGCTCGCCTCGGGCGGCGACGGCATCGCTTTCCTCAACGGCCAGGCCGTCTTCCTCCCCTTCTCCATTCCCGGGGAAACCCACCTATGCGAGATTGTATCTGCCTCGAAGGACTACCTGCGCGCCCGCATCATCGAGCCCAAGGAGCTAAGCCCCCACCGGGCGAAGCCCCCCTGCCCCCTATTCGGCCTATGCGGAGGCTGCGCACTGCAGCACATGGAGTATCCGAAACAGCTTGAGCTCAAGAAAGCCTTCGCCAGGGAGAGCCTTACCCGAATAGCCAAATTCGATCCGGGCGAACTTTCGATCCGGAGCGGCGAACCCTACGGGTATAGGAACCGCGTCCAGGTGCACATAGCCCCGGACCACGGGATTGGCTTCATGAAGGCGGACTCGAACGATGCGGTCCGCGCCCGAGGATGTCCGGTCTGCGTAGGCCCCATCGACGCCTGGCTCAGGAAGGAAAACAAAAGGTCCAAGCCGGACAGGGAAATAGAAGCCCGGATCGGGAAGCGGGAGCGCTTCACCCTTTTCGCCCAGGATGATCGCCTCTACGTGGAAGGGGAAACCGCCTTCGCCCTGGCCCGGGTAGGCGGGATCGACTACCGCTTCCCCTTGAGCCATTTTTTCCAGAGCAATCTGGGGCTCGCCCCCGCGCTGGCAAAGGAGGCGGTCCAGGGTGCCTCGGGGGAGAGGGCGGCGGACCTCTACGCCGGGGCTGGGCTCTTCTCCGCCCGCCTTGCCCGATCCTTCGGCCATGTGGACCTGGTGGAGAGCGACACCGTATCCCTTGAGGCCGCGCGCAACAACGTTACCCCGGGGAAGGGCCGATTCCACGGCCTGGACGTGAACGACTGGGCCAAGGCCGAGATGGGCAAGGCCAGGAAGGGCAATGCTTCCCGCTACGACTGGGTCGTCCTCGATCCCCCCAGGACGGGCCTCTCCACCACCGTCAAGGAATGGCTGTTCGCCGCCCAGCCAGGCGGGGTTTCCTATGTTTCCTGCGACCTGGGAACCTTCTCCCGGGACCTGGGGGAGTTCCTCGCCACGGGATGGAAAGTGGAATATCTGGAGTTATTCGATTTTTATCCGCAGACGGGGCGCCTTGAAGCCCTGGCTCGGCTATCGCCCCCTCGGGGTCGGACACCACAAGGAGCTTAGCATGGAAAGAAACGGGCCGTTCAAAGGAAGAACCATCGCGGTGGTCAACGATCTCTCCCTCGATGAGCAGCGCTACCTGTACAGGAAGACCAGGGAGCTCAAGGAGCTCGCCAGGACGGGCGGGGACCTGCGCCCCTTCAAGATCGACGACCGGAACTACCAAGTCTACCTGATCTTCATGGAAGATTCGACCCGCACCAGGGAATCCTTCCGCAACGCCGCCAAGTTCCTGGGCTGCAGGACCAACGTATTCGACACCGCCACCTCCTCCTTCAACAAGAACGAATCCATCACCGATGCGATCAAGATGCTCTACGGCTACTCCAGCGATTCCTGCTTCATCCTCAGGACCAAGCTCGAGGGGGTCTGCCGCTGGCTCCAGGACGCATTGGGACGCTACGCCGAAGTCTCAGGCGGCCCGATCCCCGGCTTCATCAACGGCGGGGACGGGAAGCACGAGCACCCCACCCAGGAGTTCCTGGACGAGTTCTCCTTCCTCGAGCAGTTGTCCTGGAACGAAGACCACATCCACCTAGCCCTCACCGGGGACCTCTACCATGGAAGGACGGTGCACTCCAAGGCCGACGGCCTTCGGGTCTTCAAGCGCGTGGAAGTTGACCTCATAGCACCGGAGCTTCTCTCCATGCCGCCCTACTATGTGGAAAAAATGAAATCCAACGGCTTCGAAGTAAGGGTCTTCGAATCCCTGGACGAATACCTCGCTTCGGGCAAGGTGGCTCCCATCTGGTACTTCACCCGCCTCCAGCTGGAACGCATGGGCGAGGCGGTCCTTGAGCGCGCCCCTTACCTAAGGAGGAGCGTGACCTTCCGGAAGGACATGCTGGGCCTCCTCCCTGAAGGGACCCGTTTTTACCACCCCCTGCCCCGGGACCGCCAGAACCCCACAAACCCCACCTTTCTGGACGAACTGCCACTCAACGGCTGGGATGCCCAGTCGGCCAACGGCTACTGGACCCGGATCGTGGAGATAGGGATGGTCTCAGGCCTCCTGGGCCATGATTTCCAGGGGTCCTTCGCCATGGAGCCGGAAATCAGGGAAGACTTCATCGCGGAAGCCCCTGCGCTGGAGCATCGGAAGCCGGAGTACAAGGTGGGTATAAAGCCCGTGGAGGAGGGAATCGTCATAGACCATATTGCCACGGGAGAGCCGGTGGAAAAGATCTGGGGCAACATCGAGGCGGTGCGGAAGATCCTCAAGCTCAACGTACGGTCGAGCCACGGCGTGTACCACTCCTTCAAGGGTCCGGAAGTCTACAAGGGAATTATCTCCCTGCCAGATATCATCAGCTTCGGGGAAAAGGATCTGAAGAAGTTGGCCGCCATAGCACCGGGCTGCACCCTGAACCTCATCCGGGACTCCAAGGTGGCCAAGAAATACCGCCTCTCCATGCCTCCCAGGATCTACGGCTTCGAGGAAATCTCCTGCAAGAACGAAAACTGCGTCTCGAACCCCGACAAGAACGAGGGGGTCGTGACGGAGTTCAGGAGGAAGTCGGGCTCCACCTTCATCTGCCGCTACTGCGAGAAGGAGCACAATTTCCGGGATATCTGGGACATCTAGGTTTTCTGGCAGACCGGGACTTCAGACCGGGACTTCAGACCGGGACTTCAGACCGGGACTTCAGACCGGGACTTCAGACCGGGGGGACGGACCCGAAGCGGCGGAAGTACTCGTACATGCAGAGGGCGGAGGCCACTGACACGTTGAGTGAATCCACATGGCCCCCCATGGGGATGGATACTATCTCGTCGGCGCTCTCCGAAAGCAGCCTGGAGACGCCCGAGCCCTCGTTGCCCAAGACCAGGCAGGTCTTCGCGGCCAGATCCGCATCCCCTATGGGCTTTCCTCCCATATCCGCCGCGTAGATCCAATATCCCGCGGCCTTGAGCTTGCGGGCCGCCTCGGCGAGGTTCTGCACCTGGCAAAGGGGCACCCAGGCGGCCGCTCCCGCAGAGGCCTTGGCCACCGCCTCGCTCATGGGGGCGGCCCGGCGCATCGGGGCTATCACGAGGTCCGCGCCGAAGGCGTCGGCGGAGCGCAGGATGGCGCCGAAATTCTGGGGGTCCTCGATATGGTCAAGCATCAGGACCAGCGATTTGGACCTATTCTCCTCCAGGAATTCCTCAAGGGCGATCCGAGGCTCCGGCGAGGCGGAGAGCAACTCCAGGACTATTCCCTTGTGATCCGGATTGATCCTGTCCAGATGGGCCGCTTCCACGCCCTGGACGGGGATTTTCATTTCCTTCGCCAATTCCAATATGTCCCGCACCCTGGGACCTTGGCGCGGAGCGCCCTTTCCCTGGGCCAGGAGCATCCGGGCTTGCTTGGGCTTGGAGCGCAGAGTTTCTATGATGCCGTGGAACGAGGTTATGTACATCGCCGGCGATTATGGCATGACCGTGAACTCTTGCACCAGCTGTATGGCGCTCTCCACGTGTCCCACGCCGGATACCCCATGGGCCGCGGCTATGGCGTTGTCAATGGCCGCCTGGGAGTTCGCCACGCCGTGGAGGATGACCGCGCCTTTCTCCACCGTGGCTTCCAGGAAGTGGACGGGAACCTTCCTCACGTAGACGATCTCCGTCACCACGCCCTGGGCCAAGGAAAGGTCGGCGATCTTCTGGACTCCCTGCTCCTCCTTCTCCTTGTCCACCAGGACATCAAGGAGGGCGGAGATAGCCACCGCGGCATGATGGGGATCAGTATTGCCCGTGTTTATGGTGAGGTCGTACTCCCGTGCATCCGTCCAACTGGTGGAGAAGAAATACTTGTGGAATCCCGCCCTGTCGTGGTCGCTCTGCTCGATGATCTGGAGGGCTTGCTTGTTGTCGCATCCGAAATTCTTCTTCACCCGCTCCACCCGCACCGCCAGCGGCGCGGTGAGCTTTATGGAAAGAAGATGCGGGGTTCCCCGAAGGATGGAGTAGGCTCCCCTGCCCATGATGATGCAGTTGTTGCCCTGGGCGGCCTCCAGGATCGTGGACTTCAGGTAGTGGAGATAATCGTCCCTGTGCTGGGACAGGGACGCCCAAAAGCCAGGGTTCTTTTCGTCGTACCGTTCCCTCTTCTCCGCGTCGATGCCGATTTCGTTCAACTTCTGCTCGATATAATCCTTGTCGATGAGCGAGTATCCGGTGATCCGCGCCAGTTCCTGGGCCGTTTCCTCGCCGAGGGAAGCGATCTCTCGTGCTATCGCGATTATAGCCATAGGGTGTCCCTCCTTTACTTCAACTGTAGGGCACATTCCCCGCAAAGTCAAATGCGCCACCTCTCGGCGCGAAGTCCGTTGGAGCGAAGCCCTTCGGCGCGGGAAGGCGCGCCTTCCGGAAGGACCTCACTGGAACAAGGCAGTGGGAATCGCTATACTCCCGGGAATGGACAAGCTTGGAGCCCTCGCGGCCTTCGGCACGGCGCTATGCTGGTCGTTTTCCGCCATTTTCTTCGAGAACGCCACTCGCCGGGTCGGCGCCCTGGCAGTCAACTTCTGGAAGGTCGCCTTCGCCTTCGTCCTCCTGGCATTCGCCGGCTTGGCCGTGCGGGGCATGCCCTTCCCCTTCGACGCCTCGGGCAGGACCTGGACCTACCTCGGACTCTCAAGCCTTGTTGGCTTTCTCATCGCCGACTATTTCCTCTTCAACGCCTACCTTCTCATCGGCTCCAGGATCACCATCGTGTTCCAGGCCATCACTCCCGTGTTCACCGCCCTCTTCGCCCTGGTCTTCCTGGGCGAAACCATGCGCCCCGAACGCCTCGTGGGCATGGCCATCGTAATCATGGGCATCCTGATCGTCGTGGTCTCCCGGCAAAGGGGAGCGGCGAAGGCCGATGCCACGGACGCCTCGGCTGCCAAGAAGGGGTATGTCTTCGCCTTCCTCTCCTCCATTTTCCAGGCTGGGGGCCTGATCTTCTCGAAACTCGGCCTGGGCGGGTATTCGGCGATCTCGGGCACCCAGATCCGCATATTCTTCGCCATCCTCCTTTTCGGCGCCCAAGCCCTCCTGACAGGCCAAAGGGCCAGGGTCTTCGAAGCCCCCTTGAAGGAAGGCAAGGCCCTCAGGTTCATGGTCTTCGGCGCCATCTTCGGCCCCTTCCTGGGGGTCACCCTCTCCCTTTTCGCCCTTCAGAACACCACCGCCGGGACGGCCAGCACCCTCATGGCGATGAACCCCATCCTCATAATCCCCCTTTCCATCATCATCCTCAAGCAGAAGGTGAAGGCTTTGGAAGTCCTCGGAGCGGCGGTGGCGGTGGGCGGAGCGGCGCTCTTCTTCCTGCTCTGATTTATTTTTCCTCGCGGGATCGGCTGACCGTGGCTCCTTCCTCAGCGAGCCTGATGCCAAAAGCGCGGAAAAGAATTATACTTCGGTCATGAAAGCCCTTGTAAAAAGCAAATCCGAACCAGGTCTCTGGATGGAGGATGTCCCCATGCCCCAGGTGGGGGACAACGATCTGCTCATCAAGGTCAAGAAGACCGCCATCTGCGGCACGGACGTCCATATCTGGAAATGGGACGACTGGGCGCGCAGGACTATCCGCGTGGGACAGACGGTAGGCCACGAGTTCGTGGGCGAGATTGTCCAGATGGGGCGCTCGGTCTCGGGCTACCAGGTGGGCGAGCGGGTTTCCGCTGAAGGGCATATAGTATGCGGGGTCTGCCGGGCCTGCAGGGCGGGCAAGCGCCACCTTTGCCCCAACACCATCGGCGTCGGGGTCAACAGGGACGGCTGCTTCGCCGAGTATGTCTCCGTGCCGGCCACCAACGCCTGGCATGTCCACGATTCCGTGCCGGACGAAATCGCGGCCATCTTCGACCCCTTTGGCAACGCCACCCACACCGCCCTCTCATTCGACATGATCGGAGAGGATGTGCTCATCACCGGGGCCGGGCCCATAGGCTGCATGGCCGCAGCGATAGCCAAGCACGTGGGGGCTCGCAACGTTGTCGTGACGGACATGAATCCCTGGCGCCTGGACCTGGCCCTCAAGCTGGGGGCGACCCGGGCGGTGGACGTGTCCAAGGAGTCCCTGAAGGACGTGATGAAGGAACTGGGCATGGTGGGCGGCTTCGACATTGGCATGGAGATGTCGGGCAACCCCAAGGCTTTGGAGCAGATGATCGAGAACATGTACAACGGGGGAAGGATGGCCCTCCTGGGGCTTCTTCCCGACGGGGCGGGGATAGACTGGTCACGGGTCATTTTCAAGGGGCTTTTCATAAAGGGTATCTACGGCAGGGAGATCTTCGAGACCTGGTACAAGATGCAGGCCATGCTGCGTTCCGGCCTGGATATCAGCCCTATCGTCACCCACCGTTTCTCCTTCGACGATTATTCCAAGGGCTTCGACGCCATGCTTTCGGGTGAGGCGGGCAAAGTGGTCTTAAGCCTGGAATGACCGCTCCCATGAACATCCTGGAACGCTTTTCCCCAGCCCAGGACCTGGCCAAGGCCATGGAATTCCTGCCAGGGATTTTCGACGAGGTCCTGCCTTCCAAAGGCCGGCGGCGCCAGGAGCTCCGCCAGGGAATCCGATCCCTCTGGGAGGACCTGACCTCGGAGCGGGAGCACCGCACCGCGGAGTATTTGGGCGCCCCGGCCTACGCCTCGGCGTACATCCGCTACTTCCTCCCCTGGAACATCCTGAGGCTTGGCCACCTTCTGCCTTCGCTTCCCTTGAGCCTGCCGGAAAATCCCGTCCTTGCGGACCTCGGCTCCGGCCCCCTCACCCTTCCCATCGCCTTGTACATTTCCCGTCCCGAGCTGAGGAAGCGGCCTCTTACCTTTTATTGCGCCGATAAGACGGAACGGATCCTGAAGATTGGACGGCTCATTTTCGAAAGCCTCTGCGTGAGGCTTTCGGGTTCCTTGCCACCTTGGGAAATCATCCTTCTCCACGAGAGCTTCGGCGCCGACCTTCCAAGAAAGGCGGACCTTCTCACGGCGGCCAATCTATTCAACGAGTTCTTCTGGAAAAGCAGGGATCCTCTGGCGGAACGGGCGGCGGCCACCGCGGCTTCCATTGCCCGGCAGCTTTCGGAGCGCGGCCAGGTTTTCCTGATGGAGCCAGGCGATCCGCGCTCAGGTTCCTTCATCGCCGCCATCAGGACCGCCCTTCTCCCCCACGGCCTTCATCCCCAGGCACCCTGCCCCCACGGACGCCCCTGCCCAATGCCGGGGCTGGCCAAGGGCTACCTCCACGGCCACGACAACAGCCATGACCGCGATCGGAGCGGCTTCCAGAGGGATAGGCAGCCCGGCCAACCGCAGCGCCAAAACCAGCGTCAAAGCCCGCAGGCGGACTCCCCCTACCCTGCTTCCATGGTCCTGCCCAAGCCCAGGGACAAGTATCCGTGGTGCCATTTCACCGTCTCCAAGCCCAAGGCCCCCGTATGGCTCCAATCCTTATCCGACGATGCGGGGCTTCCTAAGGACAAGCTTGTGTTTTCCTATCTCCTGAGTTCTAGGGACGCCAAGGATGGGGCTAAGGGCCTGGATGGGGCGCCGGCCAAGGATTCGACGAGGTCCAGGGACGCGTCGCCGGAAAGCCGGCCTGCCCTCCCGCCGACCTTGCGCATCGTCTCCGAGGCTTTTTCGCTTCCCGGCTACCGGCGAGGCAGGTACGCCTGCTCCGCCGAAGGCTATTCCCTCGCCGCTTATGCGGCCAGCGCGGGGACCAAACCAGGAGTCAATGCGGGGGCAGTCAATTCGGGGTCTGACCCCCTATTGAGCGGCGACCTTGTGGAAATGCCTCCTGCCGCCGGCTCCCTTCCTTCGCCTAGCCAGGGGCGGAGACAAGCGCACACCGATGAGGGGAAGGCTCCGAGGAAACCCAGGGAAATAGACGAAAAATCCGGAGCCCTCGTCGTCCCTTTCTGACGTTGGTTTTCGGCATCCTATTGACACGAAGCCCCGATCCCTATATATTTCCGTCTCGTCAGCAATGACACGGGGGCGTAGCGAAGCTGGTTATCGCGCTGGCCTGTCAAGCCGGAGATCGCGGGTTCGAGCCCCGTCGCTCCCGAATCGCCCTAGGGCGTGAAACCCGTCAATTACTGACGGGTTTTTTCTTTTACGGGCTGTAGCGCAGGGGCTAGCGCGCTTGGTTCGGGACCAAGATGTCGGAGGTTCAAATCCTCTCAGCCCGACTTTTAAGCCGCCGCGACTAGGCGGCTTTTTTATTCCTCCGCCTTCATTTCTGCGCCATTACTCCTCTCCGCGGAAATTGTTGACTTCCCACCTCGGCTTTTCCATCTTTTACCTATTGTTTCGGCGCGGCACCCTGAAGGTGCCCTGAGACAAAAGGAGTGAACCATGGGAGTTTCCCCATACATCAATTTCAACGGCGATTGCCGACAGGCTGTCGACTTCTATGCCAAGGTCTTCGGTTCCCCGGAGCCGGAATTCATGGAGTTCGGAGATGCTCCGCCCAATCCGGATTTCCCTATCCCCGAAGGGGCGGGAAGGCTCATCATGCACGCCGAGTTCCTGGTTGAAGGCAGCACGATTATGTGCTCCGACGTTCCGCCAGGGACCTCGGTCACCAAGGGCGACAACATAAGTCTCATCGTGCGCTCAGTGGAGGAAGCCAAGGTTCGGGCTTGGTTCGCCGCGCTTTCCGAAGGAGGCAAGGTGGAGATGCCGCTGGCTCCCCAATTCTGGTCTCCCCTCTACGGCTATCTCGTGGACAAGTTCGGCATCGGCTGGCAGCTGTACCTGGCATCCCAGCCTGGCGCAGACGCCTGAGGCGCAAGTCGCGGCGGGCTGCCGGGATGTATCCGCCCGAGCTTACCCGGCAGCATTTTTCCTCTCTATCTTATTGATTAGCGATCCGATATATTACCGTAGACTATAATTATTCCTGCGTGGGAGGAAAAAGTATGTCCCGAAATAAGGGATCGTTTATCATTATGGCCGTCATGGCCGCGGTCTTGGCCTTGGCTTTCTCGGGCTGCGATGTCGCAGGCTTCGGATTGAGCGCGAAATCCTTGAGCGAAGACCAGTCGGAAGCCAAAGGCATGGGTTCCGCAGGGCTTGCGCCGAACCAAATCGCCGTGAGCTTCGATGCCCAGGGAGGCTCGGCGGCGACCGGATCCATGGTCGTCAAGCTCGGCCTTGAATACGGAGATCTTCCCGCGGCGACGCGTCCCGGATTCGCCTTCGGCGGCTGGTACACCGAGCCGGAAGGAGCGGGAGTCCGGATCGTTGCTTCTACCAAGGTGAGGCAGAAGGCGAGCCACACCCTCTACGCCCGCTGGAACCTCATGCCCGCCAAGATAGCGGGAACGGCGGCTTTGGGTACCGAACCTGTCTTTTTTGAGCTGGATATGTCTGAGGGATCTAAGAAGTTGAAATTCTTCCTTCCCGCAGAACCTGGGAGCTACATCCAAGACGGAAGCATCCATGTGAGCACAGAAGAGTTCGAGCTTGATGAGGTCGAGGTCAATTCGACTCACTATTATATCAGCGCGAAGACTTCCGTTAAGAATGGAATTTTTTATATCGTTCTTGGCCAGTTCTCACCTGAAGATGGTTTTTTTGGCAAGATCCTCAAGTACTATGGAAGCAATATAATCGGCGGCGGCCTGCTTTCCGGTTCCCTGATATTCTCTAACACCCAGGTGCAAAATTATATCGGCGAAGCTACCTACCTATTCGAGACCTCGGGGCCTAAGAAGCTCATATTCAATGCCCTCATCGATTTCGATGAAGCGGTGGTGAGGGGAACCTGGTGCGAAGCCGGAGTTGGTATGGGAAATATTCCCAATACAAATGATCCGTTGAGTCTCCATGGAGCGCTTTTTGGTTCCTTGGACAAGAAAACAATGTCCTTCGACGCTGAACTTCTTCCGATTTTTAAGGAGGGACTCAATGGCGCGATTATGACCGCCTCCGGCGGCGGCCGCTTCAAGAACGCCCACCAGGACGACATCAGCGGATATTTCAATATCGACTACATGGGAATGTCCCTCCCCTCCACCCTTACCGCGGCGAAGGCCCCGTAATCGCAGGTAGATATTGAATATCCTGTTATCCTGTCAATACATATTTCGACAGGACAACAGGATTTTCAGGATGTGCGGGTCAAGGTTTTTGGACTTTATCCCAGGTTGACCCGCATTGCCCAAAGCCGCCGGATAGCCTATCCTGGAGCCATACCGCACCAGGGAGGAGTACGTGGACATCGGCGTGTATGGAATAATCGCCCTCGCGGCGGCAGGCTTCTTGACCGGGGTGGCCAAGAACGGAGTGCCGGGGCTGGTCACGGTGGTGACGCCCTTCGTGGCCATGGTCATTCCCGCCCGGACCGCGACGGGCATGCTTTTGCCCCTCCTGGTGACAGGGGATATAACGGCGGTCATCTTCTGGCGCAAGAAAACAGTGTGGAAGCAGCTCTTCCGCCTTTTCCCCTGGACCCTGGGAGGAATCGTTTCCGGTTTCTTCGTCATGCGGGCCGTGGACGACGCCACCTTCCGCCCAATCCTCGGCGCCATCATCATAGCCATGACCCTCTTGGGCCTACTGAGAAAACGCTACAACCTGAGGATATCCCCGGACAACAAGCCCCTTGTTGCCATCGTCGGTTTCCTGGCGGGCATGTTCACCCTCATGGCCAACGCCGCGGCCCCCCTCCTTGCCATGTACTTCCTCTCCCTCAACCTGGACAAGGAAGAACTGGTGGGAACCAACGCCTGGTTCTTCTTCGTGGTGAACCTGATCCGCGTCCCCTTCACCATCGGCCTAGGCGTGCTCACCCTGGACCGCTTCCTCGTTGACCTCATGCTCGTTCCCCTGGTCCTCGCGGGGGCCTATGTCGGCTCCAAGTTCCTGAGGAAAATACCGCTTAAGACCTTCGCCTGGATCACCGAAAGCCTGGCTCTCGTTGCGGGGATCAGACTCATCTTCTAGGGCGATCTGTCAGACACTCATTGGGTGGAGAAATAGAAGGTGATGATGTCCGTGTAGTCCCCCGCCTCGGCGTTGGGCACTTTCTCCAACACGAATTGTATGGGATAGCTCTGGGTTCCCGCCGGAAGGACTTGGCCTATCAGCGCAGTGCCTGCGGAAAGAGAATACGGCGTTCCATTGAACAGAAAGGTATAGGCGATGGATTCCGAGGACCCGCCCAGCTTGATGGCCCCAAAATTTTGGGACATCACGGAGACTTCGAAGGGCTTCGTCGCGTCCACATGGACGAAGCCGCCGGTCTCGTACCGAGATCCTTCCGCCAGATCGGTCCCAAAGCTCATCGCCGAGGCCGAGAATTGAACCTTCACCGATGAAAGACTCACCGTTGCGGTCACGTTGATGGCAAGGCTGCCCTGGACGCTCATGGCCTCCTGGCCATTGGGCGGCACCAGCGTTGCCGTAGGCGCCAACGAAGTGTTCGTATAAAGGGCGAAGGTGAATTGGTTGGTGTAAGTCCCATCGGGAATCGAGCCTGCGTTGGCGTCGAGGACTACATCCAATTCCACGGTGGAGGGATTCCTACGATAGACTGATCCCGAAAGCGACGTGGAGTCGGAAATGTTGGCACTCCCGATTTCCATGATTGAATTCTTTAGACGGAGGAACACTGGAATCGAAGGCTTGGACACCTGGCCGTCCAGGTAGAGCCTCCTCTGCCCTGGTCCCGCCAGGCCTTGGGACGCCCCTGCCACTATGTAATAATACGGATAGGCCACGTTCGCGTTGTTGCCCCTCTGGATCGTAAGGCTCGCCACGGCTGAGACAGGACTCGCCGGATTATAGACAAGGATGTCAGGGCTCGTGGTTTTAGCGGAATAGGATGTGTAGTCCTGGGCTTCTGCGCCCATGGCGGCAACAGACACCAGTATAGCCGCCGCAAGCCTAATAATACGATTCACGATCACAAGATATCATCAATCCTCTATGCTGTCACGACCTGGAAATTAAACCATTCCCTCCGCATCTTGCTAAGGCTAGAATGCGGTAAAAGTGAACATGACGAAGTCTCTATAGATTCCAAAGTTGAATTTAAAAAATATTATTTTTCGATAAATCAATCAAGTTTTACGGAATAGTGATGAAGAAAGTAAGTACATCCCGATAGTTTCCTCCTTCCACAAAGGGAAGATTCTCCAGCCGGAAATTCATGGAATAATTTCTGGTTCCGCGATTCACCCTCTCCTTGAGCAAGACGGAGCCTGCGCTCAAGTTCACCACAACCTCATCAAAAGTGAAGACATAGGGAATTGTCTCATCCCCCGTGAGGAGCCTTATCTTGCCGCTGTTCTGGGAATTCACATGGAGGTTGAATCTTCTGGTCGCCTGGGCGGTCAATACAACATTGCTCGTCTGGTACGTCCCCCCATCCACAAGGTTGGTTCCGAAACTGATATCCGTGGGAGCCAGTGTTAGGGTGACGGAGGAAAGGTTCAAGGTCGCGCTTACATTGATGGACCTTGTGCCGATGAGCCTTGTCGCTATTTCGCCATTCGGGGGAACAAGGGGTTGGGATGTGCCGGCGCTTCGGTTGGTGTAAAGGTTGAAGGTAAAGGTGTTGGAGTAGGTGCCGTCCCCAAGAAGCCCTACAGGCAGACCAAGGGCTACATCGAACTCGGCTACCGAAGAGCTTGATCCGCTCAAGACCCCGGAGACAGCCTTGCTCCCCGCCACGTTGTCCACTCCGACCTCCGTCTCCTCGTTCCTGGGCCGCAAGTAAATCGAGATGGAATCATCGTTTTGGTCGCCGCCCAAGTAAAGCTTTCGCATCCCCACATCGTGGGATCCCAAGGTGGCGTCGGCAACCAGGTAGTAATAGGGATAGGTGCTGGAGTTGAATAACCGGGAAAGCGAAAAGGAAGCCCCAACCATTTGGGTAGGAGAGGTCAACACCGTAGGATTGGTCGCGGATATGAAGTACCAGCTTCCGTCATCCGCCGATACGCCGGGTACAAATGCGAAAAATGCAACTAATACCAATAAGGAGGCAAAAATTCTACTAGGCAATCTACAACCTCTGTAACGCCGCGGGAAACGATCACAAGGCGGAAAGCGTGATGACTATCGTATCCCTGTAGGTTCCCATTGGAATCCCCAAAGAAAAAGCCGGGGAATAGTCCAAGGAAAGTGCGACCGTGGTCGGGGACTTTGGACCGAAATATTCGATTATCAAATTCGAATTCAAATCCTGGTTTCTTCTTTCCGCGCCGAAGTTGAAGCGATAAGGAAACCGTTCAGCCCCTCCGTCCCGCACCAAGGCTCCGCCGTTCTGGGAGGCTATGGAGATCCTCCATGCGCCTGGAATATTTGAGCTGAAGGTAAGTTCGCCGATGTTCTGCCCGGTGGCGCCTACGTTCACCACTACGGTGCCAAGCATTGAGGATGTGAGGAAGAAGTTTGCATCAATCTTGGAGCGAAGGACTGTGAAAAATCTATCCTCTGCACCCAGGACATAGCTGGATAAGAATAGAAAAGCGAGGAATGCCGCAAGTCTTTTTCTCATCCCATTCATCCTAGGTTCCATCTTCCTCTTTGTATATATCCAAATTATTGCCAACGTCAGGTTTTGGTCTTGAGTATTCACTAAAGGAAGGGGCTGCCGCTTTGCACGGCAGCCCCTTCCCTAAACTCACGCCGGAAAATCCTCAAGGGGCCAAGAGGGAAATCGTCAAGGTATCCTCATAGGTGCCTGCGGGAAGCGCCAAGGCTGCGGCGGTCTGGTAGGTGATGGAAACCGGGACGGTCAAGGATGCCTGCACGCCGGTATTGGTTATGGAAAGATCCGTCGCAAGGTTATGTCCAACCGTGGTTCCAAAGTTGAGCAGGTACGGATACCGATCGGTGCCGCCCACGCGGACCATGGCTCCGTCGTTCGCAGATGTGACTACGATTCTCCAGTTCCCTGTCATGTTCGAAGAAATCGTCACGTTGCCAAGAGTGGCGCTGGTCAAGGCGGGATTCACTTCCTCAACACTTGCCATGTCGCTGGTGATGTTGAGATCAGCGCCTACAACCGCCCTGATGACCGTGGTGGTCAAGGTGTCGGCAGAAGCAGATACAGAAAGTAGTGCAATAAATAAAGCCACAACAAGTCGATTCATATTTCACTCCAATGAATCAATTACATTTAAAAAAATTCAAAAGTTATCATTATAATAAGTATTGGCCCGATAAAAATACTATCGAGCCAATACTTATCAACCGTACAGAGTTTTAAAGTAATGAGATAATCGTAATAGTAACGGTATCAGTAAAAGTCGTACCTGCTTCATAGAGTTCGCCGGAGGTAGGCATGGTAAGCTCAGCACCAACATCAAAAGTTATACCGCCCACTGGTGTTTTTCCATTTCCAGTTGCTACTTCTAACTTCAAGCCGCCAGTCGGAATAGTCTGATATGCTTCCATACTGGTTGTTAATTTTGAAAGGCTCCATACACTAGAGGAAGCAGTAGACAGTGAAGCTTTGAGCTTATAAGGGATAGCGGTTGCAGTTGTAGATCCAGATACAAGCGTACTATCATGACCCGACGTAAAAGTAACCTTCCAATGCGGTTTGTTTGAAATAATCGTAAGGGTAGCATTTCCAGAGGTTTTAGCTCCAGTTGTACTTCCATCAATCGTGCCAAAATCAACAAACGCAGACTCAGGGAAAGCCGCAGAAATGTAATCCTGAATCGATGCATTCACCGCAAGGCTATTCTGAGAATACACAAAGTTGCTCATAAGAAGAAGACCAAAAAATACGAACAAAAACTTTTTCATCTCCACCTCCATTACTTTTATCCCGCATTCTGCGGGCATTTTACGAATTGACTGGGTAGAAGGAAAAGATGAAAGGCGGTTGCGCATCAGAGATGCGGCGGAAGTACTACTTTTTTTCCTTTACTACACAATATTACTGTGAATATCGGCTAGAATCTCCAAAATGTCAATACCCTGGAAAGAATTTTGAACAAATCAGCATAATAAAAACGAAAAGCCCCGCGGGTGCTACGCCGCGGGGCTTTACGTTTGTCCCGTCCGATTACTCGTGCGAAATGGTGAGGGTGACGGTGTCGGTCCAGGTGCCGGTCTGCCAGTAATCTTTGCCGACATTGGCAAATTTCACCGACATGTCGTACCCGTTGCCCGCCCTCAAGGTCCTGGCCTGGGCGGCGGAAGTCTGGATCGCGTCCAGTTTCACGCCCTCAAGCAGGGTGCCGAGGGTGAAGGCGTAGACGATCGACTCGTCTCCGTTCTTCAGCATCCCGCCATTGGTGGACTTGACGGACACCTTCCAATTCTTGAAGTTGCTGTTCACGGTGATCGTGCCCAGCGACCAAAGATTCTCAGTGCCATCGTCAAGAATCGCATCACCGGCGGTATTCGTCGTGAGCGTCATGCTGAACTTGGGCGCGATCGTACCGGTGAGGGCGATCTGGCCGGAGGTAGCATCGGCGCCGACGGCGAAAGCCATTCCGAACACAGCAAATGCGAACAGTGCGACAAAACCGAACTTTTTCATTTGAGACTCCTACGCCGCGATTTTCTCGCGGACACTTTTATTGATTTGCGCCGCAGAAACGCGGCACAGACTTGTTGATACTGAATGTATCGGCACTATAGGGAGTTGTCAATAGAAAATAGTTTTAGGAAACAATTATTTTCATTTTAGAGATAGAGTTAGAGATATTGGAGATTTTCAAGGCATTTCCGATTCAGGAAATAGGAATATCCAAAATGGATCGACCTAGATTTCCCTCGCCAGGAGGTCCTGGAATGTCTCGCGGCGGACCGAAAGCCTGTGGACCCCATCCTTGGCCATGACCACCGCGGGCCGTGGGATACGGTTGTAATTGGAAGCCATGGAATGGTTGTAGGCACCGGTGGAGAACACAACCAGGATGTCCCCGGGCTGGGGATCGGCAAGGAGGATGTCCCTGATGAGGATGTCTCCGGATTCGCAGCATTTGCCGGCCACGGTGACAAGGCTTTCGGCCTTTCGGTCAGCCTTGGCGGCCAGGACGGCATGGTACTTGGCATCGTAGAGGGCCGGGCGGATGTTGTCCGTCATGCCCCCGTCCACGCCCACGTAGGTGCGGATGCCCGGTATGGTCTTCACCGAGCGGATGGTATAGAGGGTTATTCCCGCCTCGCCGATGATCCAGCGGCCGGGTTCAATGGTGATCCGGGGTTGGGGGAAGCCAGCGGCTGCGCATTCCTTTTGGACCAGATCCATGAGGGGATCCAGGAAGTAGGAAAGCGGGGGAGCATTGTCCTGGGGCAGGTAGTTGATGCCGAAGCCTCCGCCCAGGTTGAGCTCCGGGGCCGCGAAGCCGTATGAGGCACGGACGGCGAAGAGGAAGTCCAGGGCTATCTTCGCCGCGGCGAGGTGGGAGAAGTTGTCGTGAAGCTGGGAGCCTATGTGGAAGTGGAAGCCCTTGAAATCGATATGGGGCGAGTCAAGGACGGGGCGGAGGTAGGAATCGCGCACCGTGGGGTCCAGAGGGATCCCGAACTTGGAGTCAAGGCTGCCCGTGGAGATGAAGCGATGGGTGTGGCTATCCACTCCCGGGGTGATGCGGTAGAGGAGCCCCTGGCGAAGGCCGTGGGCGGCTGCGATGCGCTCCACCTCCTCCACCTCGAAGAGAGTGTCGGACACGATGCGCCCAACCCGGGAGCGGATGGCGAAGTCCAACTCCTCCTCGGTCTTTGCGTTGCCGTGGAAGAGGATGAGGCTGGGATCCACCCCCGCCTCGAGGGCGGCGTAGAGCTCACCGCCGGAGACGACGTCCAGTCCCAGGCCTTCGGAGCTTACGATCCTGCACATGTCCAAGGTCTGGAAGGCCTTTGAGGCGTACACAGCCCCTGTGTTGGGGTATTTGTCAATAAAGGCGGCGCGTACCTGGGCGCAGCGCTCCCGTACCGCCCTCTCGGACACCACGTACAGGGGGGTTCCGTAGGTCTTAGCCAGCTCAAGGCAGTCGACGCCGTCGAAATGCAGCCTTCCGTTCCGGACTTCGGAGTAGGGATTGAAGCTCATAGCCCTGAGGATAGTACGCCCGGCTGCTACAGGGCAAGGAGGCGCAAGACGCTGGCGACCTGGACTGCGACGCCGATGGGAAGACAGTCCTCGTCTATGTCGAAGGCCCGGGCGTGTAGGGGGGCGGAAACGCCCTTTTCTGGATTGCCGCAGCCTAGGTTGTAGAAGGCGCCCGGGCGCTCCTCCAGGAAGAAGGAAAAATCCTCAGCACCCATGCTGGGCTTGTCCTTCCAGAGGATCCTGTCCTTGCCCAGGATGGCGGCGGCTTCCTCGGCCACAAGGTCGACGATAGGGTTGTGGTTTATGAGGGCGCTGTAGCCCGGGACTATCTCCAGCTGGCCTTCGGCGCCCAGGGAGGCGCAGACTCCCTCCACGATGGCCCTTATCCTGGCCCTGGTCCTTTCCCTGACCTGGGGATTTGTGGTGCGCAGGGTTCCCGTGAGCCGCACCTCCCCCGCGACGATGTTGTTCTGGGTACCGCCCGCGACGGTTCCCAGGGTGACCACGGCCTCCTCGAGGGGGGACACGGTCCTGGAGACTACGGTCTGGAGGGCGGTCACCACCTGGGCGGCGGCCACTATGGCATCCACTCCCGTGTGGGGATAGGCGGCGTGGCAACCCCTGCCCTTCACGGTGATGCCCAGGAAGTCGGAGGCGGCGTTGATGGCCCCGTGCTTCACCTCCACCTTGCCCACCGGCACGTCGGGCATGACGTGGAGCCCCAGGACATAATCCACATGGGGATTCTCCAGGCAGCCGTCGGCTATCATGGGGGCGGCGCCGCCCGTGGTTTCCTCGGCGGGCTGGAAGAGAAGCTTGACGCTCCCGGAGATCTGGGAGCGGCGGGCGCTTAGGACCCGGGCGGCGCCGAGGGCCACGGTCATGTGGGCGTCGTGGCCGCAGGCGTGCATGAAGCCTTCGTGGCAGGACCGGTAGGGCCTGTCCTCGGGCTCTGACACAGGGAGGGCGTCCATGTCGGCCCTCAAGGCCACCACCGGACCGGGCTTTTGGCCCTGGATGAGGGCCACGATGGAAGTCCGGACGGTATGGTAGGGTATGCCCAATTCATCCAGGACGCCTTTCACGTAGGCCTGGGTCTCGAACTCCTTGTCTCCGGGCTCGGGGATCTTATGCAAGGCCCGGCGGGTCTGGACGAGCCAGGGCTTGAGGGCCTTCGCCTCGGCGAGCAAGGCCGGGTAGTCGGTCATGTGGTTTCCTCCTGGACGGGTATCCTGGGCACCCGGCGGGAAATGCCGCAGGTGATTTCATAGTCGATGGTGGAGGCCATGAGGGAGAGCTCTCCCACGGGCAGGTCCTCGGAGCCGAAGACGATGGCCTCGTCCCCCACCTGGACCTCGGGGATGTCCGTCACGTCCACCATGGAATAATCCATGCAGATGCGGCCCAGGACGGGGGCGCGCTTGCCCCGGACCAGGACTTCCGCCCGGTTGGAGAGGATGCGCATGTAGCCGTCGGCGTAGCCTATGGGAAGGAGGGCCACCCTGGTGTCCCTGCGGGCGGTGAAGGTCCTTCCGTAGCTCACGCTTTCTCCCGGCCCTATGTCCCTTATGTTCGCTATCCTGGTGCACAGGCGCATGACGGGCTTGAAGCCCGCGGGGACCTTGATCGCCCCGGAGGGGGAAAGACCGTAGAGGAGGATCCCCGGCCTTACCATGTCCAGGCCTGTGAAGGGCATGGTGAGGATGGCCCCTGAGTTGGAGATGTGGCGGTACTTGGGCTCTATGCCCGCCCGGCGCAGGGATTCCAGGGATTCCCGGAATCGGCGCATCTGGAGGGTGGCGAAGCCTGTGTCGGGGTTGTCGGCCTCCGAGAAATGGGAATAGATGCCTTCCACGACAAGGCCGGGCAAGGCGCTCAGCTCCTGGGCGAAGGCCTGGGTTTCCTCGGCCTTGATGCCTTGGCGGTTCATGCCCGTGTCCACTTCCAAATGGACCAGGGCCTTCCTGCCCAGGGCCATAGCGGCCTGGGAGAGGGCTCTGGCTATCTCCAAGGAGTAGATGGTCTGGGTAATGCCACGGCCAACGATTATTTCCGCGTCTTCCGGCGCCGCCGTGCCCAGGACGAGGATGGGGGTGGCTATCCCCGCGTCCTTGAGTTCCAGGGCTTCTTCCAAAAGCGCCACGGCGAGGTACTCCACGCCTTCGCCCTGGAGTGTCCTGGCTACCTCCACGGCCCCGTGGCCGTAGGCGTCCGCCTTTATCATGGCGCAGATCTTGGCCGGTTCGGCGCGGCGGCGGATTTCCGCCAGGTTGGCCTTGAGGTTTTGCATGTGTATGTAGGCGTAGGTTTGCCTGCCCGTCATCGGAACTCCTCCGGAGGATTGATGGATGTGCACGTAGTGAGGTCCTTGTCCCAGACGAAGAGATCCGCCGCCGCGCTGGGGACGATGCCCCCTCCCCTGCCCCGGTCCAGCCCCAAGGCCTTGGAAGGATTGGCGGACATTGCGGCCGTCGCCTCGTACAAGGGGGCTCCCGTGGCCTCCATGTAGGACTTCACTATCTCCATGCCCAGCCTGCTGGAACCGATCAGGGTGCCTGATTCCTTGTACCGGACCCCGGAGGCTCCTGAGACTGCGGTGAAGCCGAAGTAGTGGTATTCCCCGAAGGGAAGGCCGGCGGAGACGACGGCGTCGCTGGTGAGGATCAACGAGCCGGGCGAGACCGAGGACCGCGCCACTCTCATGGCGCTCTTGTTCACATGGATCCCGTCGGCGTTGAGCTCCACCCAGGCGGAGAGGCCGGAAAGCCCCAGGTTCGCGAGGCCCTCCTGCCCAGCCCTGTGGTCGAGCCCGCTCATGGCGTTGAAGAGGTGAGTGCAGGAGAAGGCCTTGGAAGGAAGGGGCACGGCTCCCCGGGCGTCGCTGTGACCCAGGGATACCAGGACTCCTTCCGCCTCCAGGCGCCCATAGAGGGCTTGGGCCCCGGGAAGCTCCGGGGCGAGGGTCATTATCTTGAGGAGCCCTTTCGTCACGGCGAGGATCTCGTCCAGGAGCCCTGGGTCCGGCGGGCTTATGTTGGCCATCTTTATGCCACCCCGCTTGGCGGGATTCACGAAGGGACCCTCGATGTGGATGCCTGGGACCATGGACCGGGGGAGCCCCGACTCCTCTATGCTTTTGACAAGGCGGCCCACCGCCTCCTTGTCCCAGAGGATGGTGGGCACGAAGGTCCCCACGCCCCGTTCCCGGAGCCTGCGGGCCAGCCAGATCAGCTCCTGGCCGCCACGGAGCTGCTCGAAGCCTTTGCCGAAGCAGCCGTGGATGTGCATTTCCACCAGCCGGGGCAGGACATAGGCGCCTTGGCAGTCCAGGACAGGCGGCAAGGCATGGCTTCCTTCGCTACGTGCGTGCGCCAAGTCGCCAGCCGACTCGCCCTCCCATATCTCCTCGATGAGGCCGTCGCGGACAAGGAGGGCGCCTTGCCTTAAGACGCGGTCGGGAAGGACGAGGGAGGCGTTGGAAAGGACGAAGGAGCTTTGCATGGCCCGGATATTGTGTACGCTAGCGCCTTGTGTGTAAAGCGCCGGCGCGGTCCCCACGCATGACAAGGTGGCGTGTTTCAGGGTAGCATCGCGCCCAGGATACGAGCATCGAAGCGAGGTTGCCATGATTGCCGAGGATTTGCGCGCCCGGGGGGATCATATTGATTGCATCGCCCTGGACATGGACGGTACCATTCTCAACGACCGATATGAGATTTCTCCCAGGGTGGCCGTCGCCCTGCGCCGTTGCATGGCCCTGGGCAAGAAGGTAGTCATCTCCACCGGCAGGGTCTATTCATCCGTCCTCCGGAACACCCAATCCCTGGGGAGGGTGGACGGATATGTCTGCTCCAACGGTGCGGATGTCTATTCAGGCGACGGGACTCCCATTTCCCAGCTCCACATGGACGAGGATCTTTCAAGGCGGATCGTGGAAATTTCGCGCCGCTTCTCCAGCCACTTCCATGCCTTCATCGGCGACTCCTGGTTCTACGAGACCGAGAGATCCTATACGGAATTCTATATACGGCGCTCCGGCCTGCAGGGAGGAAAGGTCGATTTCGACGCCTATCCTTCCCTGGGCTTCACCAAGTGCATCTTCCTGGACGAGCACGAAAAACTCGTTCCCGTGTCGGAGGCCCTGGGCCGGGAACTCGGAGACCGGGCGGAGTGCATGTTCTCCGCCCCCTACATGCTTGAGGTTGTCATCAAAGGCGTGGACAAGGAGAAGGGCCTGGAACGGTACCTGAGGCAGGTGGGCGGAAGCCTTGACAGGACCGTGGCCTTCGGGGATGCGGACAACGACGAGGCCATGCTCCTGGCGGCCGGGATAGGCGTGGCCATGGGAAACGCCCATCAGGAGCTAAAAGCCAAGGCCGACTTGGTCGCCCCCTCGGTTGACGAAGACGGCGTCGCGGCGGTGCTGGAGGAAATGTTCGACCTCGCGGGATGAGGAAAGGACCTGATTATCATTGACCGCGCCGCCGCTTCGCGGCTATCATCCTAGGGCGTCGCGTCATCGCCGGGGTGGTGGAATTGGTAGACACCAGGGACTTAAAATCCCTTGCTGCGCGAGCGGCGTGCGGGTTCGACACCCGTCCCCGGCATATTGTATTCTTTAATTGTATATATAATATTGTTATATACACATTAATATTTTCCAAAATCACATATTTACTCCAAACAGGATGTTACATTATTTTGTCAGTAAGCAATCTTGATTATCTCAAGATTATTATGGAATATCGTGTCATAATCCGATAATTGCTCCGGAGGCTATGTGAAAAAGTTCGGTCCTGTTTTTTTTCTTTTCCTCCTCTGCGGTTCTTCGTTGCTAGCCCAAACCACATGGACTATTTCCAATGTTACTGCAAACATCACTAATTATGATACAAGACAAGCTAATTCAGGGAAAAGAACTGTCACCATTACCAGATCTACGGCAAGTGACGCTGTAAGCTTCTACCTTCTAGTTGGCAATGCCATATACGGGGATTTTTTGCCAGGCAATCGTCGAGTCTATCTAAACCCGTCAAATTTCTATGATAGTTCGTCCAAAATTTCCATCCGCAGGACAACTAACGCTTCAACGGAGATTGGATCTATAAATCAAACAGGCACCACGGCACTCTCCGGGTCTATGGCAAGCGGCACCGCTTCAATGAATCTCACTTTTTATGTGTATAGTTCCACAGGGGAGATTCCTGATGGTCCCTATACCAACATCTTCACTTTCTTCCTATACGTTGGATCGGCAACTATTGGGAGCGGTTCTCTTACACCCGCCACAGGTGGAAACATCAATGTTACGCTTACGAGTGTTGGGGGAGAAACATTTTCCATAACTTTTACTTCCCCGATCGCCGATTTTGGAGAAATTAATCCAGCTGGAGATGAGGCTCTGGCCACTATGCGGGTTACTGCGCCTCGACGTTATACGATTTCAGCCTTTTCGCAAAATGCAAGTACCTTGTTAAATCCCAATTCTCCCCTGGAGACCATCCCGTATACTTTCTATTTCAATGGGGCGGTCAAGTCACTTAGCGATGGACTTGTGCAACTTGTGTACAATAGCAACGCTGCGAATAATCTTAATTATCCTCTTCGGTTTGTCACCGGTCCCATCGGCTTTCTCGAGGCGGGGGATTACACAGATACTGTTACCTTTTCGTTTACTTCGCAATAAAGTCGCAGATAACTTACCGGCAGGCGAGTTCGTCCATGCGCCTGAGGCGCCGGGAGAGGTCCCGGGCCAGATTCATTATCATGAGGGCGAAGGCCTTGGGTTCGACCTTGGAGATTTCATAGAGGGCCCGGTTGGAAATGGTCACCACTTCCAGGGGTTCAAGGGCGGTTATCCTGGCAATGCTGGGCATCACGTCGATGAGCTCCATCTCGCCGAAGGTTTCCCCCTCCCCCAGCTCCGCTATCACCACCCCTTGTTTCGATACGCTCACCCTTCCCCCGAGGATGAAATAGATCTTGTCGTTCGGATCCCCTTCCCGGATCGGCGAATCCCCCGCGTCGTACCGGGCGAGGCCGAAGAGAGGCTTGATATGCTCGATCTGTTCGGGCAGGACCCCGCCGAACAATGAATATCTTTGCAACGCGTTGGTGTCGATCACCTGGATCCTCCGCCATCATTGATACGGATCATTATAGCGCAATAATCCGATTCCTGCCGCTTTCTTTGGCGCGATACAAGGCTTCGTCCGCTTTTCTCACCAAGGCGTCCGCCGAGGATGCGTCGTAGTCCGGCCAGGAGGATGCTCCTCCGGAAATGGTGAGGCCGACGTTCTGGGAACCGTGCTGGAAGACTGTCTCCTCCACGACCCGGCGGATCCGCTCGCTGATCTGGAAGGCGTCGGTGAGGGATGCGCCAGGGAGGACGACGAGGAATTCCTCGCCGCCGTAGCGCAGGGCCACGTCCCCTTCCCTGAGCACGCCGCGGATGAGCTTGGAAACGTGGACAAGGACCCTGTCGCCCAGAGGGTGTCCGTAGGTGTCGTTCACCTGCTTGAAGTGGTCGAGATCGAAGAGGCAGAGTCCGATGGGGGAGCCGGATCTCATGGCCCTTCCGTATTCCTCCTGTAGCCTGGCCATGCCGAAGCGGCGGTTGTACATGCCGGTGAGGGAGTCGTTGGCCGCCAACTGCTGGAGCTGGTCGTAGGTGAGGGAGTTGCGGAAAGCCACGGCTAGGCTTGCGTTCACCAGGTCCAGGAAATGGAGGCTTATCTCCCCGAAGGGCTTGGACGCCGCCAGGACCACCACTCCCAGGGCGACGTCGTGGTAGAGGAGAGGCTCCACGCAGACCTGCCGCGGGACATAGTCCAGGAGCGTACTCGTGACTACGATATCCTTGGGAAGATCGAGGAGCTTGCGCCGCCTGACCTTCATTGCCTCGAGGACCACATCGTTGGAAACAAGGCTTTCCGGATTGTTCACCCTGTGGGCGGCGACGACGAAGAGCTCTCCGTCCCGCTCCATGACGATGGCGCCGCTTTCGGCTTCCGTGGTAGCCAGGAGGGTTGGCAGCACGCTGGCCGCCAGGTCTCCCAGCTCAAGGCGCAAGGAAAGCATGGAGGTGAACTCCCTGACCAGGAGCTCGGACTTTATCGAGGAGAAAAGGGATTCCACCAGGACGTTGTAGGTCGAGGCGCTCTCGCCCAGGACGTCTTCCGAGTCCACCTTGACGAGGCATTCCTCGGGCTTGCAATTCTTGACTATATCCTCGTGTTTGTCGTTCCTCAGGTGGCTGGAGATGTAGCGCATCCGGCTGGCCAGCTCCTCTATCCTCGCCCCCACGATGCCCCGGGCCAGGAGGATGTTGGCCAGGCCCACGAGGATCCCCGCCAGGATGCAGAGGAGGAAGAACCATGGGGCCAAGGCAAGGCCCGCATCCACGCCGGCGGCGAGGAGGAAGAGGGGGAAGAGGACGCCTATGAGGACGCCGAAGCCGATCATATAGATCGCCAGGTCGGTGAAGACCTTTCTGGTTAGCCGGATCATGCCGGGATAGTAGCCGAGGAAATGGAGAAATACAAGAAAAAACTATCCGTTTTATTATTTCAGCCGTTGGCCGCGCCGAAGGGCACATGGACGCAGGCGGCCACGGGGGCGGCGCCGGAAAGATGGGCAAGCTGGTCGTCGAAGAAGAGGTGGGGCTTGTAGACCGCCAGGATGCGGCTCTTCTCGATGCCCCCTAGGAAAAACACTTCGTCCGTGTGGATTCCCCAACTGCGCAGGGTGTTGATGACCCTCTCGTGGGCCGGGGCGTTCCGGGCTGTCACAATGGCCGTCCTCAAAAGGACGGGCTTGCCGTCCAGGTCGAGGCGCTGGCGCTCCTGGAGGGCGGCGAGCTTGGCGAAGAATTCCTTCATGGGGCCCGGGTCCAGGGGCTTCGAGGAGTTCCTCCGCTCGGAATCCAGGAAGGCCTCCAGCCCGCCTGCGCCCCGGTACACCCGTTCGGCTTCGTCCCCGGCTATCACGCCGTCGAAGTCGAAGGCTATCCTGAGCTCGCCCTCACCCTCCTCCTCCTCGGCGAAGCCTGGGGAGAGGATGAGCCCCGCCGGCAAGCCCGCGGCTATTGCGCCATGGACATCCTGGGGATTCGCGGACAGGAAGAGGGATGCCCCGAAGGCTGCTATGTAGGGATAGGGGGACCTTCCGTCCAGGAAGGCGGCCCGTCCTATCTCGAGGCCATACTCCGATATGGAATTGAAGACCCTCAGGCCCGCCTCGGGATCGTTGCGGGACAGGAGGATGACCTCCGCCGGCCCTTCGGCCTTGGGGTAGCCTTGGTTCAGGGACAGGAAGCGGCGCACGAAATGGAAGGCGTTCCCGGGCTTGAGGGCCCTGTGCTTGTTCTCCTGCATCCATTCCCGGTAGGTCTTCTCCCCTTCCTTCCTGAAGACTTCGTCGGACTCCTCCAGGTCGAATAGGGCGCTGGATGAGACGGCGATGACGATCTTCTTGTCTATCGGGTACGGCATGCTCCCAGCCCGCTAGCGCTTGCCCGAATCGTAAATCTCCCCGGCCGCCTTGGGTCCAACGGATTTTCCCGCGAAGACAACCAAGGCTACGATGGTCAGGATGTACGGGAGGGCGTAGAAGAATTCTCCCGGCAGGCTGGCCAGGCCCGGTATGTCCTTGGCGTAGAAGGACAGGGCTGTGGAGAAGCCGAAGAAGAGGCCAGCGCCCAGGACCCCGAAGGGGTTCCATTTTCCGAAGACCAGGGATGCAAGGGCGATGAAGCCCGTGCCGTGGATGGTGACCAGGGTGTACTGGATATCCGCCGTAAGCACCATGACGCCGCCCGCCAGGCCGCCCAAGGCTCCTGAGGCGAGGACGCCCACGTAGCGGAGCAGGGCGACGTTGATGCCCATGGAGGCCGCGGCCTGGGGATGCTCGCCGCAGGACCGCATCCTGAGGCCGAAAGGCGTCTTGTAGACCAGGAACCATGTGGCCAGGACGAGGAATATGGCGATGTAGAAGGTCGGGTAGTTGCCCGAGAAGAACATCCTGCCCAGGACGGGGATGTCCTCGAGCAAGGGCACGGACATCTTTTGGATTCCGTTGGAGAAGGCCCTGGTCCTCTGCTGGCGGAAGATGATCTGGCAGAGGTAAACGGTGAGGCCTCCGGCCAGGATGTTGAGGGCCGTGCCGGAGATGACCTGGTTCGCCTTGAGGTTGATGCTCGCCACGGCGTGGAGGAGGCTGAAGACCAGGCCCGCGGCAAGGCCCGCCGCTAGGCCGAGCCATGGGGCGAAGGGCGTCGAACCCTCCAGGAGCACCGTGACAGTCGCGGCGGCGAAGGCGCCCACCATCATGATGCCCTCAAGGGCGATGTTCACGATGCCCGACCTTTCGCTGAAGAGCCCGCCCAGGGAGGCTATGATGATCGGCGCGGCGAACATGAGGGCTATGGGAAACATTTCGAAAAGTATCTTGAAGCTCATGCTCTGTCCCCCTCGGACGACACGCTTTCCTTTTTCTTGAATTTTTCCAGCAGCATCTTGATGCCGTACTGCATGGCCACGAAGAGCACGATGGAAGCCTGGATGATGCCCGCTATCTCCCTGGGAATGCCCTGGGACTGCATGAGGGGCTGGGCCGCCTTCAGCATGCCGAAGAGCATGCCGGCGAAGAGGATACCCGAGGCCTCGTTGCCTCCCACCAGGGCTACGGCTATGCCGTCGAAGCCATAGCCTTCCGCCGCCGGAAGGGCGCGGCCGAAGTTGAAGGTCCCCACGGTGATGACGGAGCCGGCCAGGCCGGCGAAGGCTCCGGCTATCATCATGGACAGGACTATGTTCCTGTTCACCTTCATGCCCGCGTACCTGGCGGCGTCCTTGTTGTAGCCCACCGCCCTCAAGGAGTAGCCGAAGGTCGTCTTGTTGATGACGAAGGAGAAGATGACCAAGGCGATCACCACGGGAATGAAGCCCCAGTTGAGCCGTGAACCCCGGGTGAGGGATTGGAGGAAGGGCGACTTGAGCAGGGCGCTCTCGGGGAAGAAGGCTGTCTTCACCCTGTCGACGGATCCGAAGATGTTGAGGATGACGAAGTTGTTGAGGTGCAGGGCTATGTAGTTCATCATGATGGAGACCGTGACCTCGTGGACGTTGAAGCGGGCCTTGAGGAAGCCGGGGATGGCCCCCCAGAGCGCCCCTGCCGCGGCGGAAGAAAGGACCACGAGGGGCAGGTGGATTATCTTGGGCGCCTGGACGAGGAGCGCCACCGCCGTGGCCGCCAGGGCTCCCACCATGAGCTGTCCCTCGGCGCCGATGCTGAACAGGCCGGTGCGGGAGGCGAAGGCGAAGGCCAGGCCGGTGAGGATGATGGGCATTGCCTGGATGATGAACTCCCCGATGTACCGGGTGTTTATGGGGACGTCGTTTATGATGTCGATCCCGGAAAATCCTTTGATCATCGCGGCGAACATGGCCATGGGAGACCTTCCCGTGGCAAGCACGATGATGGATCCCAGCAGGAAGCCCAGGAAGACGGCGATCAGGGGAAGGACGATCTTTTCTCTCCTCTTGGTCATGCCTTTCCTCCTTCGGCGCCCTTCCTGAGCGAACCGGACATCATGAGCCCCAGCTCGTTCTCGTTGGTTTGGCTTGCGGGAACTATGCCCACTATCTCTCCTCCGTAGATGACGGCGATCCGGTCCGACACGTCCAGGATTTCGTCCAGCTCCAAGGACACGAGGAGGATGGCCTTGCCCTTGTCCCTTTCCGCCACGATCCGCTTGTGGATGTATTCGATCGCACCCACGTCAAGGCCCCGGGTGGGCTGGGCCACTATGAATACGTCCGGGGAGCGGTCGATCTCGCGGGCCACTATGGCTTTCTGCTGGTTGCCGCCGGACATTGACCGCACCATGGTCGCCGCCCCCTGCCCCGACCTCACGTCGAATTCCTTGATGAGCCTCTGGGCGTTCTCCCTGATCGCCTTCTTGTTGAGGACTCCCCAGCGGGCGAAGGGGGAGCGGAAGTAATCGTGGACGACCAGGTTCTCGTCCAGGTTGAAGTCCAACACCAGGCCGTGGCGGTGCCTATCCTCGGGGATGTGCCCCAGGCCCAGGTCCAGGCGCTGGATTATTGACTGATTGGTGATGTCCTTGTCCCTGAGGTAGATTTTTCCGGCCTCGGCCTTGGCGAGTCCCGTGATGGCGTGGACAAGCTCGGTCTGGCCGTTTCCGTCGATGCCGCAGAGGCCAAGGATCTCCCCGGCCTTTATGTCCAGGGAGAGGTGCTTGACGCCGAGCACACCCTTGGCGTTCTTGACGTCCAGGTCCTTGATGCGGAGGAGGACCTCCCCCACCACCGCCTTTTCCTTCTCCACGTGGAAATTGACTTCCCTGCCCACCATCATCTCGGCCATGCGCTCTTCCGAGGCGTCTGCCACCTTGACGGTGCCCACGAGCTTGCCCCGCCTAAGGACCGTGCAGGTGTCGGCCACTTCCTTGATTTCCTTGAGTTTGTGGGTGATGAGGATGATTGTCTTGCCCTCCGCCACCAGGCGGCGCATTATTTGGATGAGCTCGTGTATTTCCTGGGGTGTGAGGACTGCCGTGGGTTCGTCGAAGATGAGGATCTCCGCGTCGCGGTAGAGCATCTTGAGGATCTCCACCCTTTGCTGCATGCCCACGGTGATGTCCTCGATCTTGGCTCCCGGATCAACGGAAAGGCCGTAGAGCTTGGAGATGGCTTCGACCTTCTTCTCGGCCTTCTTGATGTCGATCAATGGGCCCCGGGTGGGCTCGCTCCCCAGGATTATGTTCTCAGTGACAGTGAAGCCTTGGACCAGCTTGAAATGCTGGTGGACCATGCCTATGCCCAGCTGGGTTGCGGCGTTGGGGTCCGTCACCCGGACCTCCTTGCCCCGTATCCGTATCATGCCTCCGTCCGGCGCGTAGAGGCCGAAGAGGATGCTCATGAGGGTCGACTTGCCCGCTCCGTTCTCCCCCAGAAGGGCGTGGATGCTCCGCTCCTCCACCTGGAGCGTGACGTTGTCGTTGGCGCGGATGCCCGGGAAGTCCTTGGTGATGTCGAGCATCTCGATGATGTAGCCCACCGCTCTGCCCCCTGTCGTTGGTTTTATCGCCTGAGTATAGCACGGGAGACAAAAAAAGCCACCCGCGAAACGGCGGGTGGCTTGTAGGTAGGACCCTATGCGCTAGGGCCGGAAACTACTTGGCGGGGACTTCGGAAACCTTGAGGGCTCCGGACTTGATCCTGGCCGCGAAGTCCCTGACCTTGGCGACGATGTCAGCCGAGAGGTTGGGGTTGGTGGCGGGGATGCCCACGCCGTCGTTAGCCAGGGAGAAGACCATGACCTGTCCGCCGGGGAACTTGCCCTGCATGGTCATCTTGCTCACCTCGTAGGCGGCCACGTCGACGCGCTTCATCATGGAGGTGAGGACCGCCGACTTGTTGCCGTAGACGCCGTCGGCGTACTGGTCCTTGTCGACGCCGATGGCCCAGCGCAGGTCGCCCTTCTGGGACCTTTCCTTGGCTTCCTTGATCATGCCGTTTCCGGTTCCACCCGCGGCGTGGAAGATGATGTAGGCGCCGGCGTTGAACTGCTTCTGGGCGAGGGCCTGGCCCTTGTCCGGGGCGGCGAAGTCGCCCGCGTAGTCCACGAGGATCTTGAGGGAGGGATCGACGGCCTTGACGCCCTGCTCGAAGCCGGCCTGGAACTTTTCGATGAGGGGGAACTGCATCCCGCCGATGAATCCAAGGACGTTCTTTCCGTCAGCCTTGGCTTTGAGGGCCGCGGCCACGCCGACGAGGAAGGATCCCTCGTGCTCGGCGAAGACGGCGGAGGCTACGTTGGGCTTGGAGACCACGGAGTCGATGATGAGGAACTTTCGGGTGGGGTAGTTGGCCGCCACGTCTCCCATGGCCTTCTCGAAGAGGAAGCCCGGGGCGATGATGAGGTTCAGGGCCTCGTCGGCGAAGGTGGAGAGGTTGGGGACGTAGTCTGCCTCGGCGGAGGACTGCAGGTACTTATAGTTTGCCTTGGGGAGCTTGTTGTCCTGGGCGAAGCGGACGATTCCTTCCCAGGTGCCCTGGTTGAAGGACTTGTCGTCGATGCCGCCTACGTCGGTCACAAGGCCGACCTTGAACTGGGCAAAGGCGGGAGCCGCCACGAGGGCGACGATAAGGAGCGCGAATAGAGCTTTTTTCATGCTGAATCCTCCCATCGGAATTCGAAATATCGCAGCATTCCCGGCCTCAAGCGGCCGGTACGCGGCGCATGGTCAATAGTAAGTCCCGGTTTTTCGGTTGTCAATGACAAACCTGACATCAAAGGCGATACACGCCTTCAGTCTTCGCACTCCCCGAGGATGGCCACTCCCGCCGAGGCTCCGATCCGTCCAGCCCCCGCATCCAGCATGGCAACGGCGTCGCCCCTGGTGCGGATGCCTCCCGACGCCTTGACGTTCAAGGCTTCCCCAACGGTCTGGCGCATGAGGACCACATCCTCAACCGTGGCCCCGCCTGTCCCAAAGCCCGTGCTGGTCTTGACGAAGGCGGCCCCGGCGGCCACGGCGGAGCGGCAAGCCAGAATTTTCTCTTCCCTGGTGAGGTAGCAGGTTTCTATGATCACCTTCACTATGGCGGGCTTCGAAGCCTGGACCACCGCGTCGATGTCCTTGCGGACGAAGTCCCAATCCCCGCTCTTGGCCTTTCCTATGTTGATCACCATATCGATCTCCGAAGCCCCCTGGCCTACGGCGATCCTCGCCTCCTCGGCCTTCACCGCCGTGTCGTTGGCCCCCAGGGGAAAGCCCACGACGGCGCAGACCGGGACGCCGCTGCCCTTGAGCTCGGCAAAGCAGAGCGGCACCCAGGCCGGATTCACGCACACCGAAGCGAAGCGGTGGGACTTGGCCTCCGCGCAGAGGGTCTTTATGGCTTTTTCGTCCGCCGTGGCCTTGAGCAGCGTGTGGTCTATGGCCGCCGCTATCTCGGATCTCGTCCACTTCTTCTTCATGGCGAAACCTCCTTGTCTGTTTGTCTTCTTTCCTTAAATCTCGAAGCGGCGAGCCAGGTATTCCCGCCTCGTCGCGACCAATTCCTGCAGCTCCGAAAGCATGCGCTGGTCCGCCACCCGGGCTATGGGGAAGACATGCTGCTCAGTCTCGTCCGTGTACCGCTTGATGAAGCTGATGTCCGTAACATAGCCCAGGCTTATCATATTGGAGATCCTGTCGGCGCACTTGAGGACCTTGGCCCTCTGGGAACCGAAATCCCTGATCCTGGCAAGGAAATGGACCTTCGTCTCTATGGGTCTCCGGGTAACCTCGAGGACCAGGGTGTACACCTCCGCGGACTCGTCGTCCACGGAGAGGATGCTGTCCCTGTCTATCTCGGGTATGTCCTCCAGAAGGTCGTGGATCAGGGAGGCCTTGAGGAGCACAGAATCGATGTAGCCGTAGTCCATGAGTATGCTCATGGTGTCCAGCTGGTGGCGGAACATGTTCCCGCCGGAGCGGCGGCGCTTGCCTATGAGGTTGGTGGCCAGCTGGATGTAGGGCGCCAGGTGCATGTCCTTGAGCCTCAGCATGGAGCCCGAGTCCATGGGGAGGCTGTCCGTGTGGGGCGGAAGATCGGCGTGGGGTATCCCGGAGAATACATCGGCTCCTGTGGCCGGTCCCGTCGCAGCGTCCGATCGTCCGCCTTCGCTCATGCAAGTTCCTCCAGGTAACGGGACAGCTTGGCTATCCGGGCCTTGGCCTCCGAAAGCTTCTCCCTCTCCTTCTGCACTATCTCCCCAGGCGCCGATCCCACGAAGGCGGGATTGGCGAGCTTTGCCTCCACGCGGGCGGCGAAGGCGCCTTCATGCTCCGCGTCCTTGCGAAACTTGGCCAGGAGCTTTTCCATGTCCACCAGCTCAGCCACTTGGCAGAATATCTCGAAGCCGTTGCCCGCCAGGGCCACGGAGCCTGAAGGCTTTATGGCATCCTGGGCGAGGTAGGAGGGTGTGGGTCCGCCCACAAGGAGGCCGATCAGGGCTCCCTGGGATTTGAGGAATCCGCCGGAGAGGCAGGAGGGATCCAGCTTGACGGCCAGGGGCATCTTGACCTCCGGGCTGATCTGGAATTCCGAGCGCAGGGTCCTGGCCATGCCGACCAATTCTTTCAGGGAAGTGAAATCTTCCTCCAGGCTCCTCTCCCGGGCTGATCCAGGGCTTGCCGCCGGCGGGGGGCTCCCGGGCGCGGAAGGCGCGGAGGCGAAAGGCCAGGATGCTGAGATCAGCCTTCCTTGCTTGTTGGGGAGCATTTGGTAGATCTCCTCGGTGACGAATGGAAGGAAGGGGTGCAGAAGGCGAAGGGACTCCTCGAGAACCATGAGGAGGACCGTCGTGGCGCGGTTCTTTTCCGCCTCGTCGTCCGACTTGGTGGAAAGCTTCGTCGCCTCGATGTACCAATCGCAGAAGTCGTCCCAGAAGTAGGAGTAGACGGTCTGGGCGGCGTCGTTGAACCGCCAGGACTCCAAGGCTTGCGCGGCTTGAGCCGAGGCCTGGCGCAGGCGGGAAATGATCCAAAGGTCCAGGTCCTTGTGGCTCAGGGCGCTTGGAGGGAGGAACTCCCTGCCTTCCAGGTTCATGAGGATGTAGCGCGAGGCGTTCCAGACCTTGTTTGCGAACTTGGAGCCCATCTTGAAGGATTCCCGATCAAGGAGTATGTCCTGGCCGCCGGCGCAGTTGTAGGCCAAGGTGAATTTCAGGGCGTCCGCCCCGTACTCCTTCACGATCTCCAGGGGATCGATGCCGTTCCCCAGGCTCTTGGACATCTTGCGGCCTTGCTTGTCCCTGATCAGTCCGTGGATGTACACCTCGTCGAAGGGGCTTTTGTCCGTGAACTCCATGCCCGCCATGATCATCCTGGCTACCCAGAAGAAAATGATGTCGTAGGCGGTCACGAGGCCGCTCGTGGGATAGTACTTCCTGAAGTCCGCCGTGTCTTTGGGCCAGCCCAGGGTGCTGAAGGGCCAAAGCCAGGAGGAGAACCAGGTGTCCAGGACGTCCTCGTCCTGGTAGATGTCCGAGGAGCCGCACTTGACGCAGTAGGCGGGGTCTTCCCGCTCCACGAGCACCGCCCCGCAGTGCCTGCAGTAGAAGACCGGGATCCTGTGTCCCCACCAGAGCTGGCGTGAGATGCACCAGTCCCGGATGTTGTCCAGCCAATGCTTGTAGGTGTTCTCCCATTTCTTGGGAAAGAAGGCCACATCCCCGTCCTGCCAGGCCTTAAGGGCCTTCTGGGCAAGGGGCTTCATGCGGACGAACCATTGGGCGGAGAGGTAGGGCTCGATGGAGGTGTGGCAGCGGTAGCAGTGGCCCACGGCGTGGGTGAGCTTCTCCTCGGATTTAAGGAGCCCCAGGGCCTCCAGGTCCGAAAGGACGGCCCTCCGGGCTTCCAGGGTCTTCATCCCCCGGTACTTCGAGGGCGCCTGGGCTGAAATGGTGCCGTCGGGGTTGAGGATGTTCACCCGCTCAAGGCCGTGGCGGTTACCCACTTCGAAGTCGTTGGGGTCGTGGGCGGGGGTGATCTTCACAAGGCCTGTGCCGAACTCCCGGTCCACGTAGGTGTCGGCTATCATGGGGATGAGGCGGTCCGTCAGGGGCAAGCGTAGGAGTTTTCCCTCCAGGGCCTTGTAGCGATCGTCCTCGGGATGGAAGGCCACGGCGGTGTCGCCCAGGAGGGTTTCGGGCCTGGTGGTGGCGATTTCGATCCTTCCCGACGGACAGGCCGGGCAGGGGCCCTCGGCGAGCTCGTACCAGATGCGCCACATAGACCCCGCCTCGTCCTCGTGCTCCACCTCGTCGTCCGAAAGGGCGGTACCGCAGGAAGTGCACCAGTTGACCAGGTATTCGCCCTTGTAGACCAGGTTGCGCTCGTACAGGGTGACAAAGACCTCGCGCACCGCCTTGGACAGGCCCTCGTCCAAGGTGAAGCGCTCCCTGGACCAATCCACGGAGGCTCCTATCTTGGCGAGCTGGTTGTCGATGAAGGACCTGTGCTCCTTGGCCACCTTCCAGGTCTCTTCCACAAAGGCTTCCCGGCCCATCTCCCGCCGGTCCTTGCCTTCCTTGCGGAGCTTTTTCTCCACCACGTTCTGGGTGGCTATGCCCGCGTGGTCGGTGCCCGGCACCCAGAGGGTGGGATGGCCCTTCATGCGGCGGTAGCGGACCTGGATGTCCTGGAGGCTGTTGTTGAGGGCGTGCCCCATGTGGAGGACGCCGGTTACGTTGGGAGGGGGAATCACGACCGTGAAGGGCTTCTTTCCCTTCACCGGCTTGGGCATGAAATGCCCTTCGTTCTTCCACATGGCATAGATCGAGTCTTCGAAACTCGCAGGATCGTAGGCTTTCGCCAATTCGATCGCCTTCATGAAACCCTCCGCGCTGGTGTATGGATATGTTCAGGTCAGCATATCGAAAAGGCCGGCCCGAGGGAAGGGGAGCGCGTCGCCGCGCGATTTCGCAGGCCGCGGAAGGGCACCGTGACCTGGCGCACCGCCGGGCCCCACTACCATTCCGCGGCTGGATATTCCATAATGACGGACTATGAACGACGCAAAACCCTGGACATTCCTCGAGGAATACCGTCCCTCCCTATTCAAGGGCGAATGGCCCACCTTGCCCGAGCTTTTCGGCATAACAGCCCTCCGTCATCCCGACAGGGCCTGCTTCACCGTCTATGCTCCGGAACGGCAAAGCTTGAGCTACCGCGAGGCCAAGGCCCAGGTGGACAAGGTGGCCGCCTACCTGCGGAGCCTAGGATTGGAGCCCGCCGCCAAGATAGCCCTCACGGGCAAGAACTCCCCCGAATGGGCGGTGGCCTACCTGGCGATCCTGGAGGCGGGCTACGTCGTCGTCCCCATAGACTACCAGCTCTCCGACGCCGAGACCGTCAACCTCATCGGGGCCAGCGACTCGGCCTTCCTCTTCGTGGACGAGGAAAAGCACCAGAGTCTTAAGGCCGCCTGCCCCGGGGTCAAGCATATCTCCAGCCTGTACCGGGGAGGCGAAGCCTACATCTACGACCTCGCGCCTCCTAAGGCCGGCGCGAAGTCGGCGGCGGGAAAGGGCAAAGCCGCCTCGGAGGATCTTGCGGCCATCCTCTACACCTCCGGCACCACCGGCACGCCCAAGGGAGTCATGCTCTCCCACGGGAACCTCGTCTCGGACTGCTTCCTGGCCCAGGCGAACCTCCATGTCTACCACACCGACGTGTTCTACGCCCTCCTTCCCATCCACCACTCCTACACCATGCTCGCCGTCTTCATAGAGGCCATCTCCGTGGGGGCGGAAGTGGTCTTCGGCAAGAAGATGGTGGTCAAGCAGATCCTGAAGGACCTCAAGGACGCCAAGGTGACCATGTTCCTGGGCGTACCCCTGCTCTTCAACAAGCTCCTCAACGGAATCCTGAAAGGGGTGAGGGAGAAGGGGCCTGTGGCCTATGGGCTCATAACGGGCCTCATGGGAGTCTCGGGCTTCGTGAAGAAGGCCTTCGGCGTCAATCCGGGCAAGAAGATCTTCCACTCCGTCCTGGACAAGGCGAGCCTCTCCACCATCCGGATCTGCATCTCAGGCGGCGGTCCCCTGGCTCCTTCGGTCTTCAAGAAATACAACGAGCTGGGTATCGATTTCGTCCAAGGCTACGGCCTCACGGAGACATCGCCCATCCTGACTTTGAACCCCGTGGAGCGCTACAAGGTCACCTCCGTGGGCAAGGTCATCCCCCGGGCGGAGATGAAGATCCTCGATCCCAACGAGGATGGCATTGGAGAGATTGCCGTCAAGGGTCCCATGGTCATGATGGGCTACTACAAGATGCCCGAGGAAACCGCCGAGGTCTTCACCGAGGACGGGTGGTTCAAGACCGGAGACCTGGGGTACCTGGACGGGGAAAACTACCTCTACCTGACGGGAAGGGCCAAGAACCTCATCGTCACCGAAGGAGGCAAGAACGTATACCCCGAGGAGATCGAAAACCGCTTCCAGCTCTACGACAAGATCGACCAGATCATGGTAAAGGGCTATTACGAGGACGCGGAGCGGAGCGCCGAGCTCATAGAGGCCCTCATCCACCCCGATCCCGAATGGATTAAGTCGTTGGGCGGAGCCGATTCCGAGGCGGCCTGGGGCAAGGCCGAGGCGGCGCTCAAGGAGATCGTCGAGGAAGTGAACCAAAAGCTCCTGCCCTACCAGAAGATCACCAAGACGACGGTCCTGCGGAAAGCCTTGGAAATGACAACAACCAAGAAGGTCAAGCGCTTCAACGCCCAAGGGCGCTAGGGTCGAGGCCGCCATGGAAGTCTTCAACCCCCGGTTCGAGCCCAAGGCCCTTCCCGCGGCGGCGGCGAAGAAAAAGGGCTTGCGGGTCTGCGTGGTGGGGGGCGGAGGGACGGGAGCCGCCCTGGCCTACGACCTGGCCTTGCGTGGCTTCGAGGTCACCGTCCTGGAGAAGGGTGAGCTCAGCTCCGGAACCACAGGCCGCCACCACGGCCAGCTCCACTGCGGCGCCAGGTACGCCTGGGCGGATCCGAACATAGCCAAGGAATGCTACGAGGAGAGCCTTATCCTGTCCGCGATCTCCCCGGCCTGCATCGAGTACAACGGCGGATTCTTCGTCGCCACAAATCCCGAGGAGGCCGCCCTCCTGCCCCATTTTATCGAGCGTTGCGCCGATGCGGGGATCCCCGCCCGGGAGATTCCTCCAGAGTCGGCGCGGCGGGCCGAGCCGGCCCTTTCGGAATCGATATCAGCAGTCGCCGAGGTTCCGGATGGAAGCTTCGACGCCTTCAGGCTTCCCCTGTCCTTCTTCGCCGCCGCGCGGGCCCTTGGGGCGAGGATCCTGCCTTGGCACGAACTGGTGGGGATCGATGTGCGGGGAGGCAGGGTTACGGGAGTGCAGGCGCGGCGGCTCCAGGGCGGAGCCGGGCGGAGCCTGCGCCTGGACTGCGATTTCCTTATAAGCGCCGCAGGCGCCTGGGCGGGTCGCGTCGGGGCGCTGGCAGGCCTTTCGGTGCCTGTCTCCCCCGCCGCAGGCTCCATGGCTGCGGTGAAAGGAAGGCTGGTCAACAGGGTCATCAGCCGACTCAGGCCTCCCGGGGACGGGGACATCCTGGTTCCCCAGCGGGGGCTCACGATCATCGGTTCGACCCAGCGCTTTGCCCATAGCCCCGAAGGGCTTCTGCCCCTGCCTGAAGAGACGACCTTCCTCCATGCGGAGGCGGGCCTCATGGCGCCAGCGTTCAGCACGATGCCGATCTACGCAGCCTGGGCCGCGGCCAGGCCCCTGGCCGGCTTCGCAAAAGGACAGGACATGGACGGCCGCTCCTTGAGCCGCGACTTCGCCGTGGTGGACCACGAGGACGAAGGAATCGCGGGCATGGCCACCATCGTGGGAGGAAAAGCCACTGTCCTGCGGGCCATGGGCGAGAAGACGGCGGATTTCATCTGCCGCAAGCTGGGCGTCCAGGAGCCCTGCAGGACGGCGGATTTCCTCCTGCCCTCCTGGCGTGAGTACTACCGCGGAAGGAATCCATGAAAATCGACCTTATCGTGGGAGCCAAAATGGACAGCCGGAGATTCCGCTTCGACATGGCTCCGGACGCTACCCTTCTCGACGCCTTGGAAACACTGCGCGCCGGACTTGAGGCGGATTCCTCCGCGAGGGATACGGTCATGTACCGCCATTCCTGCCACCATGGATCCTGCGGCACCTGCGGCGCCATTGTGGACGGAAAGCCCCGCCTCCTCTGCCTGACCAGACTGGGGGACCTTGGCGAGGGAGAGCACCGGGTGGAGCCTCTCCAGACAATGGCCTGGATCGGCGATATAGCCGTCCATCCTGGCAGCCTATTCGAGAGCCTGCCGGATACGGATTACCTGGTCCGCGAAGATGGGGGTGGGCAGGAAGGACCTGCGGATTCCTCGGCTGCGGCAGCCGTGAGGATGGAGGATTGCATCGAATGCGGCCTCTGCGTCGCCGCCTGTCCGGTCACCAAGGCCTTCAAGGGACCGGCGGCCTTGGCGGCCGCGGCGAGGGAAATGGCGAAGCACGGGGAGAACAAGGCCCGATTCCTCGCCTATGCGGGCGAACCGGACGGAGCCAGGGCCTGCGAGAGGGCCTTCGAGTGTTCCAGAGTCTGCCCGCGGCAGGTTTCGCCGGGACGCAAGATCACGGAGCTCCTGGCCCTCCTCAGGTAGCTTTCCTCATGTAGCTTTCCTCGGGTGGTTTTCTTCAGCTGGGTTTTCTAAGGCACCCTTGAATCGGCCATAAAGCCTCGGCGGAGGGAAAGGGCGCCCTTCCCCTCCGCTTTGCCGCAACTGTCTTTCAGTTCTCCTTCCTCAGCACCGTGGCGCAGTTGGTGACGGAGGAGCCTCCCACATTCAGGGCGACGCCCACTTCCGGCCGCCGGGCTTCCAATCGGGCTCCTATCGGCTCTCCTACCAGTTGCTTATACAAAAGGACGTTCATGGACACTCCCGACGCGCCCACGGGATGTCCCTTGGCCTTGAGGCCTCCGGACAGGTTGACGGCGCAGCGGGGATCGTCCCGGCCGAAGCGTCCGTCAAGGTAGTCGAATCCCGCCCGGCCGTCCGCCGCAAGGCCGAGGGCTTCGGTGCACAAAAGCTGGTTGATGGTGAAGCAGTCGTGGACCTCGGCTATGTCCACCTTCCGGGCGTCTATGCCCGCCTCGCTGTAGGCGGCCTTCACCGCCGCCTTGCCTGCCATGAGCTCGTGCATGTTGGGCCTGGCTGAGATCGCTATCCTCTCGTTCGCGTGCCCGATCCCCGCGACGGAAATCGCCTTCGGCCCCTTGGCGAGGCTTGTGTCGTTCCGGGCGATCACCAGGGCGGCGGCTCCGTCGGTGACCAGGGAACAGTCGTGGAGCCTCAAGGGCTCTGCGATCATGGGATTCTTCTCAGGCGGCAGGGCGAGGATGGCATCGGCGGTGACAAGCCCGAGCCGGTCCGCCGGCCCTCCCTTGCCGAAATGCGCCAGGGGGTTGTCCAGGGCGTTGCGGTAATTCAGGGCAGCAACTTGGGCGAGCATCCTCGCCAGGGTGGAAGGGGAAAGGGCATAGCGCTCCGCGTAGCCTTTGGCGTACTCGGCGAAAAGGCCGGGGAAGGTCATTCCCCTCGCTCCTTCCTCGGCCCAGTATGAACAGGTCGCCAAGCCGTGGGTCACGCCCTTGGTGTCCAACAGGTTCATCTTTTCCACCCCGATGACCAGGGCTACCTTTGCCCTTCCCGATTCAACGGCGTAGAGGGCGTTGAAGAGCGCCACGGAACCGGAGGCGCAGGCGTCCTCTACGCGGTTCATGGGCTTGAACCTCAGGCCTTCGGGATCCACCTCCACCCCCAAGGCGCCGAGATGCTCCTGGTTGGCGAAAATGCCCGGCGCGCAGGAAGCCACCCAGACTCCGTCCACATCCTTGGCGGAAACGCCCGCGTCCGCCAGGGCCCCCCTACCCGCTTCTATCAGCAGCTCATAGATGCTCTTGAGGTCCGTCACCTCCCCCGTGGCCTTGTCCTTTTTGACGAAATTCCCAAAGGCGGTATTGTAGCCGCCGACGATGCTTACCTTCGACATTCATTCACCCCTTTTTTTTTGGAAGCGCCCTCCGGCGCACCCGGTTCTGTTCGGCCTAGGAAATCCGCGAGGATCTTGACGAAGCGGGCCGGATCCTCGGCGATCACCGAGTGCCCCACCCCCTTCACCACCTCGAGCCGGCCGTTGGGATAGGCGGCGGCGGTTTCCTCCGCCATGGCCCTGGTCACCAAAAAGTCCCCCTCGCCCCAGAGCACGAGGACTGGAACCCTGACCTCCCTGGGCGCCTCGCCCAGGTCGAAGCGGCAAAGCGCCTCGGCGTTGCCGATCCAGGCCGGGGCCGCCATGAGGCGCGCCTCCGCAACCAGGGCTTCGAAGAAATCCTGGTCCTTCAAGCTCGGCACCGTGGCCGCCAAGGCCTTTGATAGGATCGCCCTGTCCTTGCGCATCATTTCGATGAGGGGATGCCTGTCCCGGGGCGTCAGAAGCCCCTTGGGAGAAGCCGAATCCACCAGGACCAGGGCGCTCGCGGCACCGGGATGGCGGACCGCAAGGGACTGGGCCACCGCTCCTCCAAGGGAATGCCCCGCCACAGGCGCCGGGGCGATACCCAGGAAATCCATGAACTGTGCGACGACGTCGGCATACGCATGGATGTCCGCCTCCCCCGCGAGGGGATCGGAACGGCCGAAGTTGGGCATGTCCAAGGCGATGCAGCGCCGCCCCGGAACCGCCATGGCCTTGGAGAACCAAAGGCTCGAGCCTGTGTTGCCGTGGATATAAAGCACGGGGCGGCCCTCGCCCTCCTCGACATACGAAATCCTCATGCCCCTGAGGACGACGGATCCTGTCTTCATCGCGTTTCTCCATCCCGGCCACCGAGGCCGGATATGAATTCCCTGATTTCGCCGGCTATGCGCCCGGGCATCTCCACCGCCACAGCGTGCCCCGCGCCTGGAAGGACCCGCAGGGAGGAACCCCGTATCCCTTCCTTGAGCTTCACGGCGAAGCGCAGACCCTTGAGTATGTCCAGCTCTCCGACGATGACCAGGGTGGGGCAGGCTATGTCCTTGAGGACGGGCGTCAAATCGATCCGGAGGAAGGCTTCGCAGAGGAGGGAGAATCCCTTGAACCACTCCCCAGGCAGCTTCGCCATACCTTCTTCCCGGGCTCGCAGGGTCCCTTCGTTGGCCGCTATGTAGGCGGGGGAATAATTCCAAGGTATGAGGGTCTTGTAGAACACCCTCGGACCCGCCTGCGCCGCGGCCAGCCACGATTCCGCCGCCGCCCTGAGCAGGGGATCCAGTTCGCTCACCCCATCTATAAGGGTCAGGGAAAGGCATAACTCCGGGTAGGCCGCGGCGAAGGCGATGGCCACCTCGGCCCCGTAGGAAGTCCCCACGATGTGCGCCGGCCCGAATCCTCCCTTCCCCAGGTCCTCGGACCGCATCAGAAAGGACAGATCCCGGGCGTGGAGATCGAAGCCATAGGGTCCCTCGGGCTTCCCGCTCAAGGTTTGGCCGCGGAAATCATGGCAGAGGATCCTGTAGTCCCCGCCCAAGGCCTCAGCCACAGGCCTCCAATGGGAAATGGACATTGCGATACCATTGAGGAGGACGAGGGGGACCTTTCCTTCCCCGATGGTCTCATAGCGCAGGACCGCCCCCGGAGCCGCGAAATCCGCCATCCCCCCTCCCTATATCCCCAGGTAGGACTTGAGCACGTAGGGGTTGGTCTTGAGGCCTTGGGCCGAGTCTTGGATGACTATCCTGCCGTTCTCCAGCACATAGCCCCTGTCGATCGCCTTGAGGCTCTCCCGGACATTCTGCTCCGTCACCAGGATGGAAACCGTCTTCTTGAGCTCCCTGAGGACGTCGAAGACCTCGGCCACGATGGAAGGCTGGAGGCCAAGGGAGGGCTCGTCAAGGATGAGAAGCTTGGGATTGGACATGAGGGCCCGGCCTATGGCGACCATCCGCTGCTGGCCTCCTGACATGGTGCCCGCGAACTGCCTGCGCCTCTCCTTGAGGATGGGAAAGAGGGCGAACACCTTTTCCATCTGTTCCGGGATCCTGTCCTTGGCGTGGGGTATGTAGGCTGCGCCCAGGATCAGGTTGTCCTCCACGGACATGCCGGGAAACAGCTCCCTCTCCTGGGGCACCAAGGCGACGCCCATGCGTGCCATGAGGTGGGTCTCCGAACCCTCCACGCGCTTGCCGTCGAACTCGATGCTCCCCGCCCAGGGTTTGTTCAGCCCCATCACCGCCCCAATCAGGGTGGTCTTGCCCGCACCGTTGGGCCCGAAAAGACCGACTGACTCGGAGCCTACCTCAAGGGATACGGACTCCAGGACCCTCATTCGGCCGTAGCCGCATTCCAGACCTTGTATCTTCAGCATCAGGCGGCTCCTCCAAGATAGGCTTCTATGACCCTCGGGTTTTTCGACACTTCCTCATAAGGTCCCTGGGCGATCAGTTCTCCCGCCTCAAGGACTATGACCCTGTGGGTCAGCTCCCGTATGACCCCCATCACATGTTCCACCACGCCCACGGCCAGCTTCTTTTCCTTGGCTATCTTCTGCACCGTGGCGATGAGGTCCTTGGTCTCGTCGGCGTTCAATCCCGCCATGACCTCGTCCAGGAAAAGGACCTCGGGCTCGTTGGCCAAGGCCCTGGCGATTTCCATTTTCTTCACTTCCAGGATGGTGAGTCTGCTCGTGTCCCTCTCCAGGTCGTCAAGGCCTAGCTCGGCGCAGAGCGCCTCGGCCTTCGCCCTCGCCGCCTTCAGCGAGTTCCCCCTGGCGAAAATGGACCCCACCATGACGTTTTCGATGAGATTGAGGTTCTCCAAGGGGTGGATGAGCTGGTAGGTCCGCCCTATGCCCATCCTCGCCCTCTCGTGGGCGGGCAGGTAGGTAATGTCCTGGCCCTTGAACTCGATCTTCCCTTCGCTGGGCATGATGATGCCCGACACGAGGTTGATGAAGGTGGTCTTCCCCGCCCCGTTGGGCCCGATGATCCCCAGGATCTCGCCCTCGTCCAGGGTGAAGGATACGTTGTTCACCGCCACGAGGCCGAGGAATCTCCTGCTGAGTCCGGTGGTTTTCAGTTTTGTCATTTGTTCCTCCCGGCCGGGCGGCGCAGTGTCGTACGCGTCAATCCCAACAGTCCCTGGGGCATGAAAAGGATGACTATGATTATCATGATCCCGTACACCACAAGGTGCCCGTAGGGAATCTGGAGCTTGAGCCACTCGGCCACCAAGCCCAGGAGCAGGCCGCCCAGGATGGGGCCGACGGTGCTGTGGATTCCGCCCAGCAAGGCCATGGCCAAGGGCAGGAGGGTGAAGTCGGCGCTGAACACCGTTTCCGGGGAGGCGAAGCCGTAGGACATGACGAAGATTCCGCCCATCATGCCTTGGATGGCGGAGGTGATGACGAAGGCCACGAGGAGCCAGCGGAAGATGTCGACTCCCGAGGACTTGGCCGAAGTCTCGTTGTTCCGTATGGCGGTGAGGGCGAAGCGTATCTTGCTTTTTTCAAACCAGAAGGAGGCCGCAAGGGCCACGAGGAGCCCTGCGAAACTGAGCCAATACAGGCTCCCCGCCTTGCCCCCGAAGATGACGCCCTGCTGGACCACGATGCCCTCGGGTCCTCCGGAAAAGTCGTGCATGTTGTGGATCACGATGCGGAAAATCTCCCCCAGCGCGAGGGTCACGATGGAGAAATAGGTGTGCCGCAGGCGGAGGATGAGGAATCCGATGAGGAAGGCCGCGAAGCCCGCGAAGAGTCCCGCGAAGGGGATGGAGAGCCATGACACCATCCCGCCCCGGACCACGCCGAGGATGGAGGCGTAGGCTCCAAGTCCGAAGAGCCCGGCGATGCCGAATGATATCTGCCCCGAGCGGAGCAGCATGTCCCAGGTGACCGCCAAGGCCATGTACATCATGATGTTCCGCGCCACCTGGAGGGGGTAGTCGCCCACCAAGGACGGAAGGAAGGCAGCGACGAGGAGGGCCGCCGCGGCGAGGATGAAGGATGCCTTTCGGTTCACGACTTCCTCCCTTTGAGCGAGCGGCTCATGATCACGACGATGATGAGGACGAAGAAGACGATGTCCGCCCATTCCCTGGTCGCCCGGAAGGCGCGGATGAAGTTTTCAGATAAGCCCAGGAGGATCGATGCGCTCAGGATGCCCGGGATGTTGCCCACTCCCGCCATGGCCACGAGGCAGAAGCTCTTCATGGTGTAGGGGGAGCCCACGGTGGGGAATATGGCCGACTTGGTGAGGAAGAGGGCGCCCATGGCGCCTACCAAGGCTATGGCCAGGGCGAAGACCAGGCCGTAGGTCTTGTACACGTCTATGCCCACGATGGCCGCGCCCCGGGGATTCTGCCCCACCGCCAAGGCCGCCTTTCCCGTGGTTGTCTTTGTAAGGAAGAACTTGAGCCCCGCCGCATAGAGGATGGCCATGGCGATGAACACGAAGGACCAGGTGCCGAAGGTGAGCTCCCCGATGTCCATGGAGGCGGAGACATAGTCCAGGGGCATCTTGTAGGTCTGGGAGGTGAATATGAGGTTGACGCCTTGGCTGAAGGCGATGGCGATGCCGAAGGTGAGGATGAGCTGGTTCAGCTCCGGGGCCTTGAGGGCTCTGCGGATGGTGAGCTGGAATACTATCCAGCCGAAGGCGGCGGTCACCGCCGCCGTGGGGAGGATAGCCAGGAGGGGGTCCATGCCCAAGGCCTTGCAGGCGAAGTAGGTGGCGTAGGCGGCGACCATCATGAATTCGCCGTGGGCCAGGTTAACGATGTGGACTATTCCTAGGACGAGGCCCATGGGAATGGCTATGGCCGCGTAGAGGCCCGCGGCCTGGAGTCCGTAGATGAGGACCGTGGGTTTCCAAAGGAGCACTGCGATCACCGCCGCCAGGCCTAGGGCCGCTAGGATCGCTGTTCTTCGTTTCAATGCCATCATGACTGCCTTTTTGGTAGTTTCGGTGTCTGGGGCGGGAAAGGGAGCGCCGCGGCCGCCTGCGGCCGCGGCGCGCCCCGCCCATTT
>JBFLXC010000001.1:0-17065 GCA_040757435.1 Spirochaetota bacterium | reverse complement strand
GGGGCGGGGGGGGCCGGGGGGGCCGCCGGCCCCTCCCCGCCATTTTTGGATCCGGGCTTTCAGCCCCGCGTCACTTCCATGCCGGGAAGGGATAGACCGGTTCGGCGGTGGCCGCTTCGAAGGGCCAAATCACTTCCTGGAACCCAGCCTGCCACTGCAGGATCTTCTGCCTCGTGATGCCCTGGTGCTTTATGATGTTGGAGGGCTTGAAGGTGATGGTCTCGCCCAGGGGGGAGAAATAGTTCGTGGCCTCAAGGGCCTTGACCAAGGGAGCGGTCTCGGTGGTCCCGGCCTTCTTGATCCCTTCCGCCAGAACGTAGACGGCGGAGTAGGCCAAGGGAGCGAAATAGGTGGCCGGCTCTTCCCTGGTCTTCTTCACGTAGCCGTTATAGAACTTCTTGCTCACCGGGTTGTTCTCGTTCATCGCCGTTGACCACATTCCGTAGAGCATGACGTTGGAGGCGAGCCTGGAGGATCCGAAGCCGATGGGCCATCCGGGGGGCGCTCCGAGGTAGATGCCCGGGCTGAACTTCATGGCCTTGGACTGCTCAAGGAGCGGCAGCGCGTCGGCGTCGTAGCCCGCCCAGAGGAAGAGGTCGGGCTTGAAGGACTTGGCAGCCTCGAGGACCGCGGTGTAGTCGCCGCCGCCTAAAAGGGCGCTCTTGAAGGACATTCCGTCCACCACGTAGCGCTTGTCCTGGCCGAAGAGCACCTTGGTGGCGTCCCAGGAGGACTTGCCGAAGGCTCCTTCCTCGTAGGCCAGGAAGATCTTCTTGATTTGGATATTGGGATACTTCTTCTGGATCGCGTCCCAGCCCTCGGCGTAGGAGGCGCCCTGGTTGTAGTCCCAGGGATGGAGGTGGAAGTAGAAGTCCGACTCGGGGCTGGGTCCAAGGGCCTTTTCGACCGTGGCGCTTCCCGCGGCTCCGGTGGACATTACCACCTTGCCGTACTTCTTGAAGGCCGGGATCTTGCCGAGCTCGGCGCCCGAGGCCATGCCTCCGATGAACACTTCCACCTTGTCCACGGTGGCCAGCTTCTCAACCGCCGCCGCGGCCTTGTCCGCCTTGCCCTCGTCGTCCACGACGATGAGCTCGAGCTTCTTGCCGTTCACTCCGCCCGCGGCGTTGATCTCATCCACCGCCAGCTGGGCGGCCGCGGAACCCTGCTTTCCCGTGATGTCGGCCAGCGTCCAGATGCCGCCGATCTTGATGGTGCCCTGCGCGGCCGCCATGCTCGCCGCAAGGACGAGGGCCGCGAGAACCATGAGGATTCTTTTCATTAAAGCCTCCTTGTATGCTGTCCGGTCCGTAGTATCTGCGGCCGGAAACGAACCTTAGAGAACGAGCCCCCCGTCCACGCGAAGGACCTGGCCAGTGATGAATTCCGACTCGTCGGAACAGAGGAAGAGCACCGCGTTTGCTATGTCCACGGGCATGGCGAGGCGCTGCAGGGGCGTCTTGGCTATGATGGGCTCAAGGACCTTCTCCGGCACCGTCTCGATCATGGGGGTCCGGCAATAGCCCGGCGACACGGAATTCGCCCTGACCTTGGCGCCCTTGCGGGCGAATTCCTTGGCCCAGCCCTTGGTCATGGCCACGACGCCGCCCTTGGTGGCGGCGTAGTTGGACTGGCCGATGTTTCCATCCAGCCCCACCACGGAAGAGATGGATACGATGGCTCCCTTGCCCTGGGCCATCATCTGGGGCGCCACGGCCCTGGTCACCTTGAACACTCCGGTGAGGTTCACATTGATCACCGCGGCCCAGTCGTCGTCGGACATCTTGTGGATCAGGGCGTCCTTGGTTATGCCCGCGTTGTTCACCAGGGCGTCCAATGCGCCGAACTCCGCAACCACCTTGTCCACGAAAGCCTGGATCTGGACGGTATCGGTGACGTTCACCACCGCGCCCCTGACATTGGCCCTGCCCGCCTCGAGCTCAGAAAAACCTGCGTCGCTCACATCCAGGGCGAAGACCATCCTGGCCCCTTCCTCGGCAAATCGGTCCACGATGGCCCTGCCTATGCCCCGGGCTCCGCCGGTGACCACGCAGACCTTGCCTTCCATCCTCGTCATATTTGTTCCTCCATACTACACATTACCCTTGTCGTGGATCGGATCATCGCCCCGCGGAGCCCCACCGCAGGACCGTGCTGGCCCATACGAAGCCCAAGCCGGCCCCTACGAGCACGATCCTTGAGCCGTCCCGTATCTTGCCCGCCTCGAGGCCGAGCTTGATGGAGAGCAACTGGTCGTTCTGGCCTATGTGGCCGTAGCCGTCCAGATAGGTGGATTGGGACTCAGAAAGCCCAAGCTCCTCCAGGACAGCCGCGTGGGCGCTCTTCTTGAAATGCAGGATGGCCAGATAGTCTATGTCCTTCTGGGAATAGCCGGATTTGGCCAAGGCTTCCCTGATGACGGCGTAGAAATTGGGCATGGTCACCTCGCCCAGCCTGGCCTTGAAGGCCGCCTCGTCGGGAACCTGGAAGAAGGGCCTTAAGGCATCTTCCGCCGCGGGAGGCCAGGCCTTCGATCCCAGGACCGGAACCACGCACATCTCGGACAGGGTGCCGTCCCCCCGGAAGGCCGAGGACAGGATCTCGTTCCTGCCCAGGTTCTTGACAAGGACGCAGGCCGACCCGCCTGAGCCGATGTCCATCATGAAGCGCGTAGGTGGATAGGAGAGGTCTATGAGATCGTTGTTCCGATAACCGGAAACCAAAAGGACCTTGGAGAGGTCGTCCCGGGCGAGCATGAGGGACTTGGCAATATCAAGGGCGGCCATCATGGACCCGCACATCGCTTCCATGTCGAAGCTCCAGGCCTTGGCGGCCCCAAGCCTGTTGGCCACGTTCAGCCCCGCCAGCCAGCAGGGATAATCCTTGTGCTGGGCTCCGCACCAGATGACCAGGTCGATCTCCCCGGCCTCGACCTTTGCATCCTCCAAGGCCGCAAGGGCGGCCATGTAGCCCATCTGCGCCGTGCTGTCTTCCTTGCCCGCCACGGGCTTGGACTTGACTCCGAATTTTTGGGCAATGACGTCCTCGGGCACGCCGGTGGCGGCCGACAAGTCCGCCGCGGTCATCCTTTCCTTGGGTACGTATATGCCAATGCCCGCCATTCCGATATGCATAGCTAGCTCCATAAAAGCTGAATCATCTCTCACTACTATAATCACCCGTTTCCTCGATCCGTCAAGAGATAAAATCGAAAATCAGCGGATTTTTGGAATGAGCTTGAAGGAAAAACTCGAATGAATATTTACCAATTACTTATATTAAAAACCATTATAATTTTTATTCCAAAAATGGCATACCTAGATGCGGACAAACGCGTTTTTTGCTTGCGCTATCCCGCCAAGGGGACTATACTGGCCTCGATGAAGTGTTGAATCACTTCTCACTCCCGCATCTTTGGAATATTGGAGCCCCGGCGTGTCGATCCAGCTTTCTGACCAAGGAACAAACTCCTCCACCAAGGAAAGGCTGCTCATATCAGCTGTGGCCCTTTTTTCCGAAAAATGGTACGGCACCGTATCAGTGGCGGAGATTTGCAGGAGGGCGGGCTTTTCAAACGGCCTTTACTACCGCTACTTCAAGGATAAGGAAGAAATCTTCCGGCACATCCTCGAGCTGGTGATCCGGCGGATAGCCGAGACCGTCCAGGTCCTGCCGGGCTCGAACCCGGCGGAAAAGCTTGAAGCCTTCGTCCATAGGATCTTCGACTTCTCCAGGGAAAACGCCGCCTTGGTCAAGGTCTTCAGGGAAGGTCAGTACCGCCTCTTCGAATACGAGCAAAGGCTGAAGGCGGTGTACGAAGACGCCCTGGGCCGCATATTCGGCTCCAAGCCACGCCTTTCCGCCTACCTCTTCGCCGCCGGCGGATTACGCTTCGCGGCGATCCGCGCCGCCTTCCATGAGATCCCCGCCCGGAGCGAAACCATCTTCGCCATCCTTAGGGAAGGCCTTTTCCGCGGCTGGTCCTTCGATCCCGACAAGGTTTTTTCCACTTCGATTAGCCCTCTGCCCCTGGAAATGCTCCCCGCCGCCCGTGAGCGCCTGCTGAAGGAGGGGAAGATGCTGTTCGGAAAGAACGGGTACTTCGAGACCAACGTCCACGAGATCGCGGCGGCGGCTGACCTTTCCACAGGAGCCTTCTACACCTACTTCGACACCAAGGAGATCTTTTTCGCCGAACTCATCCACAAGGTGGGAAGGGAGGTTCGTCGTTTCATCTCAATGAATCTGGGAAGCGGGCTCAATCCTCTGGAGCGGGAGCTCCGCGGACTCTGGCTCTTCATCGTGTTCCTGTCCCTGGACCGGAATTGCTACGGGATCGTGCGGGAGGCAGAGTTCGTGCTCCCCGCCGAGGTCCGCCAGTATTACGGAGCCTTCGTCAAGGGATACCGCCAGAGGGAGCTGGATTTTTCCACCCCCGATTCCGCCACGGCCATCGAGTTTCTCCTTGGCGTAGCCCACTATCTGGGGATCGAAGTCATCTTCGACCATTCGCCCGAGAACGCCCGGGCGGTGATCCAGGAAATCGGGGAATTTTACCGCCGGGGCTTCGGGAAAACCCTGGGTCCGGAACGTTGAAGGAGGGAGGATGGCCATCGCAAGGATAGCGGCCACGGGCGCCTACGCCCCGGGACCGCCTCTGGACAACGCAACGCTCATGGGCCTCACGGGGGTGGAGTTCGACGCTGCGAAGCACGAGGCTAAGCTTGGTATACAGGCCAGGCACATAGCCCGCCTGTCGGGCCTGGATGAGACCACTGCGGACTTCGCTGAGAAGGCGGCGCGCCAAGCCTGCGGGGAAGCGGGGATCGACCCCGGGGAAGTCGGCCTCTTCATCGTCGCCACCGACACTCCGGAATACATATCTCCCGCCACGGCGATCCTGCTGCAGGGCAGGCTCCAAGGCGCGGAGACCGAATCCAGGGCCTTCGACGTCGGCTCCTCCTGCGCAAGCTTCGTCCAAGCCCTGGATATGGCGGCCCGGGCCGTAGCCACGGACGCAAGCCTGTCCTACGCCCTGGTGGTGGGGGTGTACAACATGCCCGCCTATATCAGGGACGGGGATGCCTTCGGCTGGTCCATCTTCGCCGATGGGGCCGGCGCTGTGCTGCTCGCGAGGGACGAGGATGGACAGGATCGATCGGGCTACATCGAAGGAGCCTTCCGGGCCGACGGCACCCAATGGGACTACGTCGGGGTCTACGCCGGAGGAACGAGGAAGCCTGTAACCCGGGAACTTCTGGAGGCGGGAACCTATGGGCTTGAACTGCTCCAGCGCCTTCCCGGCGACAGGAACGTCAGGCTCTGGCCTCCCCTGGTGCGCCGGCTGTTGGAAAAGGCAGGAGTCGCCCAGTCCGAGGTAACCCACTACATTTTCACCCAGATCAACAAGTCCGTGATCTCCCAGGTCATGGAAATCCTGGGCGAGCCGATGGAAAAGACCACCACGGTCATGGAGAAGTACGGATACACAGGCTCGGCCTGCGTTCCCATGGCGCTCCACGAGGCCCTGGCCTCGGGACGGATAAAGAAGGGGGACCTGGTTGTGCTGGTGGCCTCCGGGGCGGGGCTCGCCGTCGGCGCCTGCCTGGTCCGCCTCTGAGGGCGGATCAACAGATCAAGGGAGAACAAGGTATGGATTGGCTGGATGAATACAAACGCAAGACGATAGATTTGGCCCAGGCGGTGGCGAAGATACAAAGCGGCGACGATGTCGTGGTCGCCATGTGCGCCTCTGAGCCGCAGGGCTGCATGGAGAAATTCCAGGAAGCCGCCCCCAGGGTGGAGAACGTCAGGGTCTTCTCCTGTCTCACCCTGAAGCCCTACGATTTTTTCATGAAGCCTGAGATGAAGGGCCGCTTCGAGCTGGCCAGCTGGTTCCACGCCCCCGGCCCCAGGGCCGCCATCAAGGCAGGGACCGGGACCATCAGCTTCGTGCCCAATATGCTCCACCGCGCCGCCTCGGACCGGATCCACGCCCGCAGGCCCGACATCTTCTTCGGGACATGCACACCGCCGGACAAGCACGGCTTCGTATCCCTGTCCCTGGGCATCACCTACGAGAAGGATATCCTTGAGGCGGCGAAGACCGTCGTGCTGGAAGTGAATCCCCTCCTCCCCCGGACCTTCGGCGACACCCAGCTCCACATCTCCCAGGCCGACTGGTTCGTCCTGCACGAGATGGCGGTGCCCGAGTTGCCCGCCCCCCAGCCCAGCGATACGGACATGGTCATCGGAGCCCATATCGCCGATCTGGTGGAGGACGGATCCACCATCCAGCTTGGCATAGGGGGCATCCCGAACGCCGCCGCCCTGGCCCTCAGGAACAAGAAGGACTTGGGCGTCCATACGGAGATGTTCGTGGATTCCATGATGGAGCTCTATGAGATGGGCGTCATCACCAACCGGGCCAAGAGCCTGAAGAAAGGGAAATTCGTCACCACCTTCGCCATGGGATCCCGCAAACTCTACGACTGGCTGGACGACAATGTGGCCGTCGAGTTCCAACGGGGAAGGTGGGTCAACGACCCGGCCGTGGTGGCCCAGAACTCGAGGATGGTTTCCATCAACACCTGCCTGATGGTGGACCTTACCGGCCAGGTGGCCAGCGAGAGCATCGGCCCGGTCCAGTATTCCGGCACTGGAGGCCAGTCCGACACCGCACAAGGCGCCGTGGCCGGCTCGGACGGCAAGGGGAAGAGCATCATCGCCTGCTACGCCACCGCCAAGAACGGAGCCGTATCCACCATCGTCCCGACCTTGCCCGAGGGCAGCGCGGTCACCCTGCATCGGAGCTTTGTGGACCATGTCGTGACGGAACACGGGATAGCGCGGCTAAGGGGCAGGACGGTGAGGGAAAGGGTGAGGGAACTCATCGCCGTAGCCCATCCCGCCTTCCGGGAGCAGCTCCTGGCGGAGGCGAAGCGTCTCAACTATCTCTGAGAAGCCGTATCCCGATGTCTCCGGATACGGTGCTGATCTCCACGGGCACCAGTCCCTCGTGCGTCCTGGCGGACCTGGGGCCCGCGGACTCGCAATCGCATCGGACCGAGCCTGAGACGGTGGACCAGCGGAAACGGGCGGAAAAATCCTCTCCGTAGCCCAGCTCCACATCCCCCGAGGCGCTGCTGACGGCAACCCCGGAGCAGAGGTCGTCTACTTCGCAGCGGATGTCTCCCGAGGCGCTGCGGGCCTGCAGTTCCTCCGAGCAGTGCGATACCGAGATGTTTCCTGAGCCGGTGTCGACCTTCACATTGCCTGAGCAAGACCTTATCTCTATGTCCCCCGAGGCGGTCCGGACTTCCAGATCTCCCACCCTATCAACCACTGTGATATTGCCCGACCCGGAGGAGATCGCCAGTGCTTCCACCGTTGAGGGCACCCGGACCTCGATGGAGTCCGGTTCCCTGTTCCTTGCGCCGGTCCTTATCTTGAGGGTTCCCGCCTCATCGTCGTCCACGATGAAGGCCGAGTCCTCGGCGCCTTCGGCCACCACAGACAGTCCGCCCAACGAGAGGAGGATCTTTATATCCGCGCTATAGCTCCTAACCGCAAGGGTTCGGATTCCCTCCAGGGGGATGTCCTCCAAGCGGACTCTTTTTTCAGCCTGGAAATCCTTTTTCTCGCCCTTGAGGTTCTCCTCCCTGAACAGCTTGCTTCCCTTGAATAGCCGGGCGAGATCCATGGCCCTCTTGATCACGTCCTCCAGGTCCTCGCCGTCCACGGTGATCCGCGTCTTCCCCTTCCTTCCTTCAGGACGTTCACCTCCGGTCTCCCCGGAGGCAGCGCCTTCCAGGCCGGCCTCCTTGAGCAGGCTTCGGGCGAGATCCTCGGGCTTTTCCAGATCCGCCACTATGCTCGCCTCATCCTCCTCCGGGTGGCTGCGCAGAAGCTCATCAATATGGTCTTCGATCTCCATCAGGATGTCCCGCCTGGATTCCTCGTCGAACCCAGATAGCTCCCGGGAGAGTGATTGGATGTATTCCTGTTTTGTCATCGGCCTGCTCCAATATCCGAAATCCGCGACCTGGCACGCTCGCTCCTATCGTATTCCTCCAGCATCTGGGCGCGCAACAGCGCTCCCAACGATGTGATGGAATAATATTTCCTGGGATGCCCGACCTCGGGCGTTTCCCAGCTCGAGGCTATGCTTCCGTCCTTTGTCATGCGCATGAGGAGGGGATAGAGGGTTCCTTCCGACAGGTCTATGCCGATGCCTTTCAGGCTCTCCATCATTTCCAAGCCGTAGCTTCTGCCCCTCGAACCCAGGAGCTCCAGTATGCAGAGTTCAAGAAAACCCTTCCTGAACTGGCTTTTCCACTTTTCGAACAGCTCCAGGGATTGATCCATGGGCTTTCCTTTCCGGGAGGGAGGGCGAATTTCGCCGGAAAGGCAGGAGAAGAATTCCGCGCAACGCACCCCGGCGAAATCCCCTCCGCCCCTCCGGCGACCCATCCCTTCCCGAGCGTAGCTCGGCAGGCGAAACCGGGGGCTTAGAATATCCCCCGCTCACGGCTGGCCATGAGGGCGTAGTACTCGAACATCTCCCTTCCGGAATAGATGTCCGGCTTGCCCAACCGGCCGTATACGTCGCGCATGGTCGCCGCAGGCGCCATGTAGCGGCGTTTCGCCTTCCTTGGCCCGGAAACCGCATCGACACCACTTCTTCTTACCGCACCGGAAACCGCGTGCGGCGATCCGAGGATCGATCGCATCGCGCGCTTCAGATCCATTAGAATCGCTTCCATGGTTCGCTCCTTAAAAATACCTTGTATTGCATAATATAATTCATGGCACATTATTTTTTCAATACCTTTGGACAATATTTCGCTCTTTTTTTCTCTTTTTATAAAAAAAATTCCTAGGATTGACGGAACTTCGAGGGCCGCTCACAATACTACCGTGCTTACCGACGCCCATCTCCACCTCGCTGACCTTGAATCCCGGGATCCGGAGTTCCACCGATTCGTCAGCGGAAGGGATTGGATCGGGGCCGCGGTGTCCCATGACGAGGAGGAACACAGGAGGTCCGTCTTCCTGGCGGGTCTTCTTCCTTCCTGCATCCTCGGCTTCGGCATCCACCCCCAAGGCATCAGGGATGACACGGCGGAATTCGCCGAATCCCTGGCCGAGGAGGGAAAGATATCCTTCGTCGGGGAAGCGGGCTTCGATTTTTTCGGCGACGTCCCCAAGAGGACAAGGAACCCCGCCTCCTTGGACGCCCAAAGGAAGGCCTTTGAGTTCCAACTCCGCCTGGCGGCGCGGCGTCGCCTGCCCATGGTGGTCCACATAAGGAAGGCCACGGACATACTAAGGGGCTATGGCCGCTCCCTGGCGTTGCTTCCGGGAGTTGTGTTCCACGGCTGGCCCGGCAGGGCCTTGGAGGCCAAGGCCTTCCTGGACCAGGGCGTGAAGGCCTACTTTTCCTTCGGCACTCCCCTTCTTAGGGGGGCCCGGCATGCGGAAGAGAGCATTGCCTACCTGAGCCCCGATCGGCTACTCTCCGAAACCGACGCCCCCTGGCAGCCTCCCTTCGGCCAGGCGCATACATCCCTGCCGGTCTTGGATGAGGTCGCCGGCCGGATCGCTCGGCTCAAGGGCATCCCAAGGGAAGAGATGGACGGAAGGCTCAGGGAAAATTTTCTCCGCGCCTTCTGCCTATAGGCAAAGCCCGTCTTCCATGAAATGAGAGGAACCCATGGGTGACTTTTCACGGCGCATGAAGAACCTAGTCGGCGCGGAAGCCCAAACCCGTCTGGAATCATCCAGAGCCGCTGTGTACGGTCTAGGGGGCGTGGGAGCGGCCTGCGCGATGGATCTCGTGCGCTCCGGCATCGGCAGACTGTATGTGGTGGACTTCGACGTGGTGGATGCCACGAACCTCAACCGCCTCTATTTCGGTTACCGGTCCACTGTTGGACAGTCCAAGGTCCAGGTGTTCAAACGCTTCGCCAGGGACGTGAATCCCGATGTGGAGATCGTTGGCGTTGAAAGGTTCTTTTCTCCCGGGGAAGCCTTGGACATCATCGACTCCCAGGCGGAAGCCCATGCGGATTGCATAGATTCGCTGGCTTCCAAGACCAGCTTGATCGCCGGGCTTCTGGAGGGCGAGCGGCGTTTCATCGCCAGCATGGGCACCGCAGGCAGGCTTAATCCGGGACGCCTCAGGATAGGCAGCTTCTGGAAAATCCAAGGCTGTCCCCTCGCCCGCAGGATCCGAGCCAATCTCAGGGACCTGGGCGTCGTCCAGGATTTCCCGGCCCTCTGGTCCGACGAGGAGGCGGTCAAGCCGCAGGTCTCGGAGGAAGAGAATCCAGGAAGGAAATTCATCCAGGCTTCCTCGCCCTTTGTGCCCCAGGCTGCGGGCCATCACCTGGCTTCCTGGATAGTCAGGGGAATCATCTCGGGGAGCTTCGACTTGAATCCCTAAAAAAAGGCGGTAGAGTATGGACGAGAGCGCGGCGGCCTACTGGTCGGAATTCGAGCGGCAGACGGGGGAAAAACCTCTCTCCAAGACCATGTGCCAGAGGCTTGGCTCAGGGAGGGATAAAAACGAATGGGGCCTGCTGATCCTCACGGACAGAAGCCTGCGGTACCGCAGGATACCCGGCGACTCCTGGCTCTCCTCCTTGATTGGAAGGAAGGACCGGAGCCCCGATCCCGGAGCCGTGGAGGATGTGGCCATACCAAGGGATTCGATCCTTGGCGTGGAGCGCAGAAAGAGGAAATTCCTTGATTTTTTCTTCGGTAGCCCTTTTTACGGCATTTCCGTATCTTATGCCTCACCCGGCGGTATCGAAAGGATCGACCTTGCCGTCGATCCCAAGAGCGATATACTGGAGACGCTCGAGGAGCTCTGTTCCCTAAGGAAGCCATGATCGATTTTTACCGGGCGATGGAAAAAGCCCGAATACCCTACTTCGAATACGGACCGACCGCCATAGACTCTTATTTCGGTCATGCCATGGAATATCCGGTGAAGTTTTTCGCCATCCAAGGATCCATGGTGGACCTGGCCAAGGCCTTCGACGCCATAGAATATCCCTCCCTCCCTTACGCCGATGTGAGCGTGCGGAAAAGCGCGATCGGTTTCGAGGCCCGGATCCTCTGCCTGGAGGACGGCGGCAAGGCGGGCGTCACGGAAATGGGCAGGTTCAAGCGGGACCCCCGGAGCGGCCGATTCTACGATCCCGAAGGCGTATACGAAGCCTTAAAGAGCAGGAATTTCCAGCCCCGGCCTTCGAGCGAGGAGGGAGCCCTTTTCGAGACCGCCGCCATCCTTTCGCGATTCTTTCCTTCCCCGACGGAGGAAAGCCTCCCTCCCCTTCCCATCCCCGAGGCTCCTTCCCTTCTGTGGCAAAAGGATCTCCTGACCTTCATCCTCCAAGGTCCGGGATCATCGCGATCCTTCGAATTGCTTAGAAAAAGCGGATTCATACAAAAATACTGGCCGATCCTCGACGACCTGCTCCAGGTCGACCACGCCAAGGACTGCCATCCCGAGGGCGGGGGCTGGTCCCATACCATGGAAGCCCTGGGTCATAGGAAGAGCTTCAACCTCACCCTCTCCCTGGCCATCCTTCTCCATGACGTCGGCAAGCCGCATTCTGAGGCAGCGGAAGGAAGGAAATTCGACAAGCACGCCGAAATCGGGGCCCATATCGCCGCACGATTCCTGCGGAGCCTCGGCTTTGAGGAAACGATCGTGTCGGATGCGCAGTTCATGATCCGCTGGCACATGCTGCCCGCCGCCCTCCCCAAGCTTCCTCCCGGGAAGGTGGAGGATCTCGTCTTGGATCCCCGGTTCCCGAACTTGATGGAATTGTACCGCTGCGATGAATTTTCCACCTTCAAGGGGCCGGACGCCTACTACGCCGCCTGCGCAGCCTACAAGGCCATGGTGCGCAACGCTAGGAATCCCTTCCGCGACATCGGCGGCAGGAAGAATCCTCAGAGTTTTTCCAGGACTCGTTCGTAGGAGACCGCCCACCGGGGGGGCTTGAATCCGGCGAAGGAAGGATACTCGCGCTCCAAGGTCTCCACGATGCGCTGGTCCAAGGGCATGGCCCTGAGGATGTCGAAGGCTTCCGCGGCCTTGAGGGGTTGCCGGTAAGGCCTGAAGCCGATAAGGGCCTCGAAGACATCCACCACGGCGATTATCTTGGCCATCTCCGGAATTTCCTCTCCCTTGAGTCCCTCGGGATACCCGGAGCCGTCCATCCTTTCATGGTGGTACAGCACCACGTGGCTCAGATGGGAAAGCTCCTTGAAATTCCTGAGGATCCGGGCGGAATTGATGGGGTGGACGCGGATGCTCTGGAATTCCGCCTTTGTCAAGGTGCCTTCCTTGAGGAGGATGGGCGTGGGCACGCTGATCTTCCCGATATCGTGAAGGAGGGCGGCGGTGTAGATGTCCCGGAGCTGCTTCCCCGCGTATCCCAGCCTCATGGCCAGGAAGAGGGCGAAGGCCGCGACGCGACGGGAGTGGGAGGCGGATACCTTCTCGGTCTGCTCGAAGAGATAGATTATGGACTCCAAGCCCTTGGTTTCGTAAAAATAGATGTTCTTCCGCCACAGCCACATGGAGACGGGATAGCTCATGGCCAGCGATGCCAAGGCCACGAGGAGGAAGTCGAGCCACCCCAGCGCAGGTCCCACGAATCGGGCCCGGATGGAAAATCCGACGGGCACTCCAGCTGTTTCGTCGATGACCAGGTTTTTGTCCGAGCCCAGGGAGTCCAGGATGGCCTGGGCGTCCAAGGTTACCGCGGCTATCCAGCCCGGAAGGGCGTCGAAGCCGAAATCATCCTTGAATCCAAAGGTGATTTCCACTTTGTCGCCGCTTCCCAGTATCTCGAAGGATTCCGAAGGCGGCGCGCCGGCCTTGATTGCGATGTCCTCGACGAAGGGATATACGGGCTTGATGTCGGCAAGGAGGTCGCCTGCCGTTTCCAGATCCCCTTCGCCGACCAGGGAGCGCAGCTCGGACCAGGAGAAGTAGCCGTCGTTCATCGCGACCGCGGCGAGGTTGACCATCGCCTCGAAGGCTGTCCTCACGGTTCCAAGCTGCCGGTCCGACTGTGCGTGGCGGAGCGCTTTTACGCCGAAGAGAAGAAGGGCAGCCATGGCCAAGGCCAGGATAACTGTTTTAAATACATGACGTTTCATGCTAGTATGAAGAATACCTTAAGATCGTGAATAATTCAATTGTCAGGCGCGGAGGGCTTCTATGTCCCCGACCCGCCGGGAAAACTCCTGCCCAAGACGCCGGGAGCCTGTAGGCTCCACCAGCCAGTCTTCCTCAAGGCGCATCCCTCCCTCGCCCCTCCACGCCTCCAGGGCTTTGTAGTCGATGAACTGTCGCGCCCTGCCCTCCGCTTCCCACTGGTCGATCAATCCGGGAATGAAGTAGATGCCGGGCTCCACAGAATGGACCATTCCGGGCTTCAGGGCCTTCGCGAGCCTCAACGACCTGAGGCCGAACTGGCCGCTGCGGGCCAGGGACCCGTACCCCACCCTGTCTTCACCCAGGCTCTCCATGTCGTGGACATCGAGGCCGATCATGTGCCCCAGGCCATGGGGAAAGAAAAGGGCGTGGGCGCCTTCGGCCACCGCTTCCTCGGGATCCCCCTTCATGAGGCCTAGGTCGGAGAGCCCTCTGGCGAGTTCGCGGCATGCGGCGAGGTGGGCGTCCAGGAATAGTCTTCCAGGGCCGAGGTCTGCGATCGCCGCGGCGAACACCCGGGAAAGCAGGGAATAGAGATCCTTCTGGCGTGATGTGAAGCGGGGAGAAACAGGAAAGCTTGTTGTAAGGTCGCCGGAATAGCCTGATTCCAACTCCGCCCCGGCGTCCAGGAGAAACAAGTCCCCTTCCCGGCATCTGCGCCCCGTGGGATGGTTGTGCAGGGTTTCGCCTCGTACCGTTGCTATGGTCTCGAAGCCCGGCGTGGCGCCCCTTTCCAGCATGGCCCGGGCCGCGAAGCTGGCGGCCTCGGTCTCCGACCAGCCGGGCCTGAGGGCCCTTGCCAGGGCCTTGTGCACCTCCGCTGTAATTCCTGCGGCCTGCTCAAGGGCGGCGACCTCTTGGGCATCCTTGATCTCCCTCAGCCCGACGACCGAATCCACCAGGGCGATATCGCCCTCAAAGGCGCTCCCGCCTGTCCTGAGCGCCGGGCGCTCTCCAAGGAGCTTGGCGAAGACTTGTTCCGCTTCCGCCTGGTATCGGGGCAGTGTGAAAATTTCAAGACCCTTGGCCTTGGCCCGGGAAAGATACTCCGGCAGGGAATCGTAGCTCCTAAAATCGCCTATGCCCGCCAGGGCCGCGTACTCGCCAAGGCGGGGACGCGGCCCTGTCCAGACCAGGTCCGCCATCGTCGGCTCCTCGCCGAAGAGGATGGCCGAGCCGTCCTCCACATCCAAGGTTGTCGCCATTCCAGGCTGGTCCAGGCCAATAAAATACAGCCAGGAGGAATCCTGCCTGAAAGGGAAGCAGCTGTCCCTGTATGTCCTGGGGCTCCTGAAATTCGCGTGCAGGAGCACTACGCCACGGCCGATCCCCCGGTTCCGCATCTCCCGGGCGAGGGCAGTCCTTCGATTCTCATAGACCTGCGCTTCGAACATGAGACCATCCTAAACGGCCACCGCCCTGCGGTCAATGACGGACGCCGCCGCATGGGGGCTCCCTTCCCTATCTTCGGAAAATGCCTCCTAATAGGAGGTGAAATTCCTTTTATTGGTAAATTGATAAAATCCGTCCATCGAGTATCGTACAAGGCAATGGATTACATCCGGGAATGCTTTTCCTCCAACTTGAAAATCCGCCGCGCCATCCTTCGCCTCTCCCAGGAGGACTTGGCGGAGCTCTCGGGCGTTTCCGCGGGGTACATAGCCAACATAGAAACCGGACGAAGCTTTCCTTCCACGAAGGTCTGGTTGAAATTGAGCAAAGCCTTCCATGTCGAACCCTGCAAGCTCGTGGAAAATCCGGAGAAGGCCGAGGCCAGTTATTCGAAAGAGGAATTCCTGGACTACATTGAGAAGGCTATGAAGAGCTTTGTGGACCGGAACCCGGGAGGCGGCTACCCGGGCGGAAAAGGCGCTCCTTAACCTACAGTTTCATCGCCTTCAGCATTTCCCTGTTCTTCTCGGCCCTTTCGGCATCCAAGCTGTTCATCTTCAAGAACACGATCACTCCGATTGCCAAAAGCACAGCCGGTATCAGGGCGGTGTGGAGCCTTATGCCGAACTTCGCCGCCTCGCCCCGGGGATTAGCCTCGAAGGCCGTAAGGCTGTGGACGATCCAAAAGGAAAGGGCCTGGACTGCGTAGGCCAGTCTGCCCGCGAAAGCCCGGAATCCTATGTACACCCCGTCGTCCCTCCTGCCGGTGGCGACCACTATTTCGTCGATGATGTCCGCCAAGGCGGGAGTCATGAGCATCCAGAAGCCTCCGAAGGCGATCCCCCAGAAGAACATGGCCGCCACGAAGGCGTAGTAGCCTTGGGCGAACATCAAGGGCAGGCAGAACACCGCCAGGGCGACGGCCGAAAGGGCGAGCAGCCTCTGAGTGGAAGGGATTCTCTTCCTCGCTGCCAGCCAAAAGGGGATGCCCGCCAAGGCTCCCAGGAGCATGCCCGCGAAGATCAGGGTCGTGCTTTTGCCTCCCAGGAGATAATCCCCCACATAGTGGATGGAAGCCGTCATTGAGATCGTGGCGGATTGGTAGAAGAAGTAGAGGATTATGAAGGCGAGGAAATTCTTCCTTCCCAAGGCCGCCTTGAGCTGCTTGCCAAAGCCGGGAGACTTTTCGGCCTTGGCTTCCTGGTCCAAGAACCTCCGGATCATTTCAGGGCTTTCCCTCACTCCAGGCAAAAGGAGGATGGCGGCCATGGATCCGAGGAAGGCGAATAAAAGCGCGTTGGCCAGGTAGCTTCGCGGCTCCCCGTACCGGACGACGAAGGTGGGAAGGACCGCTCCGCCCGCCACGCCCAGGACCCCCACGAGGGTCGCGGCTCCGGCGGCCTTGGCCCGGATCTCCTCAGTCCTGAAACGGTCGGGGAAGATGGATTGGTAGTTAACCTCCCACATGGAGTACAGGGTGTCGTAGAGGCAGATGGCCATGAGGAGCCAAAGGAAGGTAAGAAGCGCAGAGCCCCGGGGAGGGGAAAAGATCAGGAGGAAGGCCAAGGCGGAGGAGAAGCTTCCCACGGTTATCCAGGGAAACCGACGGCCAAGACGTGGGGAAAACAAGGTCGGCTTCGAGGTCAGATAACCGATCAGCGGATCGTTGAGGGCGTTCCACAACGAATAGAGGACTACCGCCGCGGCTACCAAGCCAGCGGAGAGCCCTATCTCGGTTTCATAGAACTTGAACACCAGGCTCGCGAAGGCTCCCGTCAGAAATTCCGCGAGAAACTTTCCCATGCCGTAGGAAAACATGCCCGCCGCTCCGGTTTTTCTTTCTTCCATGGAGGAACACTTTAGCTCGGCCGCTCAGGCGAGGCAAGCGCTTTGTTGACTTTGGCCTCCAGCACTCCTACTATTGTCGTGATGAGACAATCCATGGGACCTAAGCCTGGACTCCGGGTCAGGATGCTTTTCCTCCTCCTCTGCGCCCTCGCCCTGGCGCCGCCCCTCCCGTCCCAGCCAACTACCCCCCCCTCCCCTCCCGGGATCGAGACCTACAGCCTCCAAAACGGCCTCTCGGTGGCCTTGCTGCCACAGGAACATTCAGGCGCCCTCAAGATCGCGCTGGCCTACGACGCGGGCATCTCTGCACATACAAAGAACACGGCCGGCCTGTTCAAGACCCTGGAGCTCATCCTGTTCAGGGGCCCCGCAGTTTCTCCGGGAGAGCCCGAGCCGGCCGGAGCCCTCGCCGCCCTCGCTCCCCTGGAGATCAAGGGAGGGGCGGAGACAAACGGATTCAGCCTATCCCTCCTCCTCGATCCATCCATGCTCAGGGAAGGCTTGGATACCATGGCCTACCTGTTTTCCCACCTTCGCATCCAATCCGCCTTGGCTGATCCAGCCGCCTTGGCCTATGCCAAG